>JANTGF010000060.1 GCA_024763075.1 Bacteroidales bacterium | reverse complement strand
GCCGGTTCATCAGGTTTTACCTGGTCTGCTGAGGAGTTGATCAGTTTTACCACACTTGAACGTGCATTTTTTACCATTTCCCAGGATTTATGGCTCAAATAAATCTGTTGAGATACATTATGATCGTACTCTGACCGGATTGCCTGTAATAACCGTTGGTGCAATTGCCCGGCAGTCATATCTGGCTTACTGGACCGGATGATCAGTGAATCCGGTGTAATTCTTTCAAGAAAAAGAGTCAGCCTTTCATAAGCCTGCATGCGTACAGGTAAGGTGATTTTATGATTTTCCAGCATCAACTCAAATTTGTCTTTAGCCTGTTCCTTCTTAATCATTTCCCTAAGAACCAAATAACTGGCAAAAAATACGATGATTGAAGGAAGGGTATATTTTAAAATTTCAAGCAGCTCCATGTTTAAAGGATTTAGTAAGTTTGGACTCAGATTTTTTCAAATAATTCCGGATTGAGTATAAAAATTTCTTTTCTTCTAAAATCGATCAATCTTTCGGCTTTTAGTTCATTAAAAACGGTTGTGACAGTTTGTCTTGAGGTACCAATAAGGTCAGCCATATCTTTATGAGTGTAAAAATGATTAATTCTGATGCCACCATGAAAGGGTTGTCCTGAAGATTCGATCAAATCCCTGATAAAATCAATTAATCTGGTTCTTACATCTTTAAAAACAAGTGCATCCAGTTTTCGTTCCAATCGCCTTATTCTCAGTCCGATTATTTTATTGATTGTCAGTGCAAATTTTTTGTTCTCTAACATCAAACCCTGGAGTTCTTCAAGGCTCATGTGGCATATATAGGTGTCGTTACTTACTGCCTGAGCAAAATCTTTGCGTTTGTCTTCACCCAAAACGGCCATTTCACCAAAAATATCACCTGTTGCAAGAATTCCTTTTATGATCTCATCGCCATTTTCAGTATAGTTTAGAACTTTAACCTTCCCTTTGGAAATCATGTATATGTTATTGGCAGGATCATCTGTAAAGTAAATAAACTCATCCCTCTTATAGGACTTTATTACATGAGACTCCTCATATTTTCCAAACTTTGTAGGACACAATATCCTGAACAAATTTACCTTTTCAAAATACCAGATGTTATTTGATGTATCCATAATTTATAGTTGACAGGCTACTAATTTAGGAAAATTTTATCAATCCTTCTTTAAAAAGTTATTTTTGTACGATTTTTGCAAGCAATGTTAAATAGTATTTGTGATAAATATATGTTTTTATGATATCTAAAAGAATCGTTTTTTTATTCATAACCCTGTTTATTTTGGTTGGCGGAGTTATTTTATTTAAATTTTATAAACGAACCTATACAACAATTTCTATTCCGGGAGGTCAGGATTCTTATATTTTATATATTCCTACAGGACTTGATATGAATGGTTTGGTAAAAAACCTGTACCGTGAGGGGATAATCAGTGATACTTCCGGATTCAGATGGCTGGCAGAGAAAAAAAATCTAAGGAATCATTTAAATGCAGGCCGTTATATGCTTAAACCCGGCATGGACCAAAATAAACTCGTTAATCTCATAAGGTCAGGAAAGCAGGAGCCCGTTCACCTTGTTTTTAACAGTCAGAGGACAATGGAACAACTGGCAGGTGTGATTTCGAAACAGATTGAAGCAGACAGCCTCTCCATTCTTACACTATTAAAGGATGAAGGTTTCTTATCAGAATATGGATGGAACGCAAAAACGCTGCCGGCTCTTTTTATTCCAAACACATATCAGTTTTACTGGAATACTTCTGCAACGGGTTTTTTTAAGAGAATGCTCAAAGAATATAAATTATTCTGGGATGGAAAAAGAACAAAGAAAGCGAAGGCTCTGGGTCTGACGCCTATAGAAGTTTCGACGCTTGCTTCAATTGTGGATGAGGAAACTTATATAGAAGATGAAATGCCTAAAATTGCAGGGGTTTATCTCACAAGGCTGGAAAAAAGATATAAACTTCAGGCCGACCCTACTGTTAAATTTGCAAAAGGGGACTTTGGAATGACCCGGGTATTGAAAAAGGACCTGAAAATTGATTCTCCTTACAATACATATAAATACTACGGACTTCCGCCCGGGCCCATCATTATTCCTTCGGTAAAGGCAATTGATGCGGTTTTGAATCCTGACAGAAGCGGTTACCTGTATTTTTGTGCGAAAGAAGATTTTTCAGGTTATCACAATTTTGCAAAAACATTGAAAGAGCATAACCGGAATGCAAAAAAGTATCAGAACGCATTGAACAAAAGAAGGATATATAAATGATTTTATTTTACGCTGGTAAGATTGAATCTGTTAAGAAACAGAAAAAATGGATAGAATGACTATATTTAATAATTAATTGTGAATCACGTATCGTAAAAAATTGTAGTTTTGAACAAACCTTTTTGATTTAAACCATATCCTGCAATAAAATTAGTCTAAGATTTATTAAATGAGTAAAATAAAATTTGGAACGGACGGATGGAGGGCAATTATTGCAAAAGATTTTACCGTGGATAATGTTGCCAGGGTAGCCTTTGCGGTATCTACCTGGCTGTTTTCAAAAGGACAGAATCTTTCTGTTGTGATTGGTTTTGATTGTAGATTTGGTGGCGAAATGTTTGCAAAAACAGTTGCTAAGGTTTTGGCTCTTAAAGGTATTCATACTTATCTTGCACCAGAATTCGTTAGTACTCCAATGGTTTCCTACGGAGTACTAAACCTTGAAGCTGACCTGGGGATCATAATTACAGCCAGTCATAATCCGCCGGATTACAATGGTATAAAACTGAAAGGTTCTTATGGGGGGCCACTGTTTGAAACCGACCTGAAAGATATTCAGAACCTGATACATGAATCAAATGAAGTGAACATTGAGACCATTAACTGGGAAGATATGATCGACCAGAATGTAGTGGAGTATGTTGATCTTGAAACAATTTATATCGAATTTCTGAAAAATAATTTTAATATAAAACTAATTGCAGAATCGGGTTTAAATTTTGCATTTGATCCGATGTTTGGTTCGGGTCAGCGCGTCCTAAGAAAAATTTTACCTGGGGTGAAATGCTCACATTGTCAGAAGAATCCATTCTTTAACGGAATTCCTCCCGAACCTGTTTATCAAAATCTACTGGATTTCGCAGAGAAACTAAAAACAAGCTGGAAAGTAGATGCTGGTCTTGCTGTTGACGGGGATGCCGATAGAATAGCACTTTTCGATGCGGATGGCAATTATGTGGATTCTCATCATGTCATATTGTTGCTTATACATTACCTTGCAGGGTACAAGAAACTGAAAGGGAAAATTGTCACGGGTTTTTCATCTACTGTTAAGGTTGAAAAGCTGGCAGCACATTATGGACTGGAGGTTGAACGGGTAGAAATTGGTTTTAAAAAAATTGCCGAAGTAATGCTAAAGGAAGACGTTCTGGTAGGTGGCGAGGAATCCGGAGGAATATCTATAAAAGGGAATATTCCCGAGAGGGATGGCATCTGGAACGGTCTGAGTATTTTTCAGTTTATGGCAGAATCGGGTAAATCATTGGGTGAGTTAATAAATGAGGTTTATAAAATAACAGGGAGCTTTGTATATCAGCGACAAGATCTGAAGATGCCTGTTGAGTTAAAAAACAGGATTGTGAAGAAGTGTCGTGAAAATGGTTTCTCAGAATTCGGCGATTTTAAAGTTGTCAGGGTAGAAGATTTTGATGGTTGGAAGTTCTATTTGAATGAGGATGAATGGTATATGGTGAGACCATCAGGAACCGAGCCCCTTTTAAGAACTTATGCTGAAGGAAGAACTGCTGAAAGAGTGAATGAAATTCTTAGAGCAGGTTACGATACCATTATGCATTGCTGATAAAAATCAACCGATTACCAGAACTTCCCGGTCCAGTAAGAGCTCAAACTTTTTATGAACAGAATCTTTTATTCTTTCTGATAGATCATAAATATCCCTTCCGCTTGCTTCTCCGTAATTTACCAGGATTAAAGCATGTTTTGAATATACCCCTGCATCACCTGTTCTTTTTCCTTTCCAGCCACATTGTTCTATTAGCCAGGCTGCAGAAAATTTTACCTGATTGTCTTGATCGGGAAAATGCGGAATTTCCGGAAATTTGTGAATTAGTTTATTTGCCGTTTCCTGATCAACAACCGGGTTTTTAAAAAAGCTGCCTGCATTCCCCAGAATGGCGGGATCGGGCAGCTTACTTTGTCTTATCTCTATAACTTTATCCCTTATTTTTCGAGCGGTTGCTTCCTCCGTATGCTGGAAATACTCTCTGAGTCCACGATAACTTATATCAGGTTTAGCATGCTTTTTTAACTTAAAAATGACAGAGCATACAATAAACTTTCCTTTTAAGGACTTTTTAAAAATACTGGAACGATAACCAAATTCACAGTCTTTTGCGGTCAGGGTACTGAAATCTTCTTTTTCGATATGAAAACCCTTCACTTTATGAATGACATTTCTGACTTCAACGCCATAAGCGCCAATATTCTGAACAGGTACTGACCCAACCGCTCCTGGTATCAATGACAGATTTTCAATACCATGAAGTCCCCTGGCAACAGTCCGATTTACAAAATTATCCCAGTTTTCTCCTGCTCCAACCTTGATAAAAACCAGATCATCCGTTTCTTTAATTAATTGGATGCCTTTAAAGTCAGGATGAATAACTGTTCCTTTAAAATTATCCCTGAAAAGAATATTTGAACCTTCTCCTACAATAAGAAATGATCCCGTGTTAAGATGCCCTGATTCTGTCAGTTTGGGAAGATCTTTTTCAGAATTGATTTTCACAAAAAACCGTGCCTTTACGTCCAGGTTAAATGAGTTGTAGTCTTTAAGTGAGAAATCTTTAAGAATCTTCATTTGAGTTTATTGTATTAATTTTTCAGTAATCGTCTTTTGCCTTTAAACAGCTCAATAAGCTCCAGATGATTTTATAATTGTAATCTTACTTCGCAATAATTCCTTCTTTTTTTCTAATTTCGTAGATGAAATTGTATGTGTTTTGGAATTTACAAATCCGGATTCAAATTTAACAGATAAAACGGCTTGAAGAAAATTATTATTTCAGTATCCAATGACATTGTAACAGATCAGCGGGTGATAAAGGTTGCCGGAACGCTAAGTCGCAATGGATATAAGCTGCTTATTCTTGGCCGGAATCTTCCACAAAGCCCGGATTATAAGAATTTTCAATTTCCGGTTCACCGTTTTTCCTTGTGGTTTAAAAAGGGACCATTGTTTTATTTCTTTCTGAATATCCGCCTACTTTTTTTTATATTATTCAGAAAAGCAGATATCCTTCTGGCAAATGACCTGGATACATTACCTGCAAATTACTGGGCTTCGAAGATAAAAAGTATCCCTTTGGTGTATGATTCGCATGAATACTTCACGGAAGTTCCGGAATTGGCCGGACGAAAATCAGTTCAAAAAATCTGGTTATCTATGGAGTCTTTTATTGTTCCGAAACTGAATTATTTTTATACAGTAAACCAGTCAATTGCAAATATTTATAGGGAAAAGTATAATGTTGAGGCAAAAGTAATCCGGAACTTACCTGAATGTAGTACTAAAGGTCAATTGAAATATGATATTCCTGGCATCAATGGCAGAAGAATAATTATTTATCAGGGAGCATTAAATATGGCAAGAGGCATAGATCTGGCCATTCAGTCAATGGCTTATCTTGAAGATGTTGTTTTGGCTATTGCCGGTGATGGCCCGGAACGGAAAGAGTTGGAAAAACATGCTCATTTCCTTAACGTTGAGAATAAGGTGATATTTCTTGGAAGAATACTTCCCGCCAAACTTTCTTCCATAACCAGGCAGGCTTGTTTAGGCATTTCATTCGAACAAAAACAGGGATTGAATTATTACTATGCTCTTCCTAATAAAATATTTGATTATATTCATGCTGAAATTCCGGTACTGGTTTCTCCTTTTCCTGAAATGGAAGCGATTGTAGAGGAATATGGGGTAGGTGAGGTCTTGAAGTCATTTGAACCGGAAAATATTGCCAAACAAATAGACACAATGTTAAATGATGATAAAAAGCGGGAGTACTGGAAAAATAATCTGAAGACGGCCTCAGAAGAATTGTGCTGGAGTTTGGAAGAAAAAAAATTACTAGATATTTTTAATACAATAAAGTAGCTTATTAATTAAAATATTATGAGAAGGTTATCTGTTTTTTTGGCAGCCATTGGTGTGGCAATTCTGACTTTTAACCATTTGGCGGAAATACAGCACTGGGTGATAAATAATTCAGGAAATATAATTGAAAACAGTGAGCAAACTCCTGTTGATTCGATGAACGGACTTCCTGTTTTGGGATTTATTTTACTGGCATTATCTTCATTTCTTGGTGGTATCTATCATAAAAAAAATGTATTTACCTGGGCAGGAGTAACCTTTCTGGTAATTGTTATCGGGTACCTTTTTAAAATAATGCATTGGCCGGGTTCTGATTTATTACTTACCATTTCATTTGGATTTTTTATTATTATAATTATTCCATGGTTTACAGCTTTTCTGATGATCCGGTCTGTACCTTCGGAGAAAATTCAGCCTGAAGTTGAAAATGTGAATGATGCGGATATGAGCCCGGATGAAAAAGGAAATCAGGAGTCGAGTGAATCTTAGTGTCGGGTCATATTTTATCTGTCATTTCGAACCTGAGGTACGATGGTGAGAAATCTTCTAGATTTCCAGGACTTCTCAGTCATACTTCCCTGCCTGTATCGCCTTCGCATAGCTATGGCAGATCAAGGCCGGCAGGCAAGCTTCGGATGAGAAATGGTAGCTTCATAATATATTTGACTTAACACCAGGTTATTTTATTCTTCATTACTTTCTGGTCCCGAATTCTTCCAGTTCATTGGATTCAAAGATCTTTTTGTTCGTTGGATTTTCAAGTGCCAGAACCAAAAGCGCCTGTGCTACAGTTTCCGCTTCAATGGCCCTGTATTTTTTTAAGGATCCCATGAAAGCAAAGGACAAAGCCTTCATAAAAAATTTTCCGGCTTCTTCGCCAAAACGAAATTCATGTCTTTTGCCCAGTAGCATGGATGGCCGGGCAATGATAGTGTTTTTAAATGGAATTTGTAGAATTTCTTTTTCCATTTGACCCTTGACACGTAAATAAAAGTTAGAAGAGGAGGCTTTTGCTCCTATTGAAGATACGACTCCAAAAGCAGAAACTTTATTATCATGGGCAATCTGTGCCAGCAGAACCGGTATCTCCAGATCAATTTTCTTGAAATTTTCCTTTGAGCCTGCTTTTTTAATGGTTGTACCCAGACAACAAAAGCATAGATCCCCTTTCATGAAATTTTTTAAGGTGGTTTCATCTGAGAAATCGGTAGATAGAAATTCTATTTTTGAACTTGAAGATTCCGGTTTCCTGCGGCCAATCACTCTAATTTTATCAATATCATGATTTTCAATCAGATAGTTTAATAAATGACTGCCCGTCAGGCCTGTTGCTCCTGCAATAATGGCTGTTTTATGTTGGCTCATTTATCAATTAATTCATTTATTTCACGGATCAGATTTTGATCTACATGACCTCCAAGACCAGGACTCAGTGCTTTCTTATTGACAATTTCCCCCTTTTTATCGATGAGTAAATATCTTGGAATTCCGTTAATATCAAGTTTTTTGTTTAATGCATCATATTCCGGATCACTTAATAAATAATGATCCCCTTTTATTTTACATTCATCTATTTTAGCCTGCCAGTCTTCTTTTTTAGATTTAACACAGAAATATACAAATCGTACATCTTTATCCTTAAATTCTTTCTGCAAACTTTCGGAAGACTGCATACAAGCCAGACAAGGACCACACCATGTGGCCCAGATATCAAGGTATATGACTTTCCCCTTATGCTTTTGTAAAATATGAGCTATTAAATCCCGGTTTTCCAAAGGTGATGTTTGGTTGTTTTCTTCCTTGTTAACAGAAGAATCAGCTACTTTTCTTTCTGAGGCAGCAATTATATTTTCATCTGAATCAGTTATTTCCTTTTTCTTTCCGGAGCAGGAGCTCAAAATAGCAACAAGGATTATTAAAAGGAGAATTAATTTTTGAGAATTCATATTAAAAAATGTTTAGTAACCTGCCGCCTGTCCGTCCTTGCGTGATTCAGAGGCGCCAAAGTAAACTTTATTCTTTTCATCCCACATAATGGCCTGATAACCGCCATATCCACCTTTCATCCATTGGATCTTATAACCCATACTCATGAGTTTTCTCAGCGTATCATAGTCAATACCGGATTCCAGGTGAAGAATGCCTCCATCGGTCATTTTTTCACCGGTAGGCTGAGATGATCCCCCATGACTGATTCTTGGGGCATCTCCTGCTTCCTGCAGGTTCATGCCAAAATCGAGGAGATTTACCACAATTTGTGTATGGCCCTGAGGCTGCATAGCCCCGCCCATTAATCCAAAACTAATCCAGGGCTTTCCGTCTTTTGTAATGAAAGCAGGGATGATGGTATGGAAAGGCCGTTTGCCCGGTTCATAACAATTCATATGGCCTTCTTCCAGACTGAAAAGTTCCCCGCGGTCCTGCAAGATGAAACCCAGTTTCGGAGGAACCATCCCTGATCCCATTCCACGATAATTACTCTGGATCAGAGAAACCATGTTCCCCCATTGGTCGGCAACGGTCAGGTAAATGGTATTTCCCTGTTCCAGTTCTCCGGCAGGATAACTTCTCCCGGCCCGGTCTGGCTTTATCAATTCCCGGCGTTTGGCAGCATAATCTTTTGAAAGCAACTGTTTAACCGGTATCTCATTAAAGTCAGGGTCTGCATAATATTTTGCCCGGTCTTCAAAAGCCAGTTTTTTTGCCTCAGTAAAATAATGGATGTACTCCGCGCTGCCAAAACCCATGGAAGAAATATCATATCCTTCCAGAATATTCAGCATCTGCAATGCAGCAGTACCCTGCCCGTTCGGAGGTAATTCCCAGATATCATAACCGCGGTAACTGACAGATATGGGCTCTACCCATTCCGAGTGATGGGAGGCAAGATCTTCATAAGAAAGAAATCCACCCTGTTCGTGCATGAATTTATCAATGATACGGGCAATGTCTCCCTTATAAAAAGCATCCCTTCCGCCTTTGGCAATTTTTTCAAGCGTATTGGCAAGGTAAGGGTTCTTGAAAATCTCTCCTTTGGTAAGAGCATGGCCATCCGGCATGTATATTTCTTTAAAATTTGGAAATCTTTGCAGGTATCTAGCCCCACCCTGCCAGTAGTATGCAATTAGTTCAGTAAGCGGAAATCCGTTTCTGGCATAATTAATGGCAGGTTGAAGGATATCTTTCATTTTCATGGTGCCAAACTTTTTGTTCAGTTCGAACCAGCCATCTACACACCCGGGAACTGATACGGGCAAAGGACCGTGTGACGGAATTTTCTTATACCCGTTCTCCTTAAAATAATCAAGGGTAAGAGATTTCGGAGATCTTCCACTGCCATTTAAACCATACAGTTTTTTTGTTTTGGCATCCCATACAATGGCGAAAATATCTCCACCCAGTCCGTTTCCTGTAGGTTCCATTAATCCGATTGTAGCATTTGCAGCAATGGCAGCATCAATAGCATTACCACCCTGTTTCAGTATGTCCAGAGCAACCTGGGTTGCAAGTGGCTGACTGGTACAGGCCATGCCGTGCTGCGCAATGACTTCCGATCGGGTGGCAAAATTGTGTCCGGTTATGCGGTCCTGTGAAAAAGCTGAAGTAACAATTGTTAAAAATAACAGTAAAATCCAGCTGATTTTTTTCATGACTATATTCTTTTTAGTTAAATACTTTTTAAATTTCTTAAATTTCAAGCAATAAGTTCTCCAGGCTTATGCCTCCAACCAGCATCTGGACAGGTGATTCAATCAATTCCTTTATCCTTACCAGAAAACCAACAGAGTCTCTGCCGTCAATAACCCTGTGGTCGTAGGACAGGGCCAGGTACATGATGGGGCGAATTTCGACTTTACCATTTACTGCAACCGGGCGCTCCACGATATTATGCATTCCAAGTATGGCCGATTGCGGAGGGTTAAGAATAGGAGTTGAAAGCATGGATCCAAAAACCCCACCGTTGGTAATTGTGAAAGTTCCCCCTGACATGTCCTCAATACTGATCCTGTTTTTCCGTGCTTTATCTGCAAGTTTCAGAATTTCTTTTTCAATTTCTGCCAGACTTAAAGATTCGGCACTGCGAATGACAGGTACCATCAGTCCTTTTTCTGTTTGCACAGCAATGCCAATGTCAGAATAATTAAAGCTGACCAGGTTTTCCCCGTCAATCATTGAATTTACACCCGGCTTTTCTTTCAATGCAAGGCTTGCAGCTTTTGTAAAGAAAGACATGAAGCCGAGTTTGATCCCGTGAGTCTCTACAAATCTGGCCTGCCAGGTCTTTCTTATGCGAATGACTTCACTCATATCCACTTCGTTAAAAGTGGTAAGCATGGCAGTCTCATTTTTAACTGCAACCAGTCTCTGACTCAGTTTCCTTCTGAGGACCGACATTTTTTTTGTTTCTTTTTCTCTGGAAGTGCTTGCCGGTTCCCGGATGCCGATAGTAGATTTGCTTACTCCTTTGGAAACATGTTCAACCTCTGCTTTGGAAATTTTTCGCAGTCCTGAAATAATATCCTCAACGGTTAAATTCAGGTCTTCCATCATATTGGCAGCAAGAGGGGAGACCTTTACGGCAGAATAGTCACCGGAAGGTGCTTTTTCATTGTCTGAAGACCCGGGTGCTTTTTGTTTTTCAGGTTCGGGAGGAACCTCTTTTTCTTCCTTATCTGAGACAGGTTCAGGTGTTGTTTCTTCTTTCTTATCCACTTTAACTGAGGTGTCAATTTTACAGGCGGTACTACCTACCTCAAGGGCTTCTCCCTCCGGCGAAAGTTCCTGTATTTTACCACTTTCTTCAGCGATCAGTGCAAGGGTGGCTTTTTCAGATTCCAGTTCTGCAATTTCCTGGTTTTTCTCAACCAGATCACCTTCTTTTACGAACCAGGTAGCAATCTCAACCTCATTGATTGACTCTCCCGGGCTGGGTATTTTTATTTCTATGATCATATTTACAGATTATGATAACAAATTCTTCAAGTATTTGATACAGTATATTTTATATAGTAAATCTCGATTCATCTTCAATGAATTGTTGAACTTTCAATACCTCCAGTCTGCTTTTCCCATTGACACACTGCAGGCCGCAGTACTTATTCTTCAATTCGCAGGTACACCTCCTGAATACTTTATCCACAATTTCTTTCTGTCCTATTTCGTGCAGGCCCTGAAGTCCCGTAGCCGGACTTCCACTTGCCAGCCTGGCAACAGGTAGCAGGGTAAGTCCTTTGAATTCTTCCCTCACATATCGCCATGCCCCCATGTTTTCCGGCTCTTCCTGTACCCATAGATGCAGGATTGCATTTTTGTATTTTTTCAGTACTTTATCTGTTTGCTGTTTCGGGAAAGGATGCAATTGTTCCAGCCTGATAATTGCAATATCTTTTGCATCAAGTTCTATTTTACGTTTTAGCAAATCGTAATAAATTTTACCTGAACAAAAAACCACCCTGAGAACTTTGCTGACTTCCACATTCTGATCGTCAATTACTTCCTGAAATCTGTGTTCTTCAAAGTCTTCAAGTCGTGATGTACACAAGGGATGTCTTAGCAAACTTTTGGGTGTGAAAATAATCAGGGGTATCATAAATTGCCGGGTCAGTTGTCGTCGTAACACATGGAACATGCTGGCAGGGGTACTGGGCTGAACTATCTGCATGTTGTTATTTGCAGCCACGGAAAGGAATCTTTCCATCCGTGCTGAAGAATGTTCAGGCCCCTGGCCTTCAAATCCATGAGGCAGATACAAAACCAGTCCGTTCATAAGTCCCCATTTTTCTTCGGCAGAGCTAATGTATTGGTCAATAATTACCTGTGCTACATTGTGGAAATCACCAAATTGGGCTTCCCATATTGTTAATCCGTCCGGTTTTGCCAAAGCATAGCCATATTCAAATCCCAGTACACCATATTCAGATAATGGAGAGTTATAAATATGAAACTGACCCTGATCTTCTGATATATGTTTCAGAGGGAAGTATTTTTCTCCTGTATCTTCTTCAATAAAGACAGCATGCCTGTGAGAAAAAGTTCCCCGTTCAACGTCCTGCCCGCTGATCCTGACAGCATGTCCTTCAGCAAGCAGGGTGGCGTAGGCCAGCAATTCACCCATCGCCCAATCCAGCTTGTTATTTTCAAGCATTTTCATGCGTTGATCGATGAGTTTAACCAGTTTGCGGAAAAACTTTTTGTCCTCCGGAATATGATTTGCTTTTATTGCCAGATTTTGGAGCTCTTTTTTGTTTATTCCTGTTCTGGGACATTTTGCCAGATCATCACGGTTCGGGTGTTTGAATCCATGCCATTCATCAGAAAGAAATTGCTGGATATGTACTTCATCCGTTTGTTTTGACTCTTCCAGCTTAATATCCAGAATATCTTCAAAATCCTTAATTTGCTGGTTCAAATCATCCTGCGAATAAATTCCTTCTTTTATTAATTTCTTGCCGTAAATTTCACGCGGGCTGGGATGGCTGGCAATTTTTTTATAAAGCAGTGGCTGTGTGAACCGGGGTTCATCCCCTTCATTGTGGCCGTATTTCCGGTAAGAAAGGATATCAATGAATACATCCGAATGGAAAGTTTGCCTGAATTCCAATGCAATAAGCATGGTGAAAACAAGTGCTTCCACATCATCGCCGTTAACATGAAAAATAGGTGCTTTGGTTACTTTACCGATATCCGTGCAGTAAGTACTTGAACGGGCATCCAGATAGTTGGTAGTAAAACCGACCTGATTATTAATAACCAGATGAATGGTTCCGCCTGTTTTATATCCTTTCAGCTGCGACATCTGCAAAACCTCATATACAATGCCCTGTGAAGCTATGGCTGCATCTCCATGAATAAGTACAGGAATGATTTTATTGTAATCACCGGAGAATTTATGATTAATCCGGGCTCTGGTAATCCCCTCCACCAGGGGATCGACTGCCTCAAGGTGGGAAGGATTCGGTGCCAGGTTGAGCTTAACTTTTTTACCGGTTCTGGTTGCGATCCGGTTGCTGTATCCCAGGTGGTATTTTACATCACCAAGGGAGACATTACTATCATAAAATTTGCCGTTGAATTCATTAAAGATATCTTTGTAGGGCTTGTTCATTATGTTGGCAAGTACATTTAGTCTGCCCCTGTGAGACATTCCAATCGTAAATTCTTCCACGCCCAGCTCTGCACCCTTTTCAATTATTGTATCCAGGGCAGGAATCAGGGTTTCTGTACCTTCCAGTGAAAATCGTTTTGCTCCAATAAATTTTTTATGTATGTATCCTTCAAAACCAACAGCTTGTTTTAGTAAAAGGTAGAAATGTTTTTTTTCTTCCGGGGTGAAAGACGGGGTGTTTTTTACCGGTTCCATTTTGTTTTGCAGCCATTTGATAATATCCGGATTACGAATAAATCCATACTCTGCACCAATGGAACGGCAATATGTCTGATTCAGGTGACTGATGATATCTTTCAAAGGAGATGGCCCGATTCCAATGTTTTTCCCAGCCTCAAAAACAGTACCGAGGTCCTCATTTGAGAGTCCGAAATTCTCAGGATCAAGGGTGGGTTTGTATTTTCTGCGTGTTCTTACAGGATTGGTTTCCGTGAAAAGATGTCCGCGCCTGCGGTAGCCCTCAATAAGGTTAATTACTTTAAATTCCTTATCATAAATTGAACCCGAAGGTTTTTCATCAAAATTTTTCCGTGCAAATTCAAAGCCTTCAAAAAACTTTCTCCAGCTTTCCTCCACACTAAGCGGATCAGATAAATACTGTTGATAAAGATTTTCAATAAGTGAAATATCCCCTTGCCCCAGATAATCCAGTTTTTCCATATTTTTTATTGATGGAGGAAAAAAACTAATTTATAATCATTCAAAATTAAAAAACTTTTTGTGAATAAGTGGAATTTGTCGATAAATTCTATTGTCAGATTCAAATCTGTTAATATGAGGGTTTTCTGAGGTTAACTGAAGTCACAGTCCAATGTAAAAGTTTCTATGCATTCCTTTTTTGTTGACCCCTTTCAGAGATCGGAGGTTAGTTCGCCATGTACCACCCCTTACAGGGATGGTTATTTAAATATAGCCACTTCGTGGCAATACCAGATGGAGAAAAGAGTTCTAAATGAAGGGATTTTACAACCGCTCTTTTCAAAACCTAATTTATTTCTATCAATTTACTACTTTTTTTGCCCTGAAAAGGCATTATTTGAATAACCCTTATGGTTTTAGTACAGCTTTCAAACTTAGAAAACTTAAGTCTGTGGATGACTCAAATTCACCTTCTGTCCGGAATGAACAGCTCTGAAAGGGAATCATATTTCAGCCCGGAGTGGTCTGGTATAAGGAACTACAGAAACCCGACCCACTTATATGCCTTGCAAGGTAAAGTTGGATTACCTGTCATGGTATGCGGCCCTTCCAGGGATTGTTGCTCAAATGGAGTCACATCGTGGCACTTCATATAAAAGGTAAAGGGTAGGTTAATCATCCATTTTTTTTCTTAGCCCTTAATAGGGCATTATTTAAATAACCCTTCTGAGACCGGAGGGATCAGGAGGGTGTAAAAAAAAAGGCCTTCATCCCTGAAGGGGGTGAATAGTGACAGATTTATTCTTATTATAATCATTCTCCCAAAAATGTATTATTTCGCAAAAATTGCAAAGTTTCATTTGAGTTATAGTATGATAAAACCTCATTTAATCACATCTGGTGCTATAAAAAAAGTGCCCACACAGGGGCACTTTACAAAAACAACTTAAAATATGATCTATTTTATTTCACTGAAATATTTCATGAACTGAATCCGTTCGAATATCTCAGGATGTGTACTTTTCTCCTGGCTGAGCCTGCCTTTGAACTGATCAACATAGTTAAAACCCTTGCTGTCCATCCAATTATCCACAAATTTGATCATTTCTGTGATGTAATCATGCCCGTTTTTATACAGTGCAGAAGCCACCTGAACGACACTGGCTCCGGCCAGAATTTGTTTTACAACCGATTCTCCGTTATGGATTCCTGTTGTGGCTGCAAGGTCCATATTCGTACGATTTGCCATAATGGCAATCCAACGCAGTGTATTATACATTTCTTCCGGAGTACTGAATGCCTCGGCAACAGATACCTTCACTGCATTAATATCTATATTTGGTCTTGAGAAACGGTTAAAAAGAACAACACTGTCAGCACCTTCCGCTTCAATTTTTTTAATTACCTGTCCGAGGTTAGAGAAAAACGGACTAATTTTTACTGCCAGCGGGATATTGATTTCCTTCTTTACTTTTCTTACAATTTCATAATATTTTTCCTCTGTTTCAGTGCAGGAATGTTCCAGGTTGAAGGGAAGAATAAAAATGTTCAGTTCAATAGCATCTGCACCGGCTTCTTCAATCTGTTTGGCAAAACCTGTCCATTCCATAGAGGAAACACAGTTAATACTTGCAATTACCGGAATATGCAACTCATCTTTGATTTTTCGGATCATGGACAGATAGTTGGAAAGCTCCTTGTCTTTGAGGTGAATATCCAGGTAGTCCAGCGTTTCTGAATTTTCAGCATAAAGGAAAGGATTGCTTTTTGCCTGTGAAAGTTTGTGTTCTGCTTCCAGTAAAATCTGTTCCTCAAACAGAGATTTCAGAACAACAGCACCGGCATTATTCTTATCGTGTTCTTTAATTTTTTCAAAAGAATCGGTTAATCCGGAACTTGCTACGATAATGGGGTTTCTTAGGGTTAAACCCATATATTTGGTTGTGAGATCAGCCATAGCTTATTTTTTTTATAAAGATAATTAATTTGCTTTAACTTTTTCAGTTACATATTTATGCATTCCTTCTGCAGCTTTTCGCCCATCACCCATAGCAAGGATAACGGTAGCACCACCTCTTACAATATCACCACCTGCAAAAATATCAGGTATGGAAGATTGCATATTTTCAGGATTCACCTCAATAGTATGCCAACTTGTTACTTTTAAATCAGGCAAAGCCGAAGGAATAAGCGGGTTAGGTGAAACCCCAACGCTTACGATAACCGTATCCACGTCAATGTCAAATTCACTTCCTTCAATGGGAATAGGTCTGCGGCGCCCTGAAGCATCCGGTTCACCCAGCTCCATTTTCTGAACACGCATCTTATTTACTCTCCCATCCTTGTTAGCGAAATATTCCACCGGATTATGAAGGTTCATAAATTCAATGCCTTCTTCAATTGCATGTTTAACCTCTTCAACCCTTGCGGGCATTTCTTCCCTTGATCTCCGGTAGATGATCATAGCTCTTTCAGCACCCAGCCTTTTCGCTGTACGTACTGAATCCATGGCAGTATTACCGCCACCTATTACGGCTACATTATTTCCGCTGAAAACAGGTGTGTCATAATCCGATTTTGCAGCATTCATCAAATTTACTCTGGTAAGATATTCATTGGATGAGAATATATTATTGTAGTTCTCGCCCGGGATATTCATGAAATTGGGAAGACCGGCACCACTCCCCACAAAAAAAGCCTGAAACCCCTGTTCTCTTAAATCATCAATTGAAACTGTTTTGCCAATGATAAAGTTTGTTTTGAAAGTGATCCCCATTTTCTTCAGGTTATCAATTTCCACATCTACTATCTCATTTGGCAAACGGAATTCAGGAATACCGTATTTCAATACCCCGCCGATTTCATGCAAAGCTTCAAATACGGTTACTTCATGTCCGAATTTGGCAAGGTCTCCAGCACAGGCCAGTCCTGCAGGTCCGGAGCCAATAACAGCTACCTTAATACCATCGGATTCCATGACTTCAGGGACCGACATCTTACCGCTGTTTCTTTCAAAATCGGCAGCAAATCTTTCCAGGTGACCAATAGCTACCGGTGTCTTTTTAAGAGATACGGTATAAAAACAATTGGCTTCACACTGTTTTTCCTGGGGACAAACGCGGCCACAAACTGCCGGAAGTGTATTGGTTTCCTTCAGTACTTTGGCGGCACCCAGAAAATCTTCTGTTTCAATTTTCTTGATAAATTTGGGAATGTTGATGCCAACAGGACAACCTGTAATACAAGTTGGATTCGGGCAGTCCAGGCATCGGCTGGCTTCTACCAGGGCAACTTCGGTTAAAAGGCCTTTGTTAACTTCCTCAATATTTTTATTTCTCTTGTTCGGATCTGCTTCAGGCATCAAAGCCCTTTCGAGACTTGTCCTTTCTTTGGCTTTTTTTGATTTCCGGAGTTCAGTTCTCCATTCCTTACTCCGTTCCGCCTTTAAATATTCTTTTATATCATCCATTTTATGCGTGCATTTTTAAATATTCTTCGTATGCTTTCATTTCCTGATCTTTGTAGGCTCCCAGCCTCTGCAGCATCTGGTCAAAATCAACCTGATGGGCATCAAACTCCGGGCCGTCAATACAAACAAATTTGGTTTTTCCTCCTACCGTAACACGGCATGCTCCACACATTCCTGTTCCGTCAACCATGATCGTATTCAGGCTGGCAACCGTAGGAATATTGTATTTTTTTGTGGTGAGTGAAGCAAATTTCATCATTATGGCTGGGCCGATAACTACAGACATATTTACTTTTTCACGCTGAATGACTTCTTCCATTCCATGGGTCACCAGACCTTTTTTACCATAAGAACCATCATCTGTCATAACAATTAATTCATCGGAATATTCTTTTATCTGGTCTTCCAAAATAATGAGGTCTTTTGAACGGGCAGCCAGAATGGTAATTACACGGTTCCCGGCCTCCTTCAAACCTTTAACGATTGGCATCAGAGGGGCAACACCTACACCCCCGCCTGCACACAATACTGTACCCACTTTCTCAAGATGTGTTGACTGTCCCATCGGTCCGGCCACATCCAATATGGTGTCACCGGCTTTCAAATCAGTTAGTTTACTGGAAGTTACTCCAACCCTTTGAATAACGAGGGTAATGGTCCCTTTTGCTTCATCCGCATCTGCAATTGTGAGTGGAATCCTTTCCCCTTTATTATCTACCCTGATGATCACAAAATGCCCTGGTTTCCTTGAATGGGCAATTTCCGGAGCCTCAATAACGAGCTTGATAACGTTTTTTGAGAAATACTCCTTTTCAATTATCTTATTCATATTTTAATGAGCTTTGTTGAATATTTTAGCCTGCAAAATTAATAATAAATCAATACCAAATTGTGTTTTTTAAAGAATGATGTTGAAGAACATAAAGTTTTTGATTTCAGAATAATTTCAGATGTAAGTGTCTGATTAATAGAAGTGATTAATGGATAAGGTTTTGGATTATAGCGGGCTTATAAAAAGAGATTTTTGGATTTATTAAATAAATCTAAATATTTATCAAATTATATATGATTTTGATAGTTTTTTATAAAAATTATATTCTCCATGTGATTTTTGCAGAATTAATTTACTAAAATGCCTGTTTTGAGACCATGAAAGTTAGATTCATATCAGGGTTTATTGGAAATAAATTTAGAAATTTGCCGGAATAATGTTATTATTGTGCAGCATAACAGGTGCTTGCCTTTAGATGCTATTTAGATGAACTTTTAATTCAACCAAGCAATAATTAGTAGTTTCTTTGCAAAAAATCAGACGCATGAAAATTGGAATTTTAAAAGATACAAACGACAACAGGGTTGCCCTTTTGCCTGAGGGTGTAGTAGCTTTAAGCAAATTGAATGTTTCCGTTCTTGTTACAAAATCAGCCGGAGAAGGTGCTTTTATCTCGGATAAGGACTATGAAGAAGCAGGTGCAGGTGTTTTACCTGAAGATGACGTTATCAGGGAATCTGAAATTTTATTGAAAGTGAATCCTGTAGAGAAAATACAGGTGGAAAAGTTTAAAGAGGGTCAGGTCGTGGTATCGGTTATGAATCCCTTTTTTAATTTCGAATTGATTAATAACTTGAAAGATAAGAAAATAACATCTTTTGGTATGGATGTCATTCCACGAACTACCCGTGCTCAGGCAATGGATGTGCTGTCTTCGATGGCAACGGTTGCCGGTTATAAAGCAGTACTGGATGCTGCCGGCAGGTTACCCAACTTTTTTATGATGTTTATGTCAGCCGCCGGAACGATTCGTCCGGCTAAAGTATTGGTCCTTGGTGCCGGTGTGGCCGGTTTGCAAGCCATTGCCACTTCCAGAAAACTTGGAGCCGTTGTGGAAGTTTTTGATGTGAGGGCAGCAGTTAAGGAAGAAGTAATGAGCCTTGGAGGTAAATTTATTGAGGTGGAAGGAGCAAAGGACGATGTAGCAGCAGGGGGTTATGCTGTTGAACAAACGGAAGAATTTAAGCAGAAGCAGCAACAAATGATCCAGGACCATGCGATTTCTTCCAATGTTGTTATTTGTACTGCGCAAATCCCGGGAAGGAAAGCTCCTTTGCTGATCACAGAAGACACTGTTGGTAAAATGAAACCGGGTTCGGTTATTATTGACCTCGCTGCTTCAACAGGTGGAAATTGTGCCGTAACAAAAAATGATGAAGTTATAAATTATAAGGATGTAAGGGTGGTCGGGAATTCCAATTATCCTTCTGATATGCCGGTAGATGCCAGCAGAATGTATGGTAAGAACCTGATCAATTTCCTGAAACTAATCATAAATGAGGAAGGTAAGCTGAATCTTGACTTTGAAGATGAGATCATTGCCGGTACCTGCCTGACACATGATAATGAAATTACGAATGAAAGAGTAAAAGAATTAATAAAATAAACGGTCATGGAACAAGCTTTTGAATTTTTTTATGCGAATAAAGATGCAATATTTATTATTGTCTTATCTGTTTTTCTTGGAATTGAGGTGATCTCAAATGTACCTTCAGTTTTACATACACCACTGATGTCCGGTGCAAATGCCATAAGCGGGGTCATTATTATTGGTGGAATCATTCTGGTAGGGCATGCCGATGTTAGCAAAGTCTCGGTAAACCTCATCCTGGGAATTCTTGCTGTATTATTCGGGACACTGAATGTAGTTGGAGGATTTGTAGTGACAGATAGAATGCTGGAAATGTTTAAAAAGAAAAAATAGTTTGTGCCCGGCGAAATTGCTTTTCAGGATTGTAAAATAATTGGGCTTGCCCTATTTTGAAATAAAGAATAAATTATGAATGAATTAGTTGCAAATTTAGGTGTGTCATATGGTGATGTTTTACTGGAATTGAGTTATCTCCTGGCTGCGGTTTTCTTTGTGGTAGGGCTGAAATTTCAAAGTCATCCCCTAACAGCAAGAAAAGGTAATTTGTGGGCTGCAGCAGGAATGTTCCTTGCCATGCTTACCACACTTTTTCTTCACAAGGATGCGGATGGTAATGGAATTGCACTTACAAACGGTATAATTATTGTGTTTTCTATTGCTGTGGCCGGAGTATTGGGGGCAGTTATTGCCAGGAGAGTTAAGATGACCGCTATGCCGGAACTGGTTTCCTTTTTTAATGCTACAGGTGGTGGCGCATCGGCCCTGGTTGCCCTGATTGAATTCTCAAATCCGAATAATTCATCGACCCTGGTTACCTTACTCGGACTGGTTATCGGATCTGTTGCCTTTAGCGGTAGCCTGATTGCTTATGGTAAATTGGATGGTAAGGTAGGGGATATCTTTGCGAAATGGACAACCTATCTTAATTTATTTCTTCTGGGTATTGTTATTACGATTATTGTTTTTATTCTGGCCGGAAATATTTCATACGATTCACAAAAGTTGTTGGTTTACGGATTATTGGTGATCTCACTTATTTATGGTGTAATGTTTGTAATGCCTATTGGAGGTGCCGATATGCCGGTGGTTATTTCCCTGCTGAACTCATTTACAGGAATTGCCGCTGCCATGGGTGGTTTCATTTATCACAATCAGGCCATGATTCTGGGTGGAATCCTGGTTGGAGCTGCGGGTACCATTTTGACCATTCTGATGTGTAATGCGATGAATCGGTCTTTATTTAATGTGATTATTGGTGCCTTCGGCGGGGGAGGCGCTGCAGCAACTCATGAACAGGGAACCATAAAGGAAATTTCACTGAGTGATGCCAGTATTTTATTGAGTTATTCTCAAAAAGTGGTTATTATTCCGGGATACGGACTGGCAGTTGCACAGGCCCAGCATATTTGTCATGAACTGGATACCTTACTTGAGGAAAAAGGCGTTGAGGTGAAATACGCCATTCATCCGGTTGCAGGGAGAATGCCGGGACATATGAATGTGTTGCTGGCAGAGGCAGATGTACCTTATGAGAAACTGATTGAAATGGATGATATTAATCCTTCCCTTCCAAATACAGATGTGGTTGTCGTGATTGGAGCAAATGATGTGGTGAATCCCGCTGCTCATGATGATCCTTCCAGTCCGATTTATGGCATGCCGATTATCAATGCACATGAAGCAAAAAATATCATTGTGATGAAACGGGGAATGGGGAAAGGCTATGCCGGTATTGAGAACTTCCTTTTCTTTAATGATAAGACCCGGATGTTGTTTGGCCATGCAAAGGAATCACTGCAAAAGCTTGTAAATGAGATAAAAACATTATAATTATTTCTGTTGTCCCGAAAACCTGCAAATGGTAGCACCCTGAGCCGGGTCGAAGGATGTCTTCTTACAATTCTTAGCTTTCCTTGCTTCTTGAATGAACGCTTCACCAGTTACTCGCACCCACAAGCCCATCTCTTAAAAGCTGCTTCGTGAGGTTTTCACTCCTTTGTCGCTTATGCGTTCATCAATCAACGATTACCCTTTAACAACCATCCTTTTATTTTCTTCTATGATCATGTCGTGCCTATGGCACTTTTATACAATTGATGGCTGGGTAGACTACAAATATTTTAAACCTATGGTGTAATTAACTTTTTCATTTAACATTCATTATTTAATATTTTTGTTATGGGTTTTTTTGTTTATTGATTCCTGGATCTTGTTTCATTCGTAAAACTGACTTCGACAAGCTCAACCAGCAGACAATTTAATCTTTACAATTCCCATTCCATTTTCAAATCAGCGAATTTTCAAATTTTCAAATTGATTTCCCGGGTTTCCAATATAATTTCCCGGGCACCTTTATAAAACAAAAATGCACTGACGGCCATCAGGGTATGGCTGATGTCAAGATAATTGAACCATATATGCAGACTCCATTCGTTCATGAAGAATAATGCAGAGATAGCAGCAAATAATACGGCGAACAGGAAAAACTTACTTCCTTTACTTTTCGTTTTGATATAAATAAAAGTACTGAAACTGGCAACGAAAAGCAGTAGTCCATAGGTTGAATGGATTTCCACAAATAGAAAGTTAAGTGTTGTAAAGGTTAATGTCATAAAGGTGATTAGTTCAATAATATTTAGAATAGCGAAAAACCGGGCTGTTTTGGGTTTTACCCATTTTCTGGCATATTCAATTACAGCCCTTTCAATAAGATTGATAGCTACCATACTGGTCCACCATCCCGGAAGTTTCCAGTAAAAGGAAAAAAGGTAGAAAAAACCATGACCTATGATACCCCCAATAGCAGTAGCCATCCCCATGCTAAGGAAATAGTATTTCAGATATTGATGCAGTGGTGTCTTCTCTGCTATTTTATTCAGCTTAACAAAGGCGTAAAAACAAACCGCAGAAACGATAAGGTCTGTTAAAGTGGTAACCGGCTCATTGACCTGAATACCTAATATTTCAATTGAAGGCTGAGGAGGAACCATGCTGATAATTTATGATATCTGAAAAAAAGGACTAAATCTTATGTTTAAAGTTTGTCATCTAATATACAAGTAGTTTTTCAATTTTCCCACTCCTGATATGTCTTTTAATAATGGATTGAACATCACGGTTGTCAGCATAATGTTGAATGCAATCATGCACAATATCCGGATAGAAATCTGCTTCTTCTGCATCAAAAAAGCCAAATCCCATGTATTTTCCATGCATGATTTTTACCACTGCTTTTTCATCCGGATTACGGCCTTTGTCAATGATAAGGAAATTCCGGTGTTCATATTCGAAAGTCTTTAATGCTTTTTCGGCTCGTTCGTTGTATGATTCCGGGCTTTCCTTGCCTACACAGGCTCCGTAACATATCCCAATCTGGTGTTGAAAGCAGGCTCCGTCGGTTTTATACAAGCCGGTAAACTTTTGACAAAGATGATACTCATCTGTCAAATAATTTAAGACTTCTTTTGCTTTTTCCACCGATGAAAAACTGGCTAAAGGAAGATCATCATGGATTTTATTTATAGAAAATTGCAAATATTGATTTTTATCTCTTGAAGCATAAATGCCTGTATAAGAAGTATCCCGCCGTTGTGCCCGGTTATAAACAGGTTTGTTTCTTTTGATTTCATCCGATTCCAGCAGGCAGGCAATCAGTTCACTTCCTGTTAGTTCATAATCGATGTTTGCTATCCGGTCACGCATTTCTATTTTTCTTTGGGAGGACTGATTGGATAAATGGGTCAGCACACGCTGATGAATATTCTTGCTTTTACCAATGTAAATTAACTGATCGTTTTCATCATAGAAATAATAAACACCGGTTTCTTCCGGAAGGTCTTTTATTTTTTCAGCAGATAAGGAGGGATGTAAATCTTTCAGGGTAGTACCGGCAAAAAGACTCTTTTTATTTTCCGTATCAAGTTGAAACAAAATCTCAAAAAGCTTAACTGTCGCGAGGGCATCACCGGCTGCCCTGTGCCGGTCATTAATGTGTATATCAAGATGATTGCACAGTTTACCAAGACTATAGGATCTTAAACCGGGGATAAGTCTGCGGCTTAGTTTTACGGTATCAAGGATTTCCCTCTTAAAATGGTACCCCAGGTTTTTGAATTCTTCTTTAATGAAATTATAATCAAAGCGGGCATTATGGGCAACAAAAATGTGGTTTTCAGTCAATTCCACGATCTTTTTTGCAACTTCATAGAAGGGTGGTGCATCTTCCACCATTTCATTGGTGATACCGGTTAGTCCTGAAATATGGTAGGGAATGGTTCTTTCAGGGTTTACCAATGTGGAAAACTCTTCCACAATCCGGTTTCCGTCATGAACAAAAACCGCAACTTCCGTGATCCTGTCAAACCGGGGCCTTAATCCGGTTGTTTCTATGTCGATAATAGCATACAAGAATACTCTGTATTTTTAAATGACAAAGATAAATGATCTGAGCATTTTATTTATATAAAAATTTTGTATGTTTAAAACGCCTAAATAGTGTCTCTTAGAAAACGCCAAATACTGCGTTATTCTCGTTTTGAAAACGGTCGTTTACAAAAGTAAACTCCTTGATTTTCAAAGCTTCGAAAGCCTTGTCCTTGGCGTCTTCAAAGTAGTCACTTGAAAAATTAAGAGTTTTCTTAGAAGCACCAATTTAATTACAGCTGTAAGTTATGAGTGAATGTTTCAGGAAATTTTTTTTATGGAATGGAAAATCCTTAAAATGTGAGGAATTTCCGTTAACACTTGTCTATTCCGGAGAATCGGTTTATGAAGTGGTTCGGATCATCAAAGGAAAGTCCTTATTTCTCTCTGATCATTTGCAGCGCCTGAGGGAAACAGCCAGAATAAGGTCCAGAAGACTAAATTTGCCGGATAATGAAATCAAAAAACAAATATGTGATCTTCTGGAATTAAATAAAACAGATACAGGGAATGTAAAACTGGTTTTTAATTTTGAAAATACAAAGGGTGAGGATCCTCATTTTCTGGTCTATTTTATTGAACATCATTACCCTACGGAGTACCAGTTGAATCATGGCGTAGAAACCATATTATACAATGCCGAACGGACTGTTCCCAATGCGAAAATCATCAACCATCATTTACGTTCCGCTATTTTTAAAAGATTACTTGATACGGGAGCCTATGAGGCTTTGCTTGTGAACAATAACGGTTTCATTACCGAGGGCAGCAGGTCAAATGTCTTTTTTATCCGGGACAATGTGCTTTACACCGCTCCCGATATGGATGTTCTTGCCGGTATTGCCAGAAAATATGTATTGAAAATTGCAAATTTAAATGGGATACAGGTGAAACTAAGGAAAATTGCGGTTGCTGAAATCTCGGATTTTACATCTGTTTTTATTACCGGTACTTCACCGGGTGTTTTGCCAGTCTCAAAAATAGATAAGTATAGCTTTGATTCGCAAAATAAACTGTTGCTGGAGATCAGGAAGCATTATAAACAATTAACAGGTATTGTTTGAGATGCCTTTTGTGATTCCCTGTAATTATTATCTTTGTCCACACTTTTAAAATTAAAATGCATTTAATTAGCATGAGATTTGCAGGGAAAATCCTGACAGCTTGTTTAATTACGGTTGTTTTGACTGGTAATCTATTTGCAGGGAATTCCCGGGCACAGGATCCGGATACTTTATTTCCGGAGATAAAGATACTTGCATCCAATAATCCGGCTCCCGGGTATTTTTTCCTGGCATCCAAAGGTTTGAGAGCAGATAATGCTTCCCAGTATCTTGCTATTGTTGATAATTACGGAGTGCCGGTTTTCTTTCGTAAAATGGAAAAAGCTTCCGGTAGTATGCGGCCCCTTCCTGATGGACGGGTTGTTTATCTTACCGGCGCACCAAGGGTAATGTACTTTATGAATGATATGCTGGAGGTTACCGATACCTTAACTACCCGGGGATTTAAAATTGATGGCCATGACTGGGCCTTTGACAGCAATGACGGTCATATGGTGCTTATGGGACGGGCTAAGCATACCGAAAATATGAGTCAGGTTGTGGAAGGCGGGGATACGGCAGCCACCATTCTGGATGCCATTATTCAGGAATTTGATGCGGATAATAATCTGATTTACACATGGAATTCTGCTGATCATTTTGCAGTAACCGATGCAAATGAAGATTCACCTTACATCGATTTTACCGAAGAGGAAATTGATCCTGTGCATATTAACAGCGTGGCTATAGATTCTGATACCAGTATTTTAATTTCATGCAGGCATATGGATGAAATTACAAAGATTGACCGTAGAACAGGTGATATTATCTGGAGGCTGGGTGGCAAAATGAATGAGTTTACCTTTATCAATGATACCATAGGTTTTTCGCATCAGCACAGCATCAGCCGGCT
>JANTGF010000059.1 GCA_024763075.1 Bacteroidales bacterium | reverse complement strand
TATCGCCCGGCACCTATTATTTACGTTTGGATATGTGGGGCAGTTCATATTCTACTTATGGTAGCTATACGGTTTATCCACTTTTCGAGCCGGTAACCTATCCGGGTGACACCGAGGTGAACGATTCTGTTCCGGTTGCCATCCCCCTGACTTTAAATAAAACAAATACAGGGAACCTGGGTAGTCGCAGAGATGGCATATACGATGAATTTGACTGGTGGGAGATCACTGTAACGGAAGACGGGAGGCTCACCTTGCAGGATACAACCGAATCTCACCTTGATTATCACATAAATCTGTATGATGCAGACGGAACTACCTTGATCCGTACAGAGTTACGATACAAAGATAACTCAGGGGGGAGAATAGGAGTTAATGTATCGCCCGGCACCTACTATTTACGTTTGGATATGTGGGGAGCCGCATATTCTACCTGGGGTAGTTACACGATCTATCCTCTTTTTGAACCGGTAACTTATCCTGGTGATCCTGAACCCAACGATTCTTTGAAATTTGCAAATACCATGAAGCTGGATACTATAGTTTCAGGGAATCTGGGAAGTCGAAGAGATGGTGTTTATGATGAATATGACTGGTGGAAGTTAAGTTTGCCTGAGGGTGGCTTACTGACCTTGATGGACAGTACAGAATCCCATTTGGATTACCATATGAATTTATATGAATCTGACGGTACTACTTTAATTCGTTCGGTATTACGATATAAGGATAACTCCGGCTCAAGGATTTCAGAAAAACTACCTGCAGGAAATTATTATCTCCTTGTTGATAAATGGGGTGGTGATTATTCAACATACGGTTCATATATCATTAACACAGGATTTTTACCAAAGCCAAAGGCTGATTTCAAAAGTTCCCAGGATATCAGGTCTTTTAGCTTTACAAATACAACAGTATATGGGGAAAACTATTATTGGGATTTTGATGATGGAGAACATAGTGATCAGGTGAATCCATCGCATATTTTCACAAAACCCGGAGAATACCTGGTAAGCCTGATTGCAGAAAATGTGGCAGGCCGGGATACGGCCACCCAGTTGACTGTGATTTATGGAGTAAGTGGTGTGTTGCCTGAAGAAGCCGGAAATTCGGGAGATGTGACTTTAACTATACTGGGTGGTGGATTTAGTGAAGACGTAACGGTTACATTGGAGAAAGAAGGGTCTGAGGACATAGTGGCCAGCCATGTTGAGTATTTTGAAAGAGGAGCTGTACGGGCAACATTTAATTTGACCGGAATTGCCCTGGGTGATTGGGATATTGCCGTTGATAATCCGGGGAATGCACTTATTGTTGAAGAAAGTGCTGTTACTATTGTTCAGGCTACGGAGCCAAAACCCTGGGTAAATCTCTCCGGACGCTCAAAAGCTCTGTTTAACCGCTGGCAAACCTATACACTGGAATATGGAAATACTGGTAATGTGGATGCAGATATTGTTCCCGTGTGGATTACGGTTTCTGATCCGGAGAATAATCAGCTGGAATTCATGGATCTGAATGTTCTTGCACCTGACTATGCGGTAGATAATAACCAGGAAGCAAGCCTTGATTCGATTACATGGTATTTTGACATAGATACCATCTGGGGAAAAATTGAACCAACCAGGGTATATCCTCTGTATATTCCTAAGATCCCGGCCGGATATACAGGAAATATTAAATTCCGGATAAAAACAAGCACCCAGGTAAAAATCAATGTTTGGAACAATTCGCCCCTGATGGAAAACGGGACGCTGAAAGCATTATGTCTGGAGGGTAATTCTTTATTGGGGCAATGTATTGAAGAAGCTAAAAAAAGGGCCATGCGGGATCTTGCATTAACTTATATCGGTTTAATACCGGGAGGAGGTTGTATTACATCGCTTACCAAGGAGTTTTTTGCCATAAGGGATATGAGAATGGAAAGTTATACAAAAAGAAGATCATGGGGATCATTTACATATGCTATGACCAGCTTGTTTCTTGGTTGTGTTGCAGATCTTTTCCCGGTTACCGAGCTTTATAAGCTGGCAATTGCGGTTACCAGTACCATACAGTTTTTACACGATGGAATTTACCAGGCAGATAGGAATTGTCATAAAAAGTTTGGGATGAATTCACATAAAAACAAGAATATAAGGGGAGTTTATTCTTTTGACCCGAACGAGATAGTGGGCCCTGCCGGATATGGAGAAGGAAATTATATCCGGTCTCCCGGAACCGCAGTTTATTCGGTCTTTTTTGAGAATAAAGATACGGCTTCTGCTGCTGCTCAGGAGATATGGATCATCGATACACTTGATCTCAGTAAATTTAATCTGGATGAATTCAGCTTCCAGTCAGTTACCATTGGTGATACCACCCTTAGCCTGATGTTTGGTCAAAAAGAATTTTCAATGGATATTGATTTCCGGCCTGCAAAACAGCTCATCGGAAGGGTCATAGGAAAGCTGGATACAATCAACGGGGTTGTGAGCGTTTATTTTAATTCCCTTGACCCTGTCACGATGCAGCAAAATGAAGACCCGGCACTGGGAATACTTCCTCCAAATGTAAACTCTCCGGAGGGAGAAGGAAGTGTTTCTTTTTCCACAGGCCTGGTTGATCTTGTAGATGGGGAGTCCTTTGAGAATAAGGCAATGATTACCTTTGATTTTAATGAACCGATCTTTACCAATACCTGGTCGAATACAATCGATGAGCAGGCTCCTGTCAGTAAAATAGAATCTTACAGTTATGATCAGGCAAATAATGAGATTCTGCTGGGCTTAAGTGGAAACGATAACCTGTCAGGTGTAGAATATTACATGATTTACGCGTCAATAAATGACAGCAGTTATGTTCCGGTATTGAGAACTTCTGAAAATAATGTTACCTATGAAGTAACGGAAGGATGGAATTACAAGTTTTATTCTCTTGCTTCAGACAGCATTGGAAATCTTGAGGAAGCGCCGGTTACAGAAGATATAGAAGTTTTGATCACCGGTATTCCCGACAGGAATTTAACGCTGGATACATATCATATTTATCCGAATCCGGCATCGGGGAATCTGTATATAGAAACGGATAATCCAGGGATCCGTATGCTGGAAATTGTCACCATTGATGGGAGGGTAGTCCGCAAAAAGAAAATGTACGGAACCCGGGAAAGTATCGACATTTACGGACTGGATAAAGGTTTGTATATGGTCAGGATAACCGGCAATAATTTTAGTGAGATGCTGAAAGTTATCATTGAATAAGGTCGGGAGATTTCTCCCTGCTAAAATGAGTGAGGGGGTGACTTTGAGTTACCGATTCACTTGCAAAATATGCTGTTCTGGCCCGGCGCACGGAAGCAATATTTCTCTGTTGTGCATATAGGTGCGCCGGTGCTGCCTGTAGGGTATTTTCTGCAATTAGATTTTGCGAAAAACTCAGATAAGTTTACTGTATATCAATAATATAGCAGTTAATTTTATGGATAGCGGTGAATAATGCAGGTTATTCCGGAATAATATCTTTATACAATTCATACCTTCGGAAAATTTCCCTGACATAGTTGTAAGGTTCTGTACCCCTGACATAGCCATATTTAACTACCTCATCATTAAAAAATTTACGATAAGATAGTTTCAGGATAAAGGCATCCGTATTATTATCCCAGACATTACCATCCCTGCCATTTTTATTGGCCAGACTTTGCGCATCAACCACATGATTATATCCGCAGTTATAAGAAGCCATAACAAACTTGATCCGTTGAACGGAATCGGGTATTTCTGTCCAGTATCCGGTCATTAATTTCAGATACTTTGTACCTCCTCTCAGGTTTTCTTCAGGATTGGCCGTATTTTTTATTCCCATCTCTTTGGCTGTACCTGGCATTAACTGCATAAGTCCGTGAGCTCCTGCCCATGATTTTGTTTTTGGGTCAAATTTTGATTCCTGAAAGATGAGCGAACTCAGGAGCCTCCAGTCCCAACCAATCGTAGCTGCATATTTCTTTACCAGATCATCATATTGGCTGATCTTTCCGGTTTTTTTGCTGAAAAATTCACTTTTGTTTCGCGTTTTGAAAGCCCGTTTATTCTCAAAATATTTATCGTAAATTACATAATAATCATTTGTCTTTTTAATTCCGTGAATCCATGCATTCACAGCTTCCAGAAGTTCAGGTGAAGTTTTTCTAACCGCCCATGCCAGTCGCTGGGAAAGGCTTATAGGTACGTGAATATCCAGATTTTGAAAATAATTACTGCTGACTTTAGCCATATTATAATCGGCCACCGTGTATTTGATTTCCCCTTCTGAAACCATTTTAATAATTTCTTCTGTATCCAGGTTCCCCGGTAGCGTTTCAATATATATGGTATCACCAATTTCCTGGTTTAAATTTATCAAACGCTCATAATAAGAAGAATTCTTCCTGACCCAGACAGTATCACCGATAAGCTCAATTGCATCATCTATTAAACTACGCTGAATTTCATGAAGTTTCATTTTTCTCCAGTTATCCGGTTTTTTTTGCACAAGAACCTGGTGGGATATGGTATGGTATTCTGTAAAATTCACTTTCTTTTTCCGTTGGTCAGTAATGGCTAAACCATACGCAACGATGTCTCCTTCTCCCCGGTTAAGCATATTCAGGACATCGTCCATATCCCGGGCAACTACAATTTTTAAATCCAATCTTAAATTCTTAGCCAGACGTTCCAGCAGCTCATACTCAAATCCCATTGGTTGGCCCCTGTATAAAAAATAACTGGTGGCACTGTAAACGGTTATCGCTTTCAGAACTCCTTCTTCTTTCATTTTAGGGAGATCTTTTTCAATGGGTGAGAGAGCAATAGCTTCTTCAGCCTTTCTGGTTTCAGTATTCTCTTTATTGGCAGTGGGCCGGCAACCTGAGAGAATTACCAAAATGAAAATTATCCGGAAAATTTTCATAACAAATAATTTTAAAAAATGAATCAAATTATTGATACTGAGCTTTAGTTTATTTTGCTTATTTCTGTCTCCTGCATACTGTTTTATGAATATAAAGATAAAACTAATTTTTTAAGCCATAATTTTTTAAGAAATTCTTACCAAAAACAATTTTAAAACCGTACTTTTATTTGATGTAATTTTAGCCTGGATTATTCTGGTAATAAACTACCACAAAGCTGAGCTATCGAAGTAGTACAAAGAATTTTCTTTTTCCATCCCGGGATTGGGGGATTTAACCAAAACAAATAATGAAAGAAATCAAACGCTATTGCAAGACAATGAAACTCAGGAATGATCCTGAATTAATAGAAAAGTATAAAGAAGTTCATGCTCCAGGAGCCGTATGGCCGGAAATAACCAGGGGAATGAGAGATGTGGGTATTCTTGATATGGAAATTTATCTGCATGGCAATCAATTGTTTATGATTATGGATACCGTGCCGGAATTTGACCATGACCATGCAATGGCGGAGCTGGCCACAAAACCCAGACAAAAAGAATGGGAAGCCTGGGTATCACAATTTCAGGATACTTCAAAAGAAGCCACAGCTGATGAAAAATGGCAACTGATGGAACGTATTTTTAAAATGGACTAATGTCAGGCCAGATTTCTGCTGTCATATCTCTTCGTTAACTGAAGACGGGAAACCTGCTAAAAATGAGAGATTTCTCAGTCATCCTTCCTTCGAAATGACAAGTAGTAACGCCCTATTGTATTTGACCTAGCATTATGTTATAGATACCAAGTCACTGATACTCAATTGCAATTGATTATGTAATGCATTGGCTTTGAAATTGAAAAAGTGAAATTTTGATTTATTATTTATTCTATATATATTTATACCTGAATACTTTCAGGAAAGAGACTTTCTTCGTGTATTTAAGAATTCCGGACACTTTGTCGTTTAAATAGTTTACTGTAAGAAACCTGAAAGTCTGTGATACTTAAACGGAATTAATGTTATCCTGGTAATGTTGATTTCTTATAAATAATTCAAGGCTGTCACTATGATTCCGGCATATCGAAAATATGTAATTCTGATTATTATATTTTAAATTAACCTTATTGTTTAACTTAAATTTTCTTATTATGGAGAAATTTTTGAGAAAAATGTTTTATGGTTCGGGCCATAAAATAAAACCATCTTATTTGAAACGGATGGTTGGTATTGTGATAGTGAGCATGCTGCTTTTATCAGGAAGTTTTTCGGCGTATGCTCTTCAGACACGTGTAATCAGTGGTCTGGTTATGGATACTGATGGAACTCCTCTTCCCGGTGCAACTGTTGTTTTAAAAGGGACAACAAACGGCACCGTTACAGATGGTGATGGAAATTTCCGGCTAAGTATTCCGGATAGTCCCGGGACTTTGGTTGTTTCTTTCATTGGGTATCATACCCGGGAGGTTGAGCTGGAGTCTAAAGCATCTTACACCATCATTCTTGAATTTAGTGACACAAAGCTGAATGAGGTTGTTTTGACGGCTTTGGGTTATAAAATTAAAAAGGATGAAACGGCTACCACCTCCTCAAAAGTGGGAGGGGATGAAATTGCCAGCTCAGGGGAAGCAATGGTCCTGAATTCTATTGGTTCAAGAGCTTCAAATGTTCAGATTGCCCGTTCAAACGGAGATCCGGGAGCAGGAACAACCATCAGGATCAGGGGCGCAAATACAATTTCCGGTTCCAGTAATCCTTTGATCATTCTGGATGGGGTTCCTATCAGTAATTCCACACTTTACGGTGGAGGGAACAATATTTCCGGTGGTCGTGATGCAGGGACTTCACAGCAATCCCGGTTGAATGACATTAATCCAAACGATATTGAATCGGTTGAAATTCTCAAAGGAGCATCGGCCGCAGCTTTATGGGGCTCCCGGGCAGCCAACGGAGTTCTGGTGATTACAACAAAAAACGGGAACCCCGGAAAGCTTAAAATTTCTTTTAAATCAACTTATTCAATCGATCAGGTGAACAAGAGATATCCGCTCCAAACTACCTACGGACAAGGCCGGGGAGGAACATATAGTCCCACCCGGGCAGAATCCTGGGGTGATTATATTCCGGATCGTGCCGGTGGTGAAGATGATGTGGACAAAAGCGGGCAATACTTTGAAGCGCTGGATGGAACAAAGTATTATCCTATTAATACAAAAAACTCCAAAGATACATTTGTTGAATCGAACTGGAATGATATTTTCCAAACCGGGGGATTCTGGCAAAATGATCTGTCATTCAGTGGAGGAACCGATAAATCACAGTATTTTTTCAGTATTGGAAAAATAAATCAGGATGGGATCATACGTGCATCCTATTATGATCGTACTAATGTGAGGTTAAATGTTAAGTTTTTCCCAAGCAGATGGTTTAATGCGGTAACAAAAGCTGGTTATATCAGCAGCTCCTCAAACCGTATTCAGCAAAGTTCAAATGTCACAGGTGTACTCCTCGGTTTGTTGCGTACACCCCCTGATTTTGATAATCATGACTATTACGGAACCTATTATAATAATAGTGGTGTTGCTTTCCCTGACAGTCACAGAGGATTCCGGAGATATCTTGGAAATTCAGTACCTACCTATAACAACCCGCTCTGGACAATCTATCAGCAAAAAGCTACTTCAGATGTTGATCGCTTTATCATGTCTCAGGAGTTGAATATTACACCTGTTAAAGGATTTCGGATTACCCTGAGAGGCGGAGTGGACAGATCGGGAGATCATCGTGTTTATTTCTTCCCCATTAATTCTGCCGGAAGCAGAAAGGTTGGTGTCCTTGCAGAGGATATGATCACAGAGCAGGAACTGAACTTTGATGCATTTGGTGTCGGAAATTTTAATATTACTGATAATTTTTCATTGATGGCAACCCTGGGATGGAACATTAATGACCGGTTCAGAACATATAATTCAGGCCGGATAACCGGTTTCCTTACGAACTCACGGAAAGAAACAACAGACCTGAATACAGCAGCTGAAAGCTCGGAATTCAGTAATTATAAAAGGAATATCCGTTCAAACAGAGGGTATTATTCTTTTACCTTTAATTTGTTTCACCAATTGTTTTTAACTACATCAGGTGGATTAGAGGCGGCTTCGAGTGTAAAAGGCTCTTTCTTTTATCCTGCTTTTGATGCTGCATGGCAGTTTTCCGATATGGGTTTAACATCAGATGTCTTTTCATTTGGAAAACTACGTGCCTCTTGGGGTAAAGTGGGGGTACAGCCAGCTCCTTACCGATTTGAAACTACGGTTGAAGGGGGATTTTCCTACAGCACATATAGTGATCCGCTGGATATAAACCTGTTTGGTGGAGGTTTCAGATTGAATGATGACCTAGGAAATCCTGATATTCAACCGGAAATGAAAACAGAGTGGGAAATCGGAACAGACCTCCGGTTTTTTAAAGATGCTTTGTCCCTGACAGCAACCTATTATCAAAATAAAATCGAGGACATCCTTATTGCTGTTGGCTTAACTCCATCGTCAGGTTATGACACACAATATATGAATGCTGCAGCAATGAAAAATCATGGATTTGAAGCAGAACTTGACTGGTCAGTATTACGAAACCGGGATTTCAGATTAAACCTCCTTGGAATTTTTGCTACCAACAAAAATGAAGTGACCGACTTGCATGGTACAGAAACCATAACACTGGCTCCGGGTTCTGTGGACTCCAGAGCAATCGTAGGATATCCCCTGGGGGTGTTGTACGGAACGGGTTCCCAAACGGATGAAAATGGAGATTTCATCCTGGATGCAAATGGATTTCCTCAAATTACTTCCACTCCCATTGTATTGGGTGATCCAAATCCTGACTGGACAGGAAGTCTTGGTTTAAATGCAGACTGGAAAGGTTTTTCATTCAGGGTGTTATTCGGACACTCACATGGTGGGGACTTTTCTCCCAGAACGTTATGGGTACTTCGCCGGTTTGGAACTGTTGAGGAAACAGCTAACAGGATGACTACTACCCAGGAACTGGTTAACTATCATGGGGATGTAATTCCCGAGGGAACTACCGTTAGGGGTAATGTGGCCGATTTTGGCGGTGGCCCTGTTCTGCTAGATGAAACATGGTACAGGACGGGTATTGGAGGTGGTTTTGGTGACAACCAGGCTTACAACTTCTCCATTTATGATGCAACCTGGACCCGGTTGAAGGAACTTACCCTGAGTTATACTTTCAACTCCAGTAAATTCCGTCAAAAAACCAAACTGGGTTCTATTATGTTATCAGCCTCCGGAAGAAACCTGGTTCTATGGGATAATATTCCGGGTGTAGATCCGGAAATAAATCAAAGTGGGGTAAGTAATGGCTATGGATTAGACTATTTTACCAACCCAAGTACAAGATCAATCTTGTTTACACTTGCTATAACTTATTAAACATTCAGATGATAAATTTAAATTTAAAAACAAGAGCGATGAAAACATTCATAAAAACTTTATTTATAATTGTTGTTTTGGGAATGCTGTTAACATCATGTGAAGATTTAGTAGATGGCATTAACGAAAACCCAAACAACCTGACACCGGATGATGTAACCGGTGAATTACTCCTTACAGGTGCACAATTAGCCAACACGGTTGCACAGGCTGGCCATTTGAACAGAATAAGCGGCATGTACAGTGGACAACTGGTAGGCTATGCATCCTTGTATTCTAATATTTACGGTTATTCACTTTCAACCGTTGAATCAAATCTTGCCTGGAGCAGGATTTACGTGGGTTGTATCCCACAGCTCAGGGCCATCAGAATTGATGCTTCAGAGGATAAACTTTTGGTTGGTATCGCTGAAGCGATGGAAGCTCATGCGATTGGTACTGCAGCTTCACTTTTTGGCGATGTCCCGTATTCAGAGATTGTTGATCCCGATATTGATGATCCCAAGCTTGATGATCAGGTATCTGTTTTTACAAGTGCCATTTCACTTTTAAACGCTGCAATCACAGATCTGAATGCAGGAGTTAGCAGAAACCTTTCCCAGGATATTTATTTCGGTGGAGACAAGGATAAGTGGATAGAAGCAGCCTATACTTTGATAGCCCGGTATTATTTACAGATGAAAGACTATTCCAGTGCTTACGCCGCTGCACAAAAAGGTGTATCTTCCGATGATGCCTCTATGAAATTTATTCCGAGAGGAGATCCGGGTGTAACCGGCGACAAGAATCTGTTTTATGAGGTATTGTCCGGTTCACGTGGAGGTGATATAGGAAATGAAGGGAGTTTCCTTATGGACTTATTGAATATTGAAAACAGTTCTTCCAGAAATAATGCCAAGACAAATGAGTATGCCAGATTTCAGTATTATGTGATCCATGAGGAAGGCGGTCCGGTTAACCAGGGAATCATTGCAGAATACGAGCCCATGCAACTGGTAAGTTATGCTGAGAATTCTCTGATACTGGCTGAATGTGCTGCCAGAACGGTTGATTTTACTACGGCACTCAACCATCTGAATGACTATAGGGACTGGTTGAATACAGGGGGCTTTCTGAATGATGCTTTTGCTGATTCCACCTATTTGTATGAGGCTTATGATGCTGCTGATTTTGCCAGCGGAGGCATTGAAAATCCGGATGGAATTGATGATACAAGAGCTTTGTTAAGGGAGATTATAGAAGAAAGGTATGTATCCGGTTTTGGAACCTATATGCCTTTTAATGATGTAAGAAGGTTGCAGAAAAGCGATAGTGACCTGATCGTTCCTTTCCCTTTAAACCCGGGTGGAACCCAACAACCGCTGCGTTTGCCATATGCTTTTTCAGAGATCAATGCAAATACAAATCTTCCGGATGATCCGGGCCTGTATGTGGCTACGCCGGTGAATCAATAGTATTTTTAACCGGACAAAAGAAGATGAATTAGTTTATAAGCAATCGCAAAAGAGAATATACCTACTTTTGCGATTGCTTTTTTACACTTGATTTCCCAAACGGAATGATTAAAACATAGAAGAAAAATCAGTTTTGGCGGAATTTTGGATGGCGAAGGCGAAAATCATGACAAAACTAACAGATAGAACATCGGCATGTTATTAAGAAAGTTTAATATTATAATTATGAAACCAAGAGTATTCATTTTTCTATTCGCATTATCTTTTTTGTCCTTTACCTCCTGTTCTCAAAAGGAACCTTTAAAAGAATTAAAGGTAATGACCTGGAATATCTGGCACGGAGGATTGCATGGAAGTAAAGCCGGTCATTTCGAAAAAGATACCATAAATACCTTAAATGTTTTAAAGGTAATCAGACAAAATGATCCGGACATTATATTCATGCAGGAAACCTATTGCTGTGGTATGGAAATTGCAAAAGAGGCCGGATACACCTATTCATGGAGATCCAGTTCAAACTTATCCATTCATAGCAAATATCCCATAACCGATACCCTGAATATTTATAAACCTTTTAATTCCCAGGGAGTTATTATTGATGTTAAGGGTGAAAGGATTATCTGTGTCAACCTTTGGTTGCATTATCTCCCTGATTTTTTTAATGATATCAAAACCCTGTCTCCCGATTCTCTTATTCTGGGAGAAGGCAAAACACGCCTGAAGGAGATAACAGAAATCCTGAAAGAAGTGGATAGCTTGCAAAAGGAATATGCACTGCCTGTCATTATGGGTGGGGATTTTAATTCGGGTTCGCATCTCGACTGGGGTGAAAATACCAAAAAATGGCATTACAATAAGGTTGTGGAATGGCCTGTAAGTAAATTGATTGCAGATTATGGATTTACAGATTCATTCAGGGAAGCAAACCCCGATCCTCTCAAAACAATGGAAGGAACCTGGGGGTTTCTGGGTGATGATATTATCTCAGACCGGATTGATTATATTTATTACCGGGGAGGAAAAATTAAGACCAAATCTTCCAGAATAGTGATGGATGATCCTCCGGGAGGGTTCTTTAATTCCGACCACCGGGCAATCCTGTCGGTTTTTTATCTGAAATAGGTTTTCTTATGGTTTTTTAAATCAGTACAATATGAGTAATACCTTTTCTTCAGGTTTTCATCAGTTCCGGAAATTTTGTTTTCTGATATTGCTTTTTGCTTCCGGTAATTTATCGGCACAACTGATTAAGAACGGAAGCCTTACCGGATATGTGTATTCAATAATTGACGATATGCCCGGCAAGGATGGAAACAATTATCAAAATCCCTCTTCGGAACAGTTTTCATCATGGAAAAATCTCATACAGACACTGCTGAAGAAAGATTTCTCTTCTGCATCTTCCCTGGCAGGCGACTTTTCATATGAGTTAATTGAATTCACCGATGGAACAGAAAAATATTACATTCTTCAAAAGAAAGAAAATTCACTAAACTACTGGGGAACCTATGTTTTTAATCCGGAAGGATGCCGGAAAATTATCATCCAGAGTCCGCATCCGAAATACGACCTGAATACCGGTAAACAAGGGGTGTACGTGCTTAAAAACACCGGTGCTTTGTTCTACTGTCTGGCCGGAACGCACCGTTGTAACAGCAGTTTAATCTCAAATTGTTCGGGAACTACATCCGCATGTGGCAGCACTAGTGGTCCGTACCGCATTTCCGATATGGCTCACAATGACAAAAGTATTTTTCAGGCAACCACCGGGGCAGTAAAAGAATCAGACAGCACACTGGTATTTATTCAACTCCATGGTTTTGGTAAAAAATCCGGTGATCCCTACGTGATCATGAGTAATGGTACACGAATTACTCCTGATCCGGATTACATTAACCTGCTAAAAAATGAATTACGGGTAGTTGATAATATGCTTGATTTTAAAATTGCACATCTGGATCCGGAATGGACCCGCTTAATTGCTTTTACAAATGTGCAGGGCCGTTATCTAAATTCAGGAACCGATATTTGTAGCAGCAATGCAGATACAACTTACGGGACATTTATTCACATTGAACAGGAAAAAAGCCGGCTCAGGGCAGATAGCCTTAAATGGGATAAAATGGTGCAGGCTGTAAATAATACATTCCCATGTGGGATATCAGGGGTAAAGGAAACAGGGGCAGATAATTATAAAATCTACCCGAATCCTGCAGGCAGTACTATAAGCCTGGAGTTTAAAAATCCCGAATATGAAGATTTATCCCTGATGCTTTATGATATACGTGGAAGACTGGTGTACAAAGTATCGAAAGTTGCAACAAACACAGTAATAATCAACAAAGAAAACCTGAAAAGCGGAGTATATTTTTTTAAACTATTCACAAAATCCAGGATGCGATTTACCGGTAAAATAATCCTGGAATGAAGGTTTGCAAGCTTGATATTAAACGGATGATAATTCATGCTAATAAATTTTAACAATTTAAAAATGAAGAAATTTCCTATCCTTTTTACAGCTTTTATATTGGTAACCATGCCATTAATAGCTCAAAAATCAAAATCAGAAGTAGGTAGATTTATTGATAAGAATAAAGAAAAATATGCTGAAGCAGCTAAAACAATATGGGATCATCCGGAATTGGGTTATCTGGAAGTTAAGAGTTCAGCATTATTGCAAAAAATGTTGCAGGAAGAAGGTTTTACCATTCAAAAAGGGGTGGCAGGTCTTCCAACTGCATTTATTGCCAGTTATGGAAGTACCGGTCCGGTGATAGGCATTTTAGGTGAATTTGATGCTTTACCGGGTCTTTCTCAGCAGGCTATACCTGAAAAAAAGCCGGTAATAGAAGGAGCTCCCGGGCATGGTTGTGGACATCATGTATTTGGAGTAGGATCTGCCGCTGCTGCAATTGGTGTAAAACACTGGTTGAAATCAACCAATACACCTGGTACCATACGTTATTATGGATGTCCTGCAGAAGAAGGTGGCTCCGGAAAGGTTTATATGGTTCGTGCCGGATTGTTTGAGGATGTGGACATTGTATTGCACTGGCATTCTGCTGATGTAAATTCAGCCAGCCCGTTTACAACACTGGCTAATATCTCTGCTAAATTCCGGTTTACAGGTGTGGCGTCACATGCTGCCGCTGCACCTGAAAAAGGGAGATCTGCTTTGGATGCAGTAGAAGCCATGGACTATATGGTAAATATGATGAGGGAACATATTCCGCAGGAAACCAGAATCCATTATGTAATTACAGATGGTGGGGATGCACCTAATATAGTTCCGGCAAAAGCAGAAGTTTATTATTATATACGGTATAAAAATGCAAAAGACCTGATGACTATATTTGACCGGGTAACAGATGCTGCAAAAGGTGCAGCTCTGGGAACCGGTACGACTATGAATTACGAAATTATGGGAGGTGTTTACAGCATCCTTACAAACCTTTCCCTGGCAAAATTAATGGATAGCAACCTGAATACAGTGGGTGGGGTTCATTATACACAGAAGGAAAAGCAGTTTGCGGAGGAAATAAGAAAAACTTTAATAAATGTTCGTATGCCATTGAGCATGGCAGAAACGGTTTTACCTTTTAAACCCATGAATAGTTCAGCGTCTTCAGATGTTGGGGATGTCAGCTGGAATGTGCCAACTGCAGGAATAGCTACAGCATGCTGGATACCCGGAACCCCGCCTCATAGCTGGCAGGCTGTTGCCTGCGGAGGTACGGATATTGCCATGAAAGGAATGATCAATGCCGCTAAGGTAATGGCTTTTACCGCCGTTGACCTCTTTTCAAATCCGCAGGAAATAGAGACAGCAAAAATGGAATTTCTTGGAAAGAGAGGAAAAGATTATAAATATTTTCCTCTGCTGGGGGACCGTGAACCTCCGCTTGAATACCGAAAGTAAATATTACTTCTGCCTTCTCTATCCTCAGTAGCTTCCTTTAATCTCCGTAGCTTCCGCAAAGGAGATGCAAAGGAGATGCTTAGGAATAGCGAGGGAGGATTACTTTTTACTTTCTTCATGAGCTAAAAATGCCTCAGCAAAAACAAGATCAGCCGGGTGAGTAATTTTAATATTCTGAGGAATTCCCTCAACCAGATGAACCGGAATATCCATAAACTCAATCATACTGGCTTCATCCGTAAATTCATCCCGGTACCTTTGCCTGAAAGCCTCCTTCAACAGCTGAACTTCAAAAACCTGAGGGGTCTGGATCATTACAAATTTAGATCTGTCCACACGCTGGTTCTTCTCTCCGTTCACTTCTCTCAACGACTCACTGACAGGAATAAAGGGGATGGCATTTTTAAACTTTTCAGCTTCCTTGAAACACCGGTCAATCAGACCGATAGTAATTAAGGGCCGGACGCCGTCATGTACGGCTATGATTCCATCTTCCGCAATTGTCTCCAGGGCGTTTTTCACAGAATGATATCGGGTTGCCCCACCTTTCACAATGCTTACTTTCCGGTTAAAATGGTACGTTTGGCAAAGTTCATTCCAGTAAGGGATATGATCTTCCGGTAAAGCCAGGATCAGTTTCATCGAAGGATCATAATCTGAGAAAATTTCCAGCGTTCGCATCAGCACAGGTTTCTCCTTTAGCAATAAAAACTGTTTGGGAAGATCCGATCCCATTCTCAGTCCCTTACCACCTGCCACAATGATGCTGAATTTTCGCATGATGTTTGTTTTCTTTTAAAATGTAAAGATAGACGATTTGATAAAAAATGTAAGAATAATTTTTGCGTACACTAAAAAACTGTAAATTAGCCTGACAAATATTATAAAAATGGCATTCCAAAATATATTCAGCTTTTTGCATCGTTTATCGCAAAACAATAATCGGGACTGGTTTCAGTCCCACAAACCCGAATTTCTGAAAGCCAAAGAAAACTTTCTGGTCATTACAGAAATAATGATCAAGGAAATTGGCAAATTTGATCCTGAGATAAATTTTTTACAGGCAAAGGATTGTATCTTCCGGATCTACAGGGATGTGCGTTTTTCCAAAGATAAGTCACCTTATAAAACAAATTTCGGTGCTTTTATGGTTCCCGGCGGTAAAAAGTCCGGTAAAGCCGGGTACTACATGCATTTGGATCCGCAGGGTTCTTTCCTTGCCGGGGGAGTCTATATGCCGCCTTCGGATCAGTTAAAGAAAATACGGAATGCTATTTTTGAAAATCCTGAAGAACTGAAAAAAATCATTGGGGAAGCTTCTTTCCGGGAAAATTTCGGAGGCATCTCAGGTGATAAACTAAAACGGGTTCCCAAAGGATTTCCTTCTGATTTCCCTGATATTGATCTGTTAAAGCTTAAAAGTTATATTGCAATTAAAAATTATGATGAAACTTCCGTAATTCAGGAAGATTTTCTGTCTGAAGCAAAAACAGTTTTTTATCAGATGTCCCCGTTCATAAAGTACCTGAATCAAGTATTAATTTAATTTTAACAAAATATCATGTTTAAATTATCCTTTCGTTTCACCGGTTTTTCTATGCTTTTTTTAATTATTCTGGTTTTCTTACAGGGATGTGTGGAAAAACAGAAGCAGGACACTTCAAACTCCACTCAGCCAAATATTGTGCTGATTTTTATTGATGATCAGGGTTACGGGGATTTAAGTTGTTTTGGTGCAACAGAATTCCTTACACCCAATATTGACAGAATGGCCATTGAAGGCATGCGTTTTACGAATTTTTATGCGGCACAGGGTGTTTGCAGCGCTTCACGGGCCGGACTGCTTACCGGATGTTACCCGAACCGGATTGGCATTCACGGAGCTTTGATGCCCTGGGCAAAAAATGGCTTAAGTGATGATGAGATGACCATTGCCGAGCTGGTAAAACAAAAGGGCTATGCTACAGGAATGACGGGTAAGTGGCACCTGGGCTGGCAAAAGCGGTTTCTGCCTTTACAACATGGCTTTGATGAATATCTGGGATTGCCGTATTCAAATGATATGTGGCCGTATGACTATGACGGAACCCCGGTTACTAAAGACTCGCCCAAGCCATGGAAGTCAAAATATCCTCAGCTTCCGCTGATCAAAGACAATGAGAAAATTGCAGAGATACGTACGTTTGCTGATCAAGATCAATTAACCACTAAATATACTGAATTTGCTGTTGATTTTATCAACCGTCATAAAGACGGACCCTTTTTTCTCTATGTTGCACATTCTATGGTTCATGTTCCTCTTGGGGTATCCGATAAATTCAAAGGAAAAAGTAAACAAGGATTGTTTGGTGATGTGATGATGGAGGTTGACTGGTCGGTTGGCCAAATTTTAGAAGCTCTTAAAAAAAATGGAATTGATAAGAATACTTTGGTTATTTATACCAGTGATAATGGACCCTGGATAAATTTTGGCAACAATGCCGGTTCAACCGGAGGTTTGAGGGAAGGAAAAGGTACAAGCTGGGAAGGTGGCCAGCGGGAACCCACTTTGATGAAATGGCCGGGGAAAATTCCCGAAGGGACCATTTGTAATAAACTTTCCGGGACCATTGATGTATTACCTACCATTGCGGCTATAACCGGTGCAAAACTTCCGGATCATATAATTGACGGGGTGAATATCCTGCCTTTGATGAAAGGAGACAAGGATGCAAATCCCAGAGACCATTTTTATTACTATTATCGTAAAAACAGTCTGGAAGCCGTACGTAAAGGAAAATGGAAACTGGTACTTCCCCATTCTTATCGTACCTATGTTGGATTTTTACCCGGGAATGACAGATTTCCCGGCAAAACCGGAACAGATACAACTGAACTAGCCTTGTATAATTTACGGCGTGACCCCGGTGAACATTATGATGTGAAAGAGCTTTATCCTGAAGTAGTTGAGGATATTATGATTTTGGTGGAAGAAGCCCGGAAAGATCTGGGGGATGAACTGACCGATAGAGTGGGAGAAAACGTCAGGCCCTGCGGCATCATTGAAGAAGAGGCAAATTAAATTTTACTTGCAGAAAGATGTGTTTTGAATAATAAAACTTACGGCCATGTTTCCCGGCAGGTTGTTATACACGAAATAATTCATCCAAAACATGATAATAATACTTCTTCTTATTCTATTGTTTTCAGGTATTTTATTTCTGAATTTCAGATTTAATTCAGGTAAAAAGAAAGTCGAAGAAGAGTGGAAAAAAGCAAATATCCAAAGATTAAACCCGGGAAGTACAAAATCGCTTCGCATACTACCTTTAATAGACTGGTATTCTTCCGGTATTGATCTGAAGGCTGAGGCAGGAGTATCTTATCTGGTAAAAACGGATGAAATTTCTATCCTGTTTGATGTGGGATTTAATGAAAAGCAGGCAGATCCTTCTCCCCTTATGCATAATATGAAGCAACTGGGTATCTCAACCGGTGATTTTGATGCGATTGTAATTTCCCATAATCATCCTGATCATGTAGGTGGTATGAAGTGGCAGAAAAAGAAATCATTTTCCCTTACAGGTCATCAGATTGATTTGAATGGAAAAGCTGTCTATACCCCTGTACCTATGATTTATCCGGGACTTGATCCCGTATGTACAAAAAATCCTGCCGTAATTGGCAAAGGAGTGGCTACCACCGGAATCATTTCCAATCAGGATTTTTTCATGGGCCGGATTTCAGAGCAGGCTCTGGCCATAAATGTGGAAGGGAAAGGAATTGTTCTGATCGTTGGTTGTGGTCATCAGACTTTACCCGGAATTCTTAAAAGGGCAAAAGCCCTTTTTAATGAACCGATATACGGAATTCTGGGAGGTTTACATTATCCGGTTACCGATTCAAGGATAAAAATCTTCGGAATTAAAATACAAAAGATATTTGGCACCTGCCGGCTTCCGTGGAAACCCATTACCATGGGCCTGGTACATGAAAATATTAGCATTTTAAAAGAATACCATCCCGGAATCGTTGGCCTCTCATCTCATGATAGTTGCGATGCCAGTATTAAAGCTTTCCGTGAAGCTTTCCATGATAATTATACAGATATTATGGTTGGAAAGGAAATTGATATTTAATGCAGAAAGAAAAAGTATAAACATACAAACACTATGAACAGATTAAAAAATATCGGGGCACTGATACCCCTGGTCTTTTTATTTCTTAACAGTGAGGCACAAACAAACCTGATATATACTATCCAAACATCCCTGGGTGATATAGTGGTTGAGTTGTACCCTGACAAGGCACCTCTTACCGTACAGAATTTTAGGAAATATGCAGATCAGCATCTCTATGACAGCAGTAGTTTTTTCCGCACCTGCACAAATGAAAATGAAGCCAGCAGGAAGATTAAAATTGAAGTGATTCAGGGTGGAGATGTTCCGGAGGGGAAATTATTCCCTCCCATACCGCTGGAAACAACATCACAAACGAATATCCACCACAAAAACGGAACAATTTCCATGGCACGGGGGACTCCCAATTCTGCACAAAGCAGCTTTTTTATCTGCATTAATGATCAGCCTGAACTGGATTTTGGCGGAAAAAGAAATCCGGACGGCCAGGGATTTGCAGCTTTTGGCAAAGTGATAGAGGGAATGGAAACGGTAAAGAAAATTCAGGCCCAAGAGAACAGGGAGCAGTATCTTAATGAGCCGGTAATCATTTATGCAATACGGAGGACAAACAGGGAATTGCACTGAAAGTGAAAACCGGAATTCATCAGAAAAAATCCAATAATAACATTTCTCTAAAAAGAAGCGATGAATTCTAAAATGCAGAAAATATAAACCAATCTTTTTTAAAGAATATTTACCTGAGATATAAACTGCAGGAAAATAAGTATTGGGTATTTTTACGTAAAATATGTAAACGTGTAACATTGTTACAGGCAAGCTTAAAAATAAATAAATCAACCATATATGAAAATAGATGATAACATAGCAAAGAAGTATAATTTAACCGAAGAAGAAATATCATTGACCATGAGGGGTTATGCACCCCTGACAGTTAGGGCGAATGAATTTTTTCTGAAAGAAGGTGATATCTGTAATTATATTGGATTTGTAATAAAGGGATTACTTCGCTCTTTTATTTATGACGACTACGCTAATGAAATTACGTCTGACTTTTTTCCTGAAAACACATTGATAATATCATTTGATAGTTTTAATAACAGAGTTCCTTCAAAAGAGAACATTAAGGCAATTGAGAATTCGGAGTTAATGGTTATTTCTTATGAGAAACAAAAAGAATTGTACGATAAGATTCCGGCATGGAATCTTATTTGCAGAGATTTAGCAGACTATAAAAGCCGGGAAATGATTGAAAGAGCAAATCGTTTTCAGACTATGTCGGCAACAGAGCGGTATCAGACCTTTTGCAACGAACATCCAGATATATTGCAACGCACTACATTAGGGAGCATTGCATCATATATTGGTGTTGATATTGCAACATTAAGCAGAATTAGAAAGAAAAAATAACCGTTTTTGACTTTTGTCAAACAATTCTGCTGACTGCTTGCCATAACTTTGTTTTATAATTTAAAAAACAAGTATTATGAGCAACAAAAAACAAATTACAATCATCGGAGCAACAGGTAATATTGGAAGTGCCGTTGCAAGAAACCTTATCAATTCAGGTTATGAGGTAAAAGCGATAGTTAGAAATCTTGAAAAAGCAAATAAACTATTCAATGATGAACCTCATATACAATTTGAAAAAGCAGACTTGAAAGATATTTCAGGTTTAAAACTTGCCTTGACAGGTACAGAATATCTTTACTTAAATCTTTCTTCTCAAAGCACTAAAAAAAATACAGCCTTTGCTCCTGACAGAGAAGGGGTCGCAAATGTATTAGGTGCATTAGATAAAGAGAGTATTAAACAGATAATTTGTATCTCTGGTCTTGGAGCCCTGGATAATGTACAGAATCCTGAAAAATTTAAGTTTATCCCAAATATACTCCGCAAACAAGGACATAAACTCATAAAAGAATCGGGAATTCCTTACACAATTTTGCATTGTAGTTGGTTCATTGACAGTTTCATTTTTTATGAACGAAACCATACTTATTCAGTAATAGGAGATATAGAAAGCCCAATTTATTTTACAAATTGTCTCGACTTTTCCAACCATGTTGCAAATGCTGTTGGAAATCCTGATGCGTATTTTATGGAATTTCCCGTGCAAGGGAAAGAAGGTTTTAAACATCCTGAAGCAGCAAGGAAATTCTTTTCTATTTTCAATAAAAACGTAAAAGTGAATAAAATTCCAGGTGGGTTTATTGGATTTTTAGCACTTTTCAAAAAAGAGTTTAAGATGTTAAAACACATGTCGGATTATTTTAATCAATTCAAGGAAACATTTTTAGCTGATGATTGTGAAACATTTAAAGTTTTGGGAAATCCAAAGTTTTCACTTTCAGAATATGCCGACAAACTAAAAAAAGAACATTTCTATAATTATTTGCAAATCGAGAATTAAGAAAAGGATTTTGACTTTGTCAAACAATCAGTCAAATAAGCTACTATAACTTTGTATCAAATATTTATTCTTAAAATTATCAGAAATGAAAACACTTATAATATCCTATTCGTTTACAGGAAATAATGGCAAATTATCAAATATAATAGCCGAAAGAATCAATGCCGACTTCGTGGAAATAAAAGAAAAAAGGAAAAGAACGATTCTGACTATTTTACTTGATGTAATATTTAACAGAACACCAAAAATTCAAAAATCTGAAAAAATATTTGAGGAATATGAACATCTTCTTTTCATTGCGCCTATTTGGTTCGGGAAAATAGCATCACCACTCAGAACATTGTTTGAAGATTTGAAAAATACAAATAAAAAATTCTCATTTATCTCATTAAGTTCCGGAGCCGATGGTGTAAACCCAGATTTAGAGAAAGAACTCATCCAACGAACAGGCATAAAACCCAAAACGGTAATCAACCCACTTATTAGGGAAATACTTCCCACAAATCCAAAACCAAGCCGCAAAGAAATAAATACTTACAAAATATCGGAGGATGAGGCAGATGATGTTGTTAAAAAAATTATTACTGAATTGAACAAATGTGTAACATTATAAAATCACAATAAAATGAAAAATCATACAGCACCTAAGTCTCTATACAAAACTGATGAAGGCAAAAAAATAGCATATAGCAGCTACGATAGAGCAATGGACCTTTGGGATGTTGAATATTCAGAAGAGTTTGTAGAAACAGATTATGGCAAATCTCATATAATAATTTCAGGAGCAGAAAATGAGAATTCTCTGTTTATATTGCCTGGCTTATTCGGAGATGCTACTATGTGGTATCCTAATGCGGGAGAACTTTCGGAACACTATAAAATTTATACGCTCGACATGATTAATTACGGTGGAAAGAGTCAACCGATAGGTAAAGCGATTAACGAATTTAATGATTATAAAATTTGGTTTAATCAAATATTGAATCATTATAAACTTGACAGGATAGCTGTTATGGGAGTTTCATATAGTAGTTGGCTTGCTTTATCTTTAGCACGGGAAATGCCTAATACATTCACTTCTATTATACTCCTTGACCCATCAGAAACATTTATGCCAATGAATGGTGGCATAGCATGGAAAGGATTTAAGGCATTTATGTTTTTCCCTAATCGAAATAAATATTCCAAATTTTTGGATTGGCTAGGTGGTGGCTATTCAAACCCCGATTTATTATTGTGGAGAGAACATATGCTCGATGTAATAGAATTTGGTTCTACAAAAATGTTTGATGTGCCACAACATCGGATTTACAAACCGGAAGAGCTAATAATGATAAAAATGCCGGTATTAATATTGGCGGGTGGAAAACCAATTTTATACAATGACCCAGAAGAATTTAAATCAAATGCATTAAAAGCCATTCCTCATGCAGAGGTTATAATAGTTCAAAATGCTGGTCATGGCTTAAATATGGAGAAACCTGATTACGTAAACACTAGTATAATTGAATTTATTGAAAATAGTAAAATTGATTAATTTTAGTGGACAGGAGAAAAGCCAGCCTGTAACACGCAGTAAAAAATATAGGGCAGAAAGTGCTAAATTTGAACGATATAGCATTTAACAAACAGCTTGATAACTTGAAAGGCAGGTGCTTCGAAATACCCAATGTTTCTTATTGCAATCCTTTGGCGTGCATTCAAGGCTGCAGATTTGCAGCAGGTACAAATCCTGTTAGGGAAATGACTGTTCACCCTGAAGAAAAGCGAACAGATAACTTTGTAAGGAGGATGTCGACCGCGTTCACATAAAGCTTTTACGGTTGCGAAAGCTTCGTTCATTCAAATAATCAAATTAAGAATTCGAATTGTTTCGGGATTGGAGAAGCCCATAGTATTGGCTTTGTCCTATTCGACTGATATTAACAATAGTCTGAGTTTAGATGTCATTATACTATTGTCTAAACAATAAAAGAAAAGTCATAGTGAACTATTTTCGCCAGCAGATTAAACTTTGATTGGGTAGATTATTGTGAAAATCAACAGTAAAACTCTTTCGGTAAACCGTATGAGCGAGAAGTTCACAGCCTGTCCCGATTATTACATCGGGATACGGTTTGATGTAGGGGTATTGATAGCTTACTTATAATTATTATCTTTATGACTGTTAATTATTGAGTTGGCTTTCAGGCTCTACTCTGCATGTGCATTGGATAATAATCAATAAAATGACTCTATCACAATCCGAAATTAAAACACTACTTAATGACTACTTTCCACATTCCGACCAAGAGATAGATATTTTCTTATCAATATGCAAATATCAAATCGCAAAGAACAAAGAAACAATACTAAAAAGTGGAAAATACGATAAAAATATGATCTTCATTTTAAAAGGTGTTACTCGTGCATTTAACATTGATGAAAAAGGTCATGAATTAAATAATTTCATTAGAGCAGAAGGACATTTAATGGCCGATGCTAAAGTTTTTGGAGATGAGGTTCAAGATCTTACAATTGAAGCAATTGGAGAAGTTCATTACTTAAAGTTTGATGTTAGTGAACTTGAAGCTATTGCATATGTCAACTCAGAAATATTGAAGTTTTATCTCGATTTTTTAAAGGAGATTATCATTACACTTTCATATAGGTTGAACACATTTGTGACCATGACACCCGAAGAACGCTACCTTGATTTGATAAAATGGAATCCTGTATTAATTGAAAAGGCTTTTGATAAACACCTTGCCAGTTTTTTAGGAATCACCCCGCTTACAATCCATCGCATCAAAAAAAAACAAAAACTTATCAAATGATATTTTTTTAGAATTGGTCAATGCCTATTTTTACCGAGTCTAAATTAATATTAATTGTGATATATGCAGAAACTATCTATCGCTGTTTTGATAACCGTACTAACCACTTTTACAGTATCTTGCAAAAAAGAATCCCAACAAACCTTAATTCATAATATTGGTGATTTCTACCAGGGAGGTATTGTTTTTTATTTAGATGATACGGGAGAACATGGACTTGTTTGTGCTGTATCCGATCAAAGCTATGGTGCCGAGTGGGGATGTCTACCTACTCTTGTTACTAGTGCAAAAGGAATATCAATAGGAACAGGAGATCAAAACACTTTAGACATAATTGGTACCTGTACCTCCGGAGATATTGCCGCGGCCATCTGTAACAATCTTACATTAAACGATTATGGCGATTGGTTTTTACCAAGTAAAGATGAGTTAAATGCGATTCATCAAAATCTAGATGTCATAAATTCTGCATCAAAAGCTAATGGCGGAGAAATGATACAAAGAACTAACTATTGGACCTCATCTAGTTCTGGTGGTGATACAGCCTGGGTTCAAAATATGGATTCGGGTGGTAGCCAATACAACAATAAGGTAGATGAATCAAATCACGTACGTGCTATTCGCGCTTTTTAAGCACAAAGAATCATATTAATAAATCAAAAATAGAAATAATGAAGAAACAAAAAACCATGTTTAAAGCAATGCCAAAAATACTAGCTATGGCAATACTGGCTATTGCAATATCGAGTTGCAATCAGAGTAATGTACAAAAAGAAACTAGTAATTCTGCACCCAAGTTTAAAGGTAAAATTGCCCTTGATGTACGAGATTCAAAATCAGACTGGTCGGCTTACACGCCAAAATCAGCACCAAAAGGGGCACCAAATATTCTTTTTATCTTATATGACGATACGGGTTTAGGTGCCTGGTCACCATATGGCGGAGCAATTAATATGCCTACAATGGATAAATTAGCCGCTAATGGCTTAACATATACTCAATGGCATACAACAGCTTTATGTTCGCCAACTCGTTCTACTCTGCAAACAGGAAGAAATCACCACCTTAACGGGATGGCTGCTATTACTGAAACTGCCGATGGTTTTCCAGGTGCGAATGGAAGAATGGGGCCTGAAGTAGTTCCATTGTCAAAAATATTACAAGATAACGGTTACAGTACTTTCTGGATTGGTAAAAACCACAACGTACCGGAGCAAGATGTTGCTTCTGGAAGCAGTAAAAAACAATGGCCACTACAAATGGGATGGGATCGGTTCTATGGATTTATTGGTGGTGAAACTAACCAATGGTATCCTGATTTAATTGAAGACAACCATTTTGTAGAGAAAGAATTTGAAGAGGGATATCACCTTTCAAAAGATTTAGCTGATCACGCCTTGGGTATGTTGAGAGATCAACAGGCAACCAACCCTTCAAAACCTTGGTATATGTGGTACAATCCGGGGGCTAATCACGCACCTCACCATGCGCCAAAAGAGTATATTGCAAAGTATAAGGGCAAGTTTGATGACGGTTATGATGCTTATAGAGAATGGGTTACCAAGCGGATGATCGAAAAAGGAATTCTTCCTGAAGGAACAGATGTTACTCCAAGAAATCCTATGCGTGAAGATATGGCGGAAGCTATTGATATGGTTCGCCCCTGGGATTCGTTAAATGATGATGAGAAAAAATTATTTTCTAAAATGGCTGAAGTATATGCCGGTTTTTCTGAATATACCGATGCACAAGTTGGTAGGGTTGTTGACTATTTAGAAGAAAGTGGTCAATTAGAAAATACGATTGTAATTTATGCTGCCGATAATGGTGCTTCTGGTGAAGGAAGCCCCAATGGTTCTGTTAATGAAAATAAATTCTTTAATAATTTCCCTGATGAATTAGAAGAAAATATGAAATATTTAGATGTTTTGGGTGGTCCTGAAACCTATGAGCATTATCCAACAGGTTGGGCTTATGCTTTTTCTGCTCCTTTTAAAATGTTTAAACGTTACTCGCAATATGCTGGTGGAACAAACGATCCATTGGTGATTTCCTGGCCAAAAGGAATAAAAGCAAGAGGCGAAATTCGTCACCAATATCACCATTCGGTAGATATAGTACCAACATTACTTGAAGTAATTGGACTTGAAATGCCAAAGGAATATAACGGTGTTAAGCAAGTACCTTTATCAGGTGTATCTATGGCTTATACTTTCGATGCTAAACCAA
>JANTGF010000058.1 GCA_024763075.1 Bacteroidales bacterium | reverse complement strand
GTTGTGGTGTATCAGACACCTATACCGGCCAGGTAATTGTACCGGGCTGGAAATTCAGTATGCAACCAAACCCTGCAAATGATTATGTGGAAATTATAGCAGAGAAAAAAGAATACGGCACCAAAGGAATTGTCAGTGATACTTATGAAGTAAACATAGTCAATAATCTAAAAAGCCCTGTTTATGTATCAACAAAAACAGACCAGCCATTATTACGGATAGATACAAAACAATTTGTTAATGGCACCTATTTCATTCATTTCACAGCCGGGAAGCAATCGGAAGTTAAGCAATTGATTATAAATCACTAGCTCAACAAGAAAAGTATTATTTGAAAAAGCCTGCTATGAAAGCTGGCTTTTTTCTTTTGGTGTTTGCTTCAATTACCCCAAATCGCTTTTCTATCAATTTACCAAATAATTCTCCGGGCAACAGTCATTTATGAGGTAGCTCTCCGTTTGACTTCTGTCCCCGGTTTTTGGCGAAACATTAGCGTATTGATAAACTGAGACACGATGCATCGCGTCTTTACGATAATGTGGTACCAGTAATCTCTAAGTCACTCAGTCTCTTCGTCTTTTCTATCGTCCGACTTTACGGCTTGTTCTATTTTGGCATTCATACATTTTAGCATTTAAGCATTATCTTATTGATAAACTGAGACGCGATGCATTGCATTTTTACGATAATGTGGCACCATTAATCTCTAAGTCGCTCAGTCTCTTCGTCTTTTTTATCGTCCGTCTTTACGGGTTGTTCTATTTTGGCATTCATACATTTAGGCATTTATACATTATCTTATTGATAAACTGAGACGCGATGCATCGCGCCTTTACGATAATGCAAGCTCTGTTATCACTCTCTCACTCTCTCATTCACTTAGTCTCTCTTTCCCTCAGTCTCTCAGTCTCTCAGTCTCTCTGTCTCTCTGTCTCTCGTCACTTAGTCATACTTTCTTGTTTACGACATCCTCCATAGCTTCCGCGAAGGTGATAGCGAAGGAGATTCCCTTCTGCCTTCCGCCTTCTGCCTTCTGCCTTTTTACTTTATACTTCCTGCTTTTACTTCCTGAATTCAGCACAGATAATGCCGGTTGCAGTAGCTACATTAAGCGATTCAATTGTACCCCTTTTCGGTTGGAGAAAAGCCGGGATGGTAATTTTACGGGAAATATAAGGTTCCAGTTCGGCAGCTATTCCTCTCGATTCATTTCCCATCAGAATAACACCATTTGAACGGAGAGTTGCTTCATAAATATTCTCGCCGGAAAGAAAAGTTCCGTAAACAGGTATATCGGCTTCTTTGAATTGCTCCAGACTCTTTTTCAGGTCCTGATACCAGACTCGTACATGTATAAGTGCACTCATGCTGGATTGTATTACTTTCGGGTTAAAAACATCCACACTGTTGGTTGAGCAAAGTATGTCATGAATGCCAAACCAACTTGCCGTGCGGATGATCGTGCCCAGGTTGCCCGGGTCTTTTATTTCATCCAACATCAAAACCAGTTTTTCGGGGTCGGGTGTAAAGTGGGTCTTTCTTTCCGGAATTTTAACAACTGCCAGAACATTATGCGGGGTTGTCAGGCTGCTTACTTTTTTTAACTCATCCCGGTCAATAATATGAACTCTTGTATTTTTCTGTAACTCTTCTCCCTGAATATTGGCTGTCCAATCCTTTACAACAAATAAATCATGAACTTCCCAGTCAGACCTGAGAAAATCTTTTACGATCTTATCTCCTTCGGCAATAAAAAAACCATACTTTTGCCGGTACTTTTTTTGTTTAAGCAGATTTAACCGTTTTTTTTCTTTAAGACTTAGCATTTGAACAGAATGGATAATTAAAAATGAAGAAAAATATACCGTTTCATTGATTATATTTGTGGGATAATCTTAATACAAAGTTGAAAATATTTATTATAAATAAAAATCAGGCAGGTAATTTTGGGCTGATTGGTTGGATAGTATTGCTGGCCATTATTTTTCAGTCCTGTAATCCTACCAAGTATGTTCCTGAAAATAAATATCTTCTGAATAAGAACAAGCTTCGTGTTAATAAAAATAAAGACATCGTAAAAAGTGAAATGCGATCCTATATTAAACAATCCACAAATAAAGAGATGCTGGGGATCAAGTTTAAGCTGGGTCTTTATAATTTGTCAAATTTAGAAAAAGATAAAGGGATCAATAAATGGCTCCGGAAGATTGGTGAAGAACCTGTAATTTTTGATGAGTCGATGGATCGTAAATCTGTTCAGCAATTAAAATCATATCTGAACCGGAGGGGGTATTTTGATGCGGAGATACATGATACAGTGTGGTACAAAAAACAAAAAGCCTTTGTACAGTATCAGATCCATACGAATGATCCATACAAACTCCGGAAGATAAGTTACGATATTCAGGATCAGGTGCTGCAACCTTATATTGATGCTGATTCAGCAAATGCTATTTTGAAGACCGGCGATAACTATGATGTGAGGTCGATCGACAGGGAACGGGACAGGATTGAAACCATCCTCAGGGACAATGGTTTTTATGATTTTAACAAAGCCTATATTAATTTTATTGCGGATAGTACCGGCGGGGAGCACCTGATAGATTTAAAGGTAATTGTTAAACCCTACGGAAGCCTGAATCTTACCGGACAAACATCGTCGGGAGGCTTTCAAAAATACAGGATTAAAAATGTGAACATCTTCATGGATTATGATCCCGGAGAAGCGCTGAAAAACCCCACTGCATATTATGCAGGACTGGATACAACATATTACAAGGGATATTCATTTACACTGAAAAACAAAAAGCCACCATTGGAATATGATGTGGTACTCCGTTCAAATTACATTATTCCCGGTTCATTGTACAGATTAGTAAATATTGAACAAACGAAGTCGCATCTTGGGAGTCTGGATATGATTAAACTTGTGGATGTCTATTTCACAAGGGATCCGTTTGTAAGCTATTCGGATACAGGATTAAAAAATCTGGATTGTAACATACTTCTTGCACCTAATAAATTACAATCCTACTCCATTGAACTGGAAGGAACCAATTCTTCGGGTAATTTCGGGGCTTCGGTAAATCTGGTCTATCAGCACCGTAATTTATTCAGAAAAGCTGAAGTTTTCAACCTTAAACTTAAGAATTCTTTTGAGAATGTGCCATCAGAAGTTGGGAAAAACGGGAAAATGATAGAACTTGGGTTGGGCGCAGACATTGTGTTTCCGCGGTTTTTAGTCCCTTTTTTGAAAAAGGAAGGTTTTGTAAAAAAATACAATCCAAAGACTTCACTTTTTACCGCCTATAGTTACCAAAGAAGGCCGGAATACAACAGGACCATGTTTACAACATCTTTCGGATATAACTGGCAGGCAAGTAAATTTGTGTCTCATATTTTCACTCCGCTGGATGTAAATATTGTAAAACTTCCGTTCATTGACAGTGCCTGGGCTGCTCATATTGATACGACTTCCTATCTTGCCTACAGTTATAAAGATGCCTTTATCGCCGGGGCAAATTATAGCATGATATTTACAAATCAGACTTTCAGGGAAAAAATGGATTATTATTACATACGGTTGAATCTCTCTACATCAGGAAACCTGATTCATGCCGGGAACAGATTGTTTAATAAGAATTCCTATCCGGACGGGAATACCATTTTTGGTATTGAGTACTCCCAGTTTTTTATGTGGGATATTGATTTCAGGTATCATAATGTAATAAATGAAAGCAGCTCAGTTGTTTACAGGGGGTTTGTCGGGCTGGGAGTTCCATACGGAAATTCCAAAGCCCTCCCTTTTGCCAAACAGTATTACACAGGAGGTGCAAACGACATCAGGGCCTGGCAGGTGAGGTCACTGGGGCCTGGTTCCTATGTTCAGGAAAATACGCAGTTTTTTAACCAGACTGCGGATATGAAACTGGTTGCTAATCTTGAGTTCCGGTTTGATCTTTTTTGGATCATGGAAGGAGCATTTTTTCTGGATGCCGGTAATATCTGGGCTATTTCTAAAACGGATGATCGTGAAGGGGCACAATTTGCTTTTAATACATTTCTGAGTGAAGTGGCAGTTGGTTCAGGCCTTGGGCTCAGATTCGATTTCTCATTTTTTATTTTCAGAATTGATCTGGGTTATAAATTACGCGATCCGGGTATTACAGAGGCAAGTAAGTGGGTGCCCTTTACTTCTTACAGGGATATGACATTGAACCTGGCGATAGGATATCCCTTCTAAATGACTTATTTTTCCCACGTTCAATCTAAATAACTTATTTTCACCATATTTGTTTGCCCTCTCATATTTAGAGGGATACTTCCCAGATGAATGACTACATCGTTTTTTTGAATCATTCCGGAGTCCTTTAAGATGTCAACTGAATGATCGATTGCCTGATTAATATTCTCGTAGGTTTTCAGGTAATATTGTCTTACTCCCCATAGAATGGACAGACTGTTCAGTATTTTTCTGTTGTTTGAAAAAGCAAAGATATTTGCACTTGGCCGGTGACTTGAAATTCTTGCAGTTGTATAACCCGAGTGGGTAAATGAAACCAGTGCAGAGGCATTACTTTGTTCAGCCATCAGACTTGCGTGGTTACAAATACTATCCGGAAGGAAGTTTTTAGATGCGGTTTTCGGCAGACTTTCACGTATATATGTAAAACCATGCTTCTCGGTCCAGGTAATAATCTGTTTCATATTTTCAATCACTTCAACGGGGAAATTTCCAACTGAGGTTTCCCCACTGAGCATCAGACAGTCAGCCCCATCCATTACGGCGTTGGCAACATCATTGGTTTCGGCACGTGTAGGACGGAAATTGCTTATCATGCTTTCCATCATCTGAGTAGCAATAACCACAGGCTTTGCCTGAACAATGCATCTCCGGATGATGTCTTTCTGTATCATTGGCAGTTTGTTAAAACTTACCTCCACACCCAGGTCGCCCCGGGCAATCATTATTCCGTGAGAAACCTCAATGATCTCATCCAGCACTTCCAGTGCTTCCGGTTTTTCAATTTTTGCAATGACCCTGGTTGCTGGTGCTAATTGGTTTACCAGCTCACGAAGGTCTAATATATCCTGAGGTTTTCTTACAAAGGAAAGTGCAATCCAGTCCACCTTATGTTTCAGTGCAAACCTGGCATCGTCCAGGTCCTTCTCTGTTAGACTGGGTTGTGAAATTTTTGTATTTGGCAGGTTTACTCCTTTTTTCGAACTTAAAAGGCCTCCATGTACTACCCTGGCTCTTACGGAATCAATCCGGTTTGTTTGCTCCACTTCCAGCATTATTTTCCCATCATCAATCAGAACCTGGTCACCCGGTTTTACATCCTTTGGGAACTCCGGATAGTGAATGTATAATCTTTTGTCAGTACTTAAACAAGGGCTGGTAACGATTTCAACAGCATTTCCATCGATAAGATTTACTTTATTGTTTTCAACCTCCCCAATTCTTATTTTCGGCCCCTGCAGGTCGGCAAGTACTGCAACATGTGTATTTAATTTTTCATTTAAAGCAAGTATTGATTCAATTACTTTTAAATGTTCGGAATGAGTACCATGAGAAAAATTTAACCGGAAGAGATTTACTCCTTTCAGGATCATTCTTTCAAGAGTGTCAATATTACTGCAAGCCGGGCCAACGGTGGCCATGATTTTTGTTCTGGAGTAGGTCATAATTATCAGTTTTTGAAGCATTAAAAATACAAATTCTAATGCAAAGGAATAAGAAATAAATGCATAATAATTCTGGAAAACGGTTTTTATGCGAATTGCGTATTTAAAATTTCAGCAAAATCATAGGGAATATTCTTTTTATAAAACTATTTTTGTCAATTCTATAATATTATGGTGTGAAATCTGATGAAGTTGTATAAAACAGAAATGAAGAGATGACAAAATTTGATTTTTCGAACAGAGATAGTTTTGGAAGTAAGTTTGGTGTAATTGCTGCTGCAGCTGGTTCTGCTATTGGCCTGGGTAATATCTGGAGATTCCCGTATGTAGTGGGAGAAAACGGTGGAGCTGCATTCCTTTTGGTTTATTTATTTTTTGTAATTAGCATAGGGATTCCGGTTATGCTGTCTGAGTTTATTATAGGAAGAAGTGCCCAGCGAAATCCGGTGGGTTCTTTCAAAAAGCTTGCTCCGGGAAAGCCCTGGTATCTTGTCGGGCTTATGGGTGTGGGAGCTGCATTTATGATCCTGGCTTTTTATACTGTGGTAGCAGGCTGGACTTTGGAGTATTTATATCAGAGTATTATAAATGGATTTGAGGGAAAAACACCGGATCAGATAAGTAAGATGTTCGATACTTTCAGAGGATCAGCCAGACCAATCATCTGGTTTCTGATTTTTATGTTGTTTACGGCAGGAATAGTAATTGCCGGCGTGAAGAATGGAATTGAGAAATATACAAAAGTTTTGATGCCGGTTCTGCTTTTAATTCTTGTGATTATTTCCATCCGCTCACTAACTCTTCCCGGTGCTGGTGAAGGCTTGAGGTTTCTTTTTCATCCTGACTTTTCAAAAATTACCCCAAAAGTTATTCTGGAAGCACTCGGTCAGGCCTTTTTCTCTTTAAGCATAGGCATGGGTACACTTATTACCTATGGTTCCTATATTAATAAAAAGGAGAATCTTACAAATACGGCTATTAGCGTAACTTTTGCAGATACATTTATTGCTATCATTGCCGGAATTGCTATTTTCCCGGCTGTTTTTGCTTTTGGGATTCCTCCTGCTTCAGAAGAAGGGCTGGTCTATATTACCCTGCCTGTAATTTTTGAGCAAATGACTGGCGGGTATTTCTTTTCTTTGATGTTTTTTGTGTTACTGAGCGTGGCAGCCCTGACCTCTACTATTTCAGTACTTGAGGTAATTGTTGCATACATGTCTGAAGAACTTAACATTACTAGAAAGCAGGCAACTTTTCTGGGAACCGCATCTGTTGCTGTTCTGGGATTATTTGCTTCTAACTCCGCCGCTGTTTTCAATGTTTTGAATTTTACTTCAGCCACCATTTTATTACCTTTGGGAGGGCTGCTGATTGTGCTTTTTATTGGATGGTACTATAATAGAGAAAAAGTGAAATCCGAAATGACAAATCAGGGGACAATTGATGTTTGGCTTTATAAACCTTTTATGTTCCTTGTCAAATATCTCGCACCCATTGCGATAGGGGCAGTATTCCTGTATGGTCTGGGCATTTTTTAGGTTTTTTTCATAGAACAGTATAGTCTCTTATGGAGTTGTAATTCTGATTTCTGAATATTTGTCAGAACCAGGATAAATGAGAAATTTCCAGGTTTCAAATAAGAATGAAAGCAAAATAAAATTCCTTACGCACAAGGATAGTTATGAGCAGGTCTTTTTTTAAAGAGTATTTTCATTTCACTAAAGGAGAAAGAACCGGAACGGTTATTCTTCTGATCCTCATAATTTTTATTTTGTTGATTACATTCCTGATTCCTTTGTTTATCAGGCAGGATAAAGTGGATTTTAGTGAATTTGAAAAAGAAATTGAGAGATTTCAAGTAGCAAAAGAGCAGGATTCACTTAAAAATGTATCCCTTGATAAACCAACTGCTGAAACTGAAAAACCCGGATTATTCTTTTTCAATCCCAATAAGATAACTAAAAAAGAAATGCAGTTACTAGGCCTGAACGGAAAGGTAATAAATACCTGGTTAAAATACAGGGAAAAAGGTGGCTCATTCAGCAAAAAAGAAGATCTGAGGAAAATTTACGGACTTTCGGATACGGTTTATTTTACATTGGAACCTTATATTGTTTTACCTGAAAAAGATTCTCTTTTTGTAGAAGAGCATAAGCTGTTACCAAAGCAAAAAAATGACACTGAAGTTTCGCTAATTATAGAACTGAACTCTGCCGACACCAATGATCTTAAAAAAATCCGTGGTATAGGTTCCGTGTATGCAGCCCGGATTATTGCCTTTAGAGAATTACTTGGTGGATTTTATTCGGGAGAACAACTTGAGGAAGTCTATGGACTGACTCCGGAAACTGTTAGAACAATACTCAATTATACATCGGTTGATACCGGTCTTATCCGTAAGATTAATCTGAATACAGCAAGCCTGAGTGATCTTTTGCATCATCCGTATCTGAACCGGTATCAGGGGAAAGCGATTTTGCAATATAAAAAGATTCATGGTGATTATAAATCTGTTGGTGAAGTGAAGCAAAATAATCTGGTGCCTGATACGGTTTTTAGTAAAATCAGTCCTTATCTGACAGTTGAAAATCTGAAGTGATCCGGTGATTTTTAATCATTTCTAAAGGCTTTTAAAAAATTAACTTTTTTTAACTTGTCTGTCCGGGAAAAAAGTTTTATATTTAAACTATAAAATAAAAACGTACAGCATATTAATTAAGGGTAAATGAACGGTTTTTCTCCGGATGGGTTGGCATTAAAATATTTTTTCTTATTTTTTTTGAAAAATGTTTTGGTTTATCTAACTTTGCGCCTCAATTTTTAACATTTAGCATATGATAGTTATTCCAATGAAAGAGGGCGAGAACATTGAAAGAGCCTTAAAACGTTTTAAGAGGAAGTTTGAAAAGACCGGGGTGATAAGGGAGTTAAGGCAGAGACAAGCTTACATTAAACCTTCTGTTATTAAACGGGAACAGAAGAAAAAAGCGGTCTATGTTCAGAAATTGCAGCTTGACGAGGAGTAGTTTGCATACATTGTAACCACTTTCATGTGGTTATTGCCGGTACCCATAATTAATTGCTATTATTGTAAAGGGTTCCATTTATGAGAAATATTGAGGCCTTTCTCGGTTACTTAAAATTTGAGAGAAGGTATTCAGATCATACCATTCAATCATATAAAAATGATCTTTTTCAATTTTCCGGCTTTTTCAAAGGTGGCCGGATAGAGGATGCAGGTTCTTCAGATGTGAGAGAATGGGTAATTTCGCTACTGGAAAAGGGATATTCAACCCGTACTGTAAATCGAAAAATCTCAGCATTAAAGTCTTTTTATAAGTTTTTACTAAAACAGGAGCTACTGGAAAAGGATCCGATGAACAAAGTGGTCACTCCTAAAAACAAGAAGACTTTACCGGTTTTTGTAGAAACCGGACCCTTGAATTTTCTACTTGATCAGATAGATTTTGGGAAAGGTTATACCGGACTTCGTGATAAACATATGATTGAATTGTTGTATTTTACAGGGATTAGAAGGGCCGAACTGGTGAATTTGAAAGTCAGTGATGTTCATCTGTCTGAATCGGGTATAAAAGTATTAGGTAAAAGAAATAAGGAGCGGATTGTTCCTGTAACAAGGGAGTTTGCTGACCAGATGAGAAATTATCTTGATTCAAGGAATGATTATTTTTCAGCTAAAGAAACCGGTCCATCATATTTTCTCACAGAAAAGGGCAAACCGGTATATCCTGAATTGGTTTTGAGGGTGGTAAAAAAATACCTTAGCCTGGTTACAACGGTTGAGAAAAAAAGCCCTCATGTATTGCGACATACCTTTGCTACACATATGTTAAATAAGGGAGCCGATATTAACTCAATTAAGGAACTGTTAGGCCATTCAAACCTTTCAGCTACGCAGATTTATACACACAGCACATTTGAAAAGTTAAAAGAAGTTTATAAACAAGCTCATCCGCGAGCTTAAATTAAAAGGAGGAAAAACTATGAATATTCAGATCCATTCTGTTCGTTTTGATGCGGATAAGAAATTACTCGATTTTGTTGACCAGAAAGTTAAGAAATTGGGCAGGTATTATGATCAGATTATTGGTGTGGATGTATTTTTAAGATTGGCTAAATCGGAAAATACAGAAAATAAGATTGCGGAAATCAAACTAGATATCCCTGTAAACCCCTTATTTGCTAAAAAGCAAAGTAAATCATTTGAGGAGGCGGTTGACCAAAGTATAGATGCTCTTAAAATCCAAATTACCAGGCAAAAAGAAAAGCTGAGAGGAGTTTGAAAAAATCATGTAATTTATTTTGTGTTCTAAATTTTATTTTCATACATTTGCAAACCGAATTTTCAGCGTAATTTCTGAAGGTTAAAGTTCTTTGTTTTGTGAATGTTTCTCAGCATGTTAGTGTCTTAATTCCTACTTTTATATTAAGGTTGGAAAGCGGGTAACAGAAATTTAATTAATTATTTCTGGTTTGCCTTTCAGAAAATGTTGTTATGCTGGTTCTGTTTTTTCAAAATGAAGACAACGTTCTTTAAAATACGCCGATGTAGCTCAGTTGGTCAGAGCAGCTGATTTGTAATCAGCAGGTCGTGGGTTCGAATCCCTCCATCGGCTCCTGTATGTTGTGTAAATTGTTTTTATATAATATATATATTATGGTATGGGGAGATACCAAAGTGGCCAACTGGGGCAGACTGTAACTCTGCTGGCGTATGCCTTCGTAGGTTCGAATCCTGCTCTCCCCACCAATAGGAATTTGCGGGAGTAGCTCAGTTGGTAGAGCATCAGCCTTCCAAGCTGAGGGTCGCGGATTCGAATTCCGTCTCCCGCTCTATTGGCCGATGTAGCTCAGTGGTAGAGCGCATCCTTGGTAAGGATGAGGTCACGGGTTCAACTCCCGTCATTGGCTCAGGAAAGTGACATAGGTTTATGCGTATTTATATAAATTTATGCCCCCTCTTTTTTTATTATACAGCGGAAATAAAAAAAAGGTTTTATTTTTAAACAGATTAAGAGAAAAACTTAAATTAAAAAGGGATCTACTAATTATTAATTATTGAATTATGGCTAAAGAAAAATTTGATAGGTCAAAACCTCATGTAAACATAGGTACGATCGGTCACGTTGATCATGGAAAAACAACTTTAACAGCTGCTATTACTATGGTTCTTGCTAAGCAGGGGCTTGCTTCAGTTAAAGACTTTGATTCTATTGACAATGCACCAGAAGAAAAAGAAAGAGGTATTACAATTAATACCGCTCATGTTGAATACGAAACAGCCAACAGGCATTATGCACACGTTGACTGCCCGGGTCACGCCGACTATGTGAAAAACATGGTTACCGGTGCCGCTCAGATGGACGGTGCGATTGTAGTTGTTGCTGCAACTGACGGACCTATGCCGCAAACACGTGAGCATATCCTGCTTGCACGTCAGGTAAACGTTCCCAGGATTGTTGTGTTCATGAATAAAGTGGACATGGTTGACGATGAAGAATTGCTGGAACTTGTTGAAATGGAAATCAGGGAATTACTTGACTTTTATGAGTTCGATGGTGATAATACACCAGTTATCCAGGGTTCTGCACTGGGTGCAATGAACGGAGAAGCAAAATGGGAAGAAAAAGTACTGGAACTGATGGAAGCAGTGGATTCTTATATCCCGATTCCTCCAAGAGATATTGATAAATCATTCCTTCTGCCTGTTGAAGATGTATTTTCCATTACAGGCCGTGGTACAGTTGCTACTGGAAGAATTGAAACGGGTGTTGTAAATACCGGTGACGAACTGGAAATGATCGGTCTGGGTGCAAATAAGCGGAAAACAGTTTGTACCGGAGTTGAAATGTTCCGGAAAATTCTTGACAGAGGTGAAGCCGGTGATAATGTTGGTTTATTGCTCAGGGGTGTGGATAAGAATGAGATCAAAAGAGGTATGGTTCTGGCTAAGCCCGGTTCAATTACCCCTCATACACAGTTTAAAGCTGAGGTTTATGTGTTGAAAAAAGAAGAAGGTGGTCGTCATACTCCTTTCCATAACAACTATCGTCCTCAGTTTTATGTGAGAACACTGGATGTTACCGGAGAGATCCAGCTTCCTGAAGGAACTGAAATGGTGATGCCCGGCGATAATGTTACAATTACTGTTAAACTGATTACTCCTGTTGCTATTAATGTTGGTTTACGTTTTGCTATCCGTGAAGGTGGAAGGACAGTTGGTGCAGGCCAGGTTATTGAGATAGTTGAGTAATATAGTATAATATAATATAATATAGTAGAGATTACTATCAACCCTTTTTGGCAGGTCAGAGTCAATAAAATATTGACTCTTTCTTGTCTTTTTAAAGACACGGGTGTAGCTCAGTTGGTAGAGCACTGGTCTCCAAAACCAGGTGTCGGGCGTTCGAGTCGCTCCTCCCGTGCAAAATTGTATTAATATGAAAATAACAAAGTATATCTCAGACGCCTATAATGAACTTGTTTATAAAGTAACCTGGCCCACATGGGGCGAGTTACAAAACAGTTCAATCGTGGTAATGATTGCATCACTCATTATCGCCTTGATAATTTTCGCAATGGATTTTTCTTTTGAGAGAATAATGGGCCTTGTTTATAGTATGTTATATTAACCGTTGAAGAAATGGCTGAGAACGAGTTGAAATGGTATGTCCTTCGGGCCATAGGTGGTAAAGAGAAAAAGGTTAAGGAGTATATTGAGAGTGAAATAGAAAGGTTAAACCTAAAAGATTTTGTTGCTCAGGTGCTGATTCCAACGGAAAAAGTTTATCAGATAAGGGCGGGTAAGAAGATCAGTAAGGAAAGAAATTTTTTCCCGGGTTACATCCTTATCGAAGCTGCTCTGGTAGGTGAGATACCACATATTTTGAAAAATATCCCGAATGTAATGGGGTTTTTGGGTACCAAGGCGGGTGACCCGGTTCCTTTAAGGCAATCGGAAGTAAATAGAATTCTTGGTAAGGTGGATGAACTCGCAGCCAGTGATGAAGAATTGAATGTTCCCTTCTTTGTAGGCGAAACAGTGAAGGTGATTGATGGTCCGTTTAATAGTTTTACAGGAACCATCGAAGAAGTAAATGATGAAAAGAAAAAGCTTAAGGTAATGGTGAAGATTTTTGGAAGAAAAACACCACTGGAATTAAGCTTTATGCAAGTTGAAAAAGAGTAATAATTTAGATTTAAGAAAATACCGGATATTATAATATTTATAATGCTTCCTGAATAATACCGGTAGATTAATCAATAATAGTTGAAACCAAATTAGTTATGGCAAAAGAAGTTGCTGGAATCATAAAGTTACAGATTCGGGGCGGTGCTGCAAATCCTTCACCTCCGGTTGGACCTGCATTGGGTGCAAAAGGTGTGAATATTATGGATTTTTGTAAGCAGTTTAATGCCAGGACGCAGGAAAAACAAGGTAAGGTCATTCCGGTTGTAATTACTGTTTACAGTGATAAATCGTTTGACTTTATTACGAAAACTCCACCGGTGGCGGTTCAATTGCTTGAGGCTGCAAAATTAAAGTCAGGCTCCGCAGAACCAAACAGAGTGAAGGTTGCGTCTGTTACCTGGGAACAGGTAAGAGGTATTGCTGAAGACAAAATGTCCGATTTAAATGCTTTTGAAGTTGAATCGGCCATGCGAATGGTAGCAGGTACTGCCCGTAGTATGGGAATCACTGTAAAAGGTGATTTTCCTGAGAGTAAATAATTAAAAGAGTTTTACAACAATGAGTAAAATTACTAAAAAAAGGAAAGCAGCTTTAGAGAAGATTGAAATTGGTAAGCAATACAGCTTATCCGAAGCTTCGAAATTGGTGAAAGAGGTCAGCTATGCAAAATTCGATTCCTCTGTGGATATCGACATAAGATTAGGCGTTGACCCCAGAAAATCAAACCAAATGGTACGTGGCGTAGTGACTCTTCCTCATGGTACAGGTAAAAAAATTAAAGTTTTGGCACTTTGTACCCCTGATAAAGAAGCAGAAGCAAAAGAAGCCGGTGCCGATTACGTTGGGCTGGATGAATATGTTGAGAAGATCAAAGACGGCTGGACCGACATTGATGTGATCATTACCATGCCTCCTGTAATGGGGAAGATTGGAGCATTAGGACGGATTTTGGGCCCCAGAGGGCTCATGCCAAATCCGAAGAGTGGTACTGTAACCATGGAAATTGGTAAAGCAGTGAAAGAGGTTAAACAGGGTAAAATTGACTTTAAAGTTGATAAATTCGGTATCCTGCATACAGCAATTGGAAAAGTTTCTTTTGAAGCTGATAAAATTGCAGATAATGCCAGGGAATTTGTTAATGTTGTTAATAAACTGAAACCCACAGCTGCGAAAGGCACTTACATTAAAAGTGTTTATCTCTCAAGCACTATGAGCCCTGGTATAAGGGTTGATACCAAAGCTTTCGATGAATAATTAATCGAATCAAATTGGTTATTATGACACGTGAACAAAAAACTGCAGTAATTGATGAACTCGCCGGGCGTTTAAATGAGACAAATCATTTCTACCTGGCCGACATTTCTACGCTGAATGCTGGTGATACCAGCGCATTGAGAAGGAAATGCCACGAGAATAACATACAATTACTGGTTGTAAAGAATACCTTGTTAAAAAAGGCGATGGAAAAGGCCGATGTGAAGTACGATGAACTCTTCGGAGTACTGAAAGACTCAACATCTATCATCTTTTCGGAAGTGGGCAATATCCCTGCTAAACTTATCAAAGAGTTTAGAAAAATGCATGATCGTCCCGTATTAAAAGCTGCTTATGTTGAAGAAGGCTTTTATATCGGGGATGAGATGCTGGATACACTGGCTTCGCTGAAATCAAAAGATGAGTTGGTAGCTGATATTATCGCCTTGTTACAGTCACCTGTGAAGACGGTTATTTCCCAGCTTCAATCTGGTGGTCAGACCTTAACAGGTGTTCTTAAAACATTATCAGAAAAAGAAAATTAAAAAGTATTATTAAACAAAATTCAAAATCATAGGAAAATGGCGGATTTAAAAAAGTTTGCAGAAGAATTGGTTAATTTGACTGTAAAAGAAGTAAATGAATTAGCTGAAATCTTGAAGGACGAATATGGCATTGAGCCTGCTGCTGCAGCTGTTGCTGTTGCTGGTCCTGCTGCTGGCGGTGAAGCTGGTGGTGCAGAAGAGAAAAGCGCTTTTGATGTTATTCTTAAAGCTCCGGGTGGAGCAAAATTACAGATTGTTAAACTTGTTAAGGAATTAACCGGATTGGGACTGAAAGAAGCCAAAGGTGTGGTTGATTCAGCTCCAACTGCTATTAAAGAGGGTATAACTAAGGAAGAAGCAGAAGCCTTAAAAACTCAACTGGAAGAAGCAGGTGCAGAAGTTGAACTTAAGTAAAAATAACATAACTATTGTCTTATAGGTTTAGTATCCCGGTTTCCTGGATGCTAAGCCTTTTTGGCACTAATATTATTCATCCCGGTAATTTTTTATTAGTGTCGTAAAGTAATGATACTCAGTTAGATGTATTTCTTACAGAGTTGAATTTTAAAAGAATTGAAATAGCAGATGTGTGAACATCTTTTTTAGCGTTCTTATTAAAAATAATTGTCGGGTAAAATTCATATTTTAACCTTTTTGTAATGGCTCTACAAAACTATTCAGAACGAATAAGCTTTTCTAAAACAAAAAATCAACTTGATTATCCCGATTTTCTGGAAATTCAGCTGAAGTCTTTTCATGATTTTTTTCAACTGGAGACAACACCTGAAAACCGGAAAAAAGAGGGACTTTATCAGGTTTTTAGTGAAAACTTTCCAATATCTGATACCAGGAATAATTTTGTTCTTGAATTTTTAGATTATATAGTTGATCCACCGCGATATACTATTGATGAATGCATTGAAAGGGGATTGACTTACAGCGTTCCCTTGAAAGCAAGACTTAAACTTTATTGTACCGATCCTTCTCATGAGGATTTTGAGGTCACAGTACAGGAAGTTTATCTGGGTACTGTCCCGTATATGACGGAAAGAGGTACTTTTGTGATAAATGGTGCCGAACGAATCGTTGTTTCTCAATTACACCGTTCTCCCGGGGTTTTCTTCGGACAGAGTTTGCATGCAAATGGTACAAAATTATACTCCGCCAGGATTATTCCTTTCAAAGGTTCCTGGATTGAGTTTGCTACCGATATCAATAATGTGATGTATGCCTATATCGACCGGAAAAAGAAATTACCTGTTACCACTCTTTTTCGTGCCATCGGATTTGAAAGTGATAAAGACATTCTCGAAATATTCAATCTCGCTGAAGAGGTGAAAGTTTCAAAGACAGGTCTGAAAAAGGCAATCGGCAGGAAACTGGCTGCAAGGGTATTGAAATCATGGGTGGAAGATTTCGTGGATGAAGATACCGGGGAAGTGGTCTCTATTGAGAGGAACGAGGTGATTTTAGACCGGGAAACCACCCTTGAATCGGACCATATAGAACAAATCGTAGAGTCTGGTTCCAAAACCGTCCTGCTCCATCGTGAAGACAGAAATATTGCAGATTTTGCAATTATCTATAATACACTTCAAAAAGATCCCTGTAACTCTGAAAAAGAAGCCGTTTTACACATCTACAGGCAATTAAGAAATTCTGAGCCACCGGATGAAGCAACGGCCAGGGATGTAATTGATAAACTTTTCTTTTCTGTAAAAAGATACGACCTCGGTGAGGTGGGCCGTTACAGATTAAATAAGAAATTGAACCTTGATACCTCAATGGATACCAAGGTGCTTACCAATGAAGATATTATTGCTATTATTAAATACCTGATTGAATTACTGAATTCAAAAGCAGATGTGGATGATATTGACCATCTTAGTAACAGAAGGGTCAGAACTGTTGGTGAGCAATTGCATAATCAGTTTGGTGTAGGCTTGGCAAGAATGGCAAGGACGATCAGAGAACGTATGAATGTGCGTGATAATGAATTGTTTAAGCCTGTTGACCTGATCAACTCTAAAACTTTGTCTTCGGTAATTAATTCTTTTTTCGGAACCAACCAGTTGTCTCAGTTTATGGATCAGACAAATCCTCTGGCTGAAATGACCCATAAACGTCGTCTTTCTGCTTTGGGGCCTGGAGGTTTGTCGAGAGAAAGAGCCGGATTTGAAGTCCGGGATGTTCACTATACCCATTACGGTAGACTTTGTCCTATTGAAACACCTGAAGGTCCGAATATTGGTCTGATTTCTTCACTTTGTGTTTATGCCAAAATAAACGACCTTGGCTTCATAGAAACTCCTTACAGAAATGTTGAAGCAGGAAAGGTAAATCTGAACAATGATGAAGTTATTTTTCTGAGTGCAGAGGAGGAAGAGAATAAAGTAATTGCCCAGGCAAATGCCAAATATGATGACGAAGGTAACTTCGTGAATCCAAAAGTTAAGTCCAGATACGAGGGGGACTTTCCTTTTTATGATTCAAAATCTGTGGATATGATGGATGTGGCTCCTAATCAGATTGCTTCCATTGCCGCATCGTTGATTCCTTTCCTGGAACACGATGATGCCAACCGTGCCCTGATGGGTTCGAACATGATGAGACAGGCAGTTCCTTTACTTCGTCCGGAATCTCCGGTTGTGGGGACAGGGATTGAAAAAGTAATGGTAAATGATTCCAGGATTCTTGTTACTGCTGAAGGTGACGGAGTTGTGGAATATGTGGATGCGGAAAAAATTATTGTTCGTTACTCCAGGTCTGAAGAAGAACGCTTCATAAGTTTTGATTCGGATGTAAAGACCTATAGCCTGAGGAAATTTAAAAAGACAAATCAGAATACTACGATGATCATTAAACCTGTCGTCAATAAAGGCGATAAGGTTATGAAAGGTCAGATTCTCACGGAAGGTTATGCAACCCAGAACGGAGAGCTTGCTCTTGGCCGGAACCTCCAGGTAGCATTTATGCCCTGGAAAGGATATAACTTTGAGGACGCTATTGTGATTTCTGAAAAGGTAGTGAAGGAAGATATTTTCACTTCCATTCATATTGATGAATATGTACTTGAAGTCAGAGATACTAAGAGGGGGCTCGAAGAACTTACTTCAGACATTCCAAATGTGAGCGAAGAAGCTACTAAAAATCTGGATGAAAACGGACTTATCAGAATTGGGGCACATGTTAAACCCGGAGATATTTTGATAGGGAAGATTACTCCGAAAGGAGAATCTGATCCTTCACCGGAAGAAAAATTATTAAGAGCTATTTTCGGCGATAAGGCCGGGGATGTTAAAGATGCTTCGTTGAAAGCCGGCCCTTCACTGTATGGTGTGGTAGTCGATAAGAAGTTGTTCTCCAGGTCTATGAAAGATAAAAGAACCAAGTCCGTTGAAAAACCTATCCTTGACAGACTTGAAAATGATTTTAATAAAAGCATTGAGGAGCTAAACTCTAAACTGGTGGATAAGCTTTTCATACTGGTGAATGGAAAAACTTCACAGGGAGTAAAGGATTATCTGAATGATGATATCATTCCGAAAGGTACCAAGTTTACCCAAAAAAGCTTGCAGGGCATTGATTTTCTTAATGTAAATCCAAATAAGTGGACAACAGATAAGAAAAAGAATGAAATCATTAAAACCCTCCTCTTCAATTATATGATTGAGTTTAAGGAGATAGATGGCGTATATAAACGTAAGAAGTACAGTGTGCTGATTGGTGATGAACTTCCGGCAGGTATTATTCAGCTGGCCAAAGTTTATATCGCTAAGAAAAGAAAACTTAAGGTGGGTGATAAAATGGCCGGACGTCACGGTAACAAAGGGATTGTTGCAAGGATTGTTCGAGCAGAAGATATGCCTTTCCTTGAGGACGGCACTCCTGTGGATATTGTGCTGAATCCATTGGGTGTTCCTTCCAGGATGAACCTTGGTCAGATTTATGAATCTGTTCTCGGATGGGCAGGATTGAAACTGGGATTAAAATTTGCTACCCCTATTTTTGATGGTGCAACACTGAGCCAGATAACAGAATATACACAAAAAGCTGGTTTGCCGGATTATGGTAAGACTTATCTCTATGACGGAGGTACAGGAATGAAGTTTGATCAGCCGGCAACTGTAGGTGTGATCTATATGTTGAAACTTGGTCACATGGTAGACGACAAAATGCATGCCCGGTCAATCGGACCATATTCATTAATCACCCAGCAGCCTCTTGGTGGGAAAGCACAATTCGGTGGACAGCGATTCGGAGAGATGGAAGTCTGGGCGCTTGAAGCATTTGGCGCATCAAACATTTTACAGGAAATACTTACGGTTAAATCTGATGATGTGATCGGAAGAGCAAAAACCTATGAAGCAATTGTGAAAGGTGAAAACATGCCGACACCGGGAATACCGGAGTCACTGAATGTTTTACTGCATGAACTGAAAGGTTTGGGGTTAAGTCTTCATTTAACAGAATAATTACCCCTTGTTTAATTTCTATTTGATTCAAAATTTAAGATTCATAATATGGCTTTCAGGAAAGACACAAAAATAAAAAGCGAATTTACTAAGATTACAATTGGTTTGGCTTCGCCGGAGGAAATACTGGAACGTTCCAGCGGTGAAGTATTAAAACCCGAAACGATTAATTATCGTACCTATAAGCCTGAACGGGACGGATTGTTCTGTGAAAGAATTTTTGGTCCGGTTAGGGATTATGAATGTCATTGTGGCAAATATAAACGAATCCGGTATAAAGGAATTGTTTGTGACCGATGTGGAGTTGAAGTTACCGAGAAAAAGGTTCGTAGAGAAAGAATTGGCCACATTTCCCTGGTTGTACCGGTTGCACATATCTGGTACTTTAAATCTTTACCAAATAAAATAGGATATCTGTTAGGTTTACCTACAAAAAAGCTGGACACCATAATCTATTACGAAAGATATGTGGTAATCAACCCGGGTATTAAAGAAGCAGATGGAGTTAAGTACCTGGATTTTCTGACTGAAGAGGAATATCTGGATATTTTGGAATCTCTTCCAAAGGAAAACCAGTATCTTGACGATACTGATCCGGATAAATTCATTGCGGATATGGGAGCGGATGCTTTGTATAAACTGCTTTCAAGAATAGACCTTGACTCTTTATCCTTTTCTTTGAGGGACCAGGCAAGTCATGAAACTTCTCAGCAACGTAAAAATGAGGCATTGAAAAGACTTCAGGTAGTTGAAGCTTTCAGGGCTTCTAAAAATATAAACCGGCCGGAATGGATGATCATTAAAGTTGTTCCGGTTATACCTCCTGAACTGAGGCCTTTGGTACCCCTGGATGGTGGAAGGTTTGCAACATCTGACTTGAATGATCTGTATCGCAGGGTGATTATTAGAAACAACCGGCTGAAGCGCCTGATTGAAATTAAAGCACCGGAGGTAATATTACGGAATGAAAAGAGAATGCTGCAGGAAGCCGTGGATTCTTTGTTCGATAATTCACGGAAAGCAAATGCTGTTAAAACAGAAGCAAACCGGCCACTGAAATCATTAAGTGATAGTCTTAAAGGGAAGCAGGGACGTTTCCGTCAGAATCTTTTGGGTAAAAGGGTTGATTATTCTGCCCGTTCGGTAATTGTGGTTGGCCCTGAATTGAAATTACATGAATGTGGTCTGCCGAAAGATATGGCAGCAGAATTATATAAACCGTTTATCATAAGGAAACTTATTGAAAGAGGTGTGGTCAAAACGGTAAAGTCTGCCAAGAAGATTGTGGATCAGAAAGATCCTGTGGTTTGGGATATCCTGGAAAATGTACTGAAAGGACACCCTGTATTATTGAACCGTGCTCCAACATTGCACCGTCTGGGTATTCAGGCATTTCAGCCTAAACTTATTGAAGGTAAGGCAATACAGTTACATCCACTGGTATGTACAGCTTTTAACGCTGACTTTGACGGGGACCAGATGGCGGTTCATTTACCTTTGGGAAATGCTGCAATTCTGGAAGCACAATTGCTGATGCTGGCTTCACACAATATTTTGAACCCCGCAAATGGGGTGCCGATTACCGTTCCTTCACAGGATATGGTTCTTGGACTATATTACATTACAAAAGCCAAAAAGAGTACATCCGATAATAAAGTTTTAGGCGAAGGATTGGTTTTTTATTCTCCTGAAGAGGCAAATATCGCCTATAATGAGGGCAGGGTTGACCTTCATGCAATTGTTAAGGTGAGAGTGGATGATGTGGTTGACGGGAAAAAAGTAAAGAGGATTGTTGAAACAACCGTTGGGCGGATTATGTTCAATGAATTTGTTCCTGATGAGATTGGTTATATCAATGAATTACTTACAAAAAAATCATTGCGGGATATTATCGGGACTATATTGAAAAAAACAGGAACGGATGTAGCTACTGAATTTCTGGATAACATTAAGAGTATGGGTTACCACATGGCATTTATTGGTGGTCTTTCCTTTAACCTTGATGATGTAATTATTCCTAAAGAAAAAGTAACACTGGTAAATGAAGGCTACGAACAGGTTGATGAGGTGATCAACAACTATAATATGGGCTTTATTACCAATAATGAAAGATACAATCAGATCATTGATGTCTGGACACATACAAATACAAAACTTACCCAGACTTTGATGAGGCAGCTTATTAATGATAAGCAGGGTTTTAACCCGGTTTATATGATGCTTGACTCCGGAGCCCGTGGATCTCAGGAACAGATTCGTCAGTTGTCCGGAATGAGAGGTCTGATGGCGAAACCACAGAAATCTGGTTCTATAGGTTCAGAGATTATTGAAAACCCGATTTTGTCGAATTTTAAAGAAGGACTTTCTGTCCTTGAGTATTTTATTTCAACTCACGGTGCACGTAAAGGTTTGGCAGATACAGCTTTGAAGACTGCTGATGCAGGATATCTTACAAGAAGACTGGTGGATGTTTCCCAGGATGTTATAATTTATGAAGAGGATTGTGGTACATTGAGGGGTCTGGTTGCAACTACCATCAAGAAAGGTGAGGAAGTTGTTGAAACACTTTATGACAGAATCCTGGGTAGGACTACAGTTCATGACGTTCATCATCCTGAAACAGGTGAGTTGATTGTTGGCCATGGGGAAGAAATTACTGAACCAATTGCTCAGTTAATTGAAGATTCACCTATTGAACAGGTTGAAATTCGTTCGGTGCTGACCTGTGACTCTAAAAATGGGGTTTGTTCCAAATGTTATGGCAGGAATCTTTCAACCGGACGCATGGTACAGAAAGGAGAAGCCGTTGGTGTAATTGCTGCCCAGTCTATCGGAGAACCCGGAACACAGCTTACCCTGCGTACCTTCCACGTTGGTGGTACAGCCAGTAATATTGCGGCAGAATCCAGCATTACTGCAAAATTCGATGGAATTCTTGAAATTGAAGAACTTCGGGTAGTTAGTAAAAAAGATGAGTTTGGAAAAGATGTGGATATCGTGATCAGTCGTCTGGCAGAAATGAGACTTCTTAATAAGAGTTCAAAAGTTGTGCTGAGTACCAACAATATTCCATATGGTGCGAAATTATATTTTAAAGACGGAGACAAAGTTAAGAAAAACGATCTGATCTGTGAATGGGATCCGTATAATGCATTGATTATCTCAGAACCTGCCGGTAAAGTTAAATTTGATAATCTTATTGAAGGAATTACCTACAGGGAAGAAACGGATGAGCAAACCGGTTTTATTGAAAAAGTGATCATAGAAACCCGTGATAAAACTAAGAATCCGTTGATTAAAATAATGGATAGTAAAAATCAGGTAAATAAGTCTTATAACTTGCCTGTTGGATCTCATCTTGTTGTAAAAGAAGGTGATAAGGTAACTCAGGGTGATATTTTGGTTAAAATACCAAGGGCAGTAGGTAAGTCAGGCGACATTACCGGTGGTTTGCCCAGGGTCACGGAACTTTTTGAAGCCAGAAATCCTTCAAATCCTGCAGTGGTTGCAGAAATTGACGGTGAAGTAAGTTTTGGTAAGATTAAACGTGGTAACCGTGAGATTATCATTAAATCGAAGACAGGCGAGATTAAGAAATACCTCGTTCCTTTATCAAGGCAGATTCTTGTACAGGAGAATGACTTTGTAAAAGCAGGAGTTAGTCTTTCTGATGGAGCAAATACTCCTGCTGATATTCTTGCAGTTAAAGGACCGGTAAAGGTTCAGGAATATATTGTGAATGAGGTCCAGGAGGTTTATCGTTTGCAGGGTGTAAAAATAAATGATAAGCACTTTGAGGTAATTGTTCGTCAAATGATGCGTAAAGTGCAGATTGATGATCCGGGCGATACAAAATTCCTTGAAAAACAGGTTGTGGATAAGTGGGAGTTCATGAATGAAAATGACTGGATTTATGATAAGATGATTATTGTTGATTCAGGCGATTCATTGAATTTCAAGAAAGGCCAGGTTATTACGGCCAGAAAACTCAGAGATGAAAATTCAATGTTGAAGAGAAAGGATATGAAGCTGATTGAGTACAGAGATGCTGTTCCGGCAACTTCAAGTCAGGTATTGCAGGGAATTACAAAAGCTGCACTTCAAACGAAAAGTTTCATTTCAGCTGCGTCTTTCCAGGAAACAACCAAGGTCCTGAATGAAGCCGCTATTCGTGGTAAGGTTGATAAACTGGAAGGCCTGAAAGAAAATGTGATTGTTGGTCACCTGATTCCTGCCGGTACCGGTTTAAGAGAGTACGAAAGCCTTATTGTGGGTTCAAAACAGGAATTTGATGCGCTGAATAAAGAACAGGAAGATTCATCTGAGATCGTTCTTGAAGGAGAGGAATAGTGATTGAATAAACAATACTTAAATATTTTATCATGGATGACCAGAAAAATGTGAATAAAAATCAGATCAGCATTGAACTGAATGAGGAAGTTGCCCAGGGAGTTTATTCAAATCTTGCGATTATTACTCATTCAAGTTCTGAGTTTGTTGTTGATTTTGTGCGTGTAATGCCAGGTGTTCCAAAAGCTCAGGTGAAGTCCAGAGTGATACTGACACCGGAACATGCCAAGCGCTTGTTACTTGCATTACAGGATAATATAAAAAAATTCGAAGCCATACATGGTCCCATAAAAGATGTTCAGGGTGCCGGTGGAGGACCTGTAATACCAATGAATTTCGGAGGACCTACCGCTCAGGCATAAGCCGGAATGATCCCTATTAATTTTTAGAGTTTCCCAACGGAAACTCTTTTTTTTTGTAAATTACCTGACCTTATTTTCAGGAAGCAATAAATCAATATTTTCAGAGTGTAATATTGAACAAAGTTTTTGTTATATTTGTTTAATTATTTCAACAAAACCGGATCAAAAATTATTTTAAATTAATAATTCAATGAAAATTATTGTTTGCCTTGGTGTTGTTCCTGATACTACTACCAAAGTTAAGTTTAGCGGGGATAATAAAGAATTTGATACCTCCGGCGTTCAATGGGTGATCAATCCATGGGACGAACTGGCATTGACACGGGCCATTCAGCTAAAAGAAGATGCTGGAAATACGGTTGATAAAGTTGTGGTTATTACCGTTGGAAGTATAACTACTGAACCAGTCATTCGAAAAGCCCTGGCCATTGGTGCTGATGAAGCCGTTCGTATAGATGTGGCACCAAAAGACAGTTATGAAGTTGCCTTTCAGCTTTCTGAGTTCCTGAAGAATGAACAGGATCAACATTTTGTTTTTGCCGGTATCGAGTCAAGTGATTATAATGGGGCTGCCGTTGGTGGTATGCTGGCTGAACTGCTGGGGGTGAATTCTGTTTCTTCTGTATCCGGACTGGAAATAGAGGGGGAAAAACCCAGAATCTTCCGGGATATTGACGGAGGGGTTGAGACCCTGGAAGTGGATATTCCTTTTGTTGCCATTGTGCAGAAAGGAATTGCTATAGAACCGAGAATTCCGGCAATGAGGGGTATCATGATGGCCAGGAAAAAAACGCTGAATGTAATACCTCCTGCAGGGACTGAAGCTTATACGGGAATTACTGGTTTTGAGCTTCCTGAACCAAAACCTCCCTGTAAAATAATCGAATCCGAAAATGCGAAAGAGCTGATAAACCTGCTTCAGAATGAGGCGAAAATTCTGTAGTATATTTTTCTTGATAGATAATTTTTCACAATAGAATCATTACAAAATGGCAGTTTTAGTTTATACCGAAAATTGGGACGGAAAATTTAAAAAAACATCATTTGAGCTGGTATCTTATGCAAATAAACTGGCTGAGATGTTTAATACAAATGTTGTGGCTCTTTCCATTGGGCCGGTTTCCGAAGAAGAGTTGGCTTTGCTCGGAAATTATGGTGCTGATAAAATTATTTCGGCTGCAGCCGGGCAGTTTAAAATACTGGATAATAAAGTTTATGTAAATCTGATCTCAAGTGTGGCAGAAAAAGAAAACGCAGAGTTGATTGTTTTGTCCCATGATAACACAGGTAAAGCATTGGCTCCCGGACTTTCTGTTAAACTAAAGGCCGGCCTTGTAAGCGGAGTAGTGGAGTTACCTTCTTCAACCGATCCTTTCACGATCAAGAAAAAGGTATTTTCAGGAAATGCTTTTGCCAGGGTTGAGGTTAAAACCGGAATAAAAGTCCTTACGCTGGCTAAGAATTCTTTTGAAGTGGTTGAAAAAGACGGAATTGCTCAAATTGAAGCCTTACAAGATGAAGTCTCTCAGGGAGATATTACAACCAAGGTAAATGAAGTAAATAAACAAACGGGAAAAATACTTTTAACAGATGCTGAAATTGTTGTTTCCGGGGGACGGGGAATGAAATCTCCGGATAACTGGGGGCCTATTGAAGAACTGGCTGAGTTACTGGGAGCTGCAACCGCATGTTCACGTCCTGTGTCAGATGAGGGTTGGAGGCCACACCAGGAGCATACGGGCCAGACCGGTAAAATTATTGCACCGAATCTTTATATTGCCGTTGGTATTTCAGGCGCCATTCAACACCTGGCGGGTGTGAGCTCTTCCAGATATATTGTTGCCATCAATACAGACAAGGATGCACCAATCTTTGAAGCGGCTGATTATGGAATCGTGGGAGATGCAATGAAGGTTTTGCCTCAGCTGATTCAGGCTGTTAAAGAAATGAAAGTATCCTGATCTGTTCTACAGAATATTTTTTGTGGACGGGGAATACGGTAACAAACAAAACCATGACGAAACAAATCGTATTTTTAGTTTCTTTACTGATCACACTGGGCGTATTTGCCTGGACAACCAAAAGACTGATCGCTTTTTTTAAACTTACCCGACCTGCTCCGGTAAATCACATAGGAGAGCGGTTTAAAATCATGATGAAAGTGGCCTTTGGCCAGTCAAAGATTCTACGGAAACCTGTGATTGGAATCATGCATGCATTGGTTTTCTGGGGATTCCTGATCATACTCCTGGGAAGTATTGAAATGGTGATTGATGGTCTTTTTGGCCTGGAAAGAAGTCTTCATTTTCTGGGGCCGTTCTATAATATCATTACTGCTTTTGGTGATATTTTTGCATTGATAATCCTGCTAGCTGTTTCAGCTTTTCTGTTCCGAAGGATTTTTATGCATATCCGGCGGTTTTCCGGTATTGAAATGAAGCACTGGACTCATGTGGATGCCAATATTGCTTTGGGCCTTATTCTCTTCCTGATGGTTTCTTTACTGGGAATGAATACCTTTTATTTTCTGTATGCTGCAAAAGCAGGCCACGTGGTTTATGGTTCTTTCCCGGTGAGTGATGTGCTGGCTACCTGGTTTACGAATCTCCCAATGGACAGGATGCATACCTGGTATGAAATAAGTTGGTGGTCACATATCCTTACGATTTTTATATTTGCCAACTACCTTCCTTATTCCAAACATTTTCATGTTTTTCTTTCTGTTCCGGGTGCTTTTCTAAGTAAAACTGCCCCCCTGGCAAAAATTCCGGCAATGGAAAATGTGTTAAAAGAAGTAAAATTGATGCTTGACCCTGAGGCTGTTGTGGAAGACTCTGAAAATGAAGAGGTGGGGCGCTTTGGTGTACTGGATGTGGAAGATGTTACCTGGATGAATTACTTTGATTCATTGTCCTGTACACAATGTGGACGTTGTACTTCAGTGTGCCCCGCAAATGTAACAGGGAAAAAATTATCTCCCCGGAAACTTATGATGGATGTCCGGGCCCGTATGAATGAAAAAGGTCCCGGAATGGTAAAGAACGGAAAAGCTTATACGGATGAAAAATCCCTCCTCAGAGATTATATCTCAGAAGAGGA
>JANTGF010000057.1 GCA_024763075.1 Bacteroidales bacterium | reverse complement strand
ATCCCGCAAACAAATTTTCAAAACCCAGGAGACACGAGGCATCGTGTATTTACTTTTGATAAATATGCAAGGTATTTTTTTATCTACTATTTATAAAAGCATCCCCTATTTTCCAGGCTTTGCGAAGCAAACGAGATGCAATCGTGGGCAGGCAATTCCGGGAACGGTGTGAAATTCTGTATGGTCAGGCCCAAAGGAATGCCTGTATGTACAGGAGGCCTGCGGGGAAAGGCGACCATATAGAATTTGGTGTTTCCGGTGTCCTTTTTTGTTTCGTTTTTTGGACAAGCAAAAAATGATAAAAAGCATCCTTAAATTACATTGCTGTCGTGGATTTATAATTCGTATTTTGCAACAAATTTTCTATATCCAGGATACACGATGCATCGTATCTCTACCAACATTTTATTTGCAAAACATTTTTCAATGCATCCAATGTTGCACGTATGTATCATGTGGTATTCAGGTTACAACCACGGAGTGGTTGAATATCATTAACCCCGGGTTTCAACCCGGGATTTAAGGAAAAACGGGAAAAAGGTTTTGGCGGGGATTTTGCCAATGTGCGGTACTGTGTGATGGGTTGCAAAATCCGTGTCAAAACTGATATCATGGTATGAAAGCTGCTAAATGTACAAGATAAGATGCATTGCGTCACCTCATGATGGATTTGTTTAGCATTTTTCCAGTATCTTTATAATGCTATCTATATTTTTACAACTTTATGTTTATGGAATGAAATGTGCGTAAATGTAGTGGTAATTATTGATTGCCACACGAACGGATTCATGTAGCAGCGAAAGTTGAAGAAACAGGAATAAGAAAAAAATAATTGTGCTTTTACAAACCCCTGTACTTATCAACAGTAGCTGCCAGTCCCCTTGATTTATCTCCCGAAACTCCGTTTTTACCAATTTTAAAGGCATCCGGATAATAAATTGTTGCGCTGGAAGGATGCTCCATAATAAATTGCTTCCATTCTTCCCATAACTTATCATACTCTGAGATGGCTGTGCGAATCCGTTCTTTTTCATAATTTCCGTCCTGATCGCCCATATACCCCAGTAACATAATTGTAAAGGCTTTCTCAATAATTTCATATTTATATCGCCCGTATGTTACAGATACCATAAGATAGTCTTCATCTGCCTTATCATTTATCTTAATGGTTTTCGCCAGTTCTTCCATTCTTTTCCATATGCTTACGGATTCCTTTTTCTCGGCAAACACTTCTTCAACCTTATCATTCTTTATCACATAATTAAAAAAGGGCTTAAGCTTTTGGTTTCCTTCCATAAAATGATCCCGCATCCACCAGACATTAAAATGCGCTTCTGGAATATCAATCAAACTGCAATGGCCGCGAACCAATCCCATTGCTGATAAAGCCAACAGTTCATTGAAATCAGCCAGACTATTTTCCCTGACACCCAGCTTTAGTGCCGCTTTATTCAAAGCTTCTGACGCCGAAAGCAGGGTGTCTTTTGCCCACTCCACTGCTGAAAGAGCATTTACATCACACCAGAGCTCATTCGTTATATATGGCCCACGCCATCCGCCTCCCCGTGACCAGGTCCATAAACCCGCAAAATTGGGATCGCCCCGTAAATCTTTCAGCCCCTGCTTATCCCCGGGATTCATTACCTGATCATATTCTTTAAAACCATTAATTAAACCATCAAAAACAAAGGCAGGATGGGCTCCTTTTCCATAATACTCCGGCTGACACTGATATTCCACAATATATTTATGTTTACCAATTCCCAGTGTAGGATTGAAAGGAAGCAAACGGTGGAAGTCCCCTTTTGTATATTTAATGGAAAAGAACAGATTATCATGGGGTTCCACCTGATCTGTAATTTTCAGGAAGACCTCCGGATTGGTATGGAAAAATCCAAAATCCCAGGTCCTGTAAAAAAGCTTTTTATTACGCTTTACACAAATTTCTTCCCTTAATATTTTAAGAAGCCTGACATGGCCGTCTATTCCCTCTTCTCCCCCGACTTTCACAGGACTGCCTCCGGAATGAAAAGGTGTATCAAACAAATAGGTCTCCCCGAACCGAATGACCAGCCCGTCCAGTTCGGGAAAAGTGGAAAAAATCTCATCAATCTGTACACGGATCAGCTTTTGGGTAAGCGGCTGGTTGATATCGGGCACCAGTTTTCCGTGAATCGCAGAAAAGCCACTGGAATTCTCCTGTTGCCGGATCAGTTCATTTTTATACTTTTCCAGTATCAGAGTGGGCAATACCAGAATATCGGTAAAAGCAAAAACCGGCATTTTCTCTTTTTCTGCAACAGCCAGTTTCTTTTTAATCCAGTCTTGTTTATTTAGTATCCAGTTCCGTTCATCGGAGTTTTTGGGAATGATATTTGTTTCAAAAGAATCATAGGTTAGGCCACACTGAATATGCCAGGCGGAAACCATTCCGTTATATCCGGCTTCTTTTAAAAATCCGGGATTCTTATATTTTGTAATGGTTGGTGATTCCCCGGGATTATCATAAACCATATCCATGATGAAGGGCAGTGTATTGGAAGCTTTAACCGGTTCATCATCAGAGTTCCTGCAGGAGCAGACAAAACAGGAAACTATCAGAAGCAAAAGAGAGAGTTTGTGTATCATATTAGATCATATAGTTTTTCCAAATTTATCACAAACCAGGTTTATGAATGTGTCAGCGCCTGAAAGATTTACGGGGCAACAAGCAATTCATTTCACTCAAACATCATCTTATCGGCAAAGAGATCCTGAAAATCCGGTATCATTTCCAATGACACATGATCAGTTATGGCTAGTATCGGTTCTATATCTTCTTCGTCAAGAAAGAGGCTCATTTTAGCTCCGATCAGAGCAGTATTCCCCATTTTATGGATTTTATCCTCCTGAAATTCAATGAGGCCAATTCTGCGGGTATTCTCAATATTGATAAAGTTACCAAAAGCACCGGCAATATAAACACTTTCCACCTGGTCATGGGTAATTTCCAGTTGATCAAGCAAAATCTGAAGTCCGGCAGCGATGGCACCTTTTGCAAGCTGAAGTTCCCGGATATCTCTCTGCGAAATTATTACAGGAGGTTTTAGTTCAATGTGGTCAGTATTATCCTTTATTTTCCCTCCCACATCAATGATATCCTTTTTTATGAAAACCGCAATGGCATCGATCAGCCCGCTTCCACAAATTCCTTTTGGAACTTCATTTCCAATTACATGGAACTTTATTCCATCTCCATTGTCGCGGATGGAAGAAATTGCTCCGGTCGATGCCCTCATACCCATCCGGATATTTGTCCCTTCAAAAGCAGGTCCTGCAGCTGTTGAGGCACAAAGGATTTTATCTTTGTTTCCCACAACAATCTCTCCGTTGGTACCAAGGTCAATGAGGGCAATGTACTTTTTACTTTGATGGAGTCTGGTGGCCAGAATCCCGGCAAGAATATCACTTCCGACAAAACTTCCCAGAGAAGGTAAAAACAAAACCTCTGCATTTATTTCTGTGTGAAATTTTAGTTCTTCAGGAGAAAAAGAATAAAACGCTTTCTTTTTACTCTCAAACGGATAAGCAGATAAGGGTGTAAGATCCAGTCCTGAAAAAATATGCTGCATAACTGTATTTCCAACGATAACAACTTTAGTTACCGCTACTTTATGCCTGAAAATAAGCTTATTTACCATTGCAGCAATGGATTCTCTGATCAGGTTTTGAAGCACCGAAAGACCGGCATTCCGTATGGCATACTCAATGCGGGAAATAACATCCGCACCAAATTCAGCCTGTGGATTCAACCGGGTTACCGCATCCAGAACATGACCTGTTGAAAGATCCAGCAACTGAGCTACCAGTGTTGTTGTGCCAAGGTCAATGGCAATCCCGAAACCCTCAGCCGGAGTAAAACGGAAAGAGGAGCTGTCAGCGAGGATAAATGTTTCAAACTGATCAATTTCCAGGGTAAGATCTGAAGTAACAATACTCCGGCAGGCCAAACGTATATCCGGTGATAGACCAAGCTTATTCAGGGCCTGTTGGTGTTCCCTGTTCAGAGGGATGTCTCCATCCAGCATCTTAATCTTACAGCCACCACATATTCCCTTTCCACCACATGGGAATTCAATCCCGTATTTGAAAAGAATATCCTTCAGGGGTGTATTCTCCTTTACCCTGAGTTTTTCGCCCAGGGGTTCAAGTTTAATGGTAAAATCTCTACCCATTTATCATCAACTTTGGAAAGATTCAGGTATAAAAAGTCATTAGACCCCGGGCCTTATTCAAATAGTAGTCAGGATAAAATACAGTACCTGAAAAGATCAGGAAGCAATCCCATTCAGATAATCAATGGCTCCCTGCGGATCGGAAGAATAGAAATCAGCGCCTATTTCATCACAATAATCCTGTGTTACCGGAGCTCCGCCAATCATCACAATATTATCAGGATTCATAGCTTTTACCTTTTCAACAACGGTTTTCATATTCACCATCGTAGTTGTGAGCAATGCCGACAAACCAACAATTGTACCCGGATTATCCTTCAATATTTGTTCAATTTTATCAAAACCTACATCCACACCCAGATCTATGACTTTCCAGCCGGCACCTTCAACCATCATGGCCACAAGGTTCTTGCCTATGTCGTGCAGATCGCCCTGAATGGTTCCTAAAACCACCGTACCTTTTTGTTTTACCTCACCGGAAGTAAAAAAAGGCTTCAAATGAACCATGGCTGCCTTCATGGCTTTGGCCGACATCAGCATTTCCGGAACAAAGGCTTTCCCTTCACTGAATTTTTGTCCAATATTCGACATACCAACGACAAGGGCCTTTTGTAAAATATCATCGGGAGAAATCCCTTTTTTTATTGCTTCGGCGGTTAATTCATCCGCACCATCCTGGCCTTTCAAATCCGGTGGATAAGGGGAAACTTTATTTGCTTTGCCACGCTCAACACAAACCGTTAATTTTTCAAGTATATCACTCATTAATCAATTTATTAGGTTGAAATAATTATATGTGAGACAAAAATAATAAAAAATACCTTTTATGCTGATAATTTAATTGTTATTTGATATTCTATATGACATTCAGGAAAAAATCTCACTCAGACCAGCCTTTTCAAATACCATATCAGCCTGACTCCCTTCGAAAAGGACACCTATTCTTTTATTGTCAATCTGTATCAGAGAAAAATAGCCCCTGCCTTCGTCCTGCAACAAATTATATTTTTCCGGCCACCACCAAAAATAATTCCACCCAGGATTGCAGCAAAGGCAGGCCCAAAAAGCCGGATTATTCTGCTTGAGAAAACCAGGGTTAATGGAAAAACAAAATATAAAAGTGTAAAAGGAAGTTGCAGTGTACCTTGTCCTAAGTGTGATATCTCTTTTAAAGGAAGAACAAACACCGACCATGTTTAGGTTGCCCCCAGACACATTTGCATAATTACTGCTGAAATCAGAATTATATATTTCTTCATCTTCTGTAAAATCATCTCAAATATATTATTTTTATGGTTCAATTATCAAATATTAGTTATGACAGGAAAAGAACTTATAAAAAATGCTTTCTCCCTCAAAGAAACAGAGAGAGTCCCCTGGGTCCCTTTTGTGGGTGTTCACGGGGGCAAACTGATCGGCCTGGATGCGGAAACCTATCTTAAATCGGCAGATCATCAGTTTAATGGAATTTCAAAAGCCATTGAAGAATACAATCCAGACGGAATTCCTGTTGTTTTTGATCTACAGATTGAGGCAGAAACTCTGGGTTGTGACCTGCTCTGGGCAAAAGACAATCCTCCCTCAGTGGCTTCTCATCCACTGATGAATGGCATAAAACCAGAGGATCTGAAAGTACCGGAATTATCCGATGGAAGGATTGGTATGTCAATGGAAGTAGCCGGACGTTTGAACGATGCATTTCCTGATATTGCTTTGTACGGGTTAATTACCGGACCCTTTACACTGGCACTGCATTTAATGGGAACGGATGTTTTCATGAAAATGTTTGAGGATGAGGAGTATGTCCACCGGGTAATGGAGTTCTGCACCGAAGTGGGAATGTTTATGGCAGGCGAATACATTAAAAATGGCTGTGATGTAATTGCAGTGGTCGATCCCATGACCAGTCAAATCAGTCCGGATCAGTTCAGGCAGTTTGTTTCAGGTCCGGCCAGTGAAATATTTGGTTTTATCCGGAAAAAAGGAGCATTGAGTTCATTTTTTGTTTGTGGTTATGCCCAGCAAAATATTGAGGTTATGTGTGATTGCCGACCTGATAATGTTTCAATCGATGAGAATATTCCGCTTGATTATGTCAGGGATATCAGCCTAAAGAAAGGAGTAAGTTTTGGTGGGAATATGAAACTAACAGTGGTTCTGTTGATGGGGTCACCCGAAGATTGCCAGCGGCATGCACTGGAATGTATGGACCTTGGAGGTACTAAAGGATTTCTGCTGGCTCCCGGATGTGATCTCCCGATGGATACTCCGACTGAAAACCTGAAAAGCATTACAGAGCTGGTTCATGACACATACCAGCAGGAGGTGATCCGAACGCTCAAGGATAAAACGGAAGAAATGATCCTTCCGGATATGAGGGATTATGGCCAGTCTGACAAGGTAATTGTGGATATTATTACTCTGGCCTCTGAATCCTGTGCTCCCTGTAAGTATATGGTGGATGCAGTGAAAAATGTGGCTCCGGAGTTTGAAGATATCCTGGAATGGCGGGAACATTCCATCAAAAAGATGGATGCAGTAAACTTTATGAATGCTTTGATGGTAAGAAGCTTACCTACAATATGCATCGATGGAAAAATCGCATTTGTATCCCAAATTCCTCCCAAACAAAAGCTGGTTCAGGCGATTCAGGAGAGGATCAATGAAAAGCTCCGCCTGAAAATTAAGAAGAAAAGGCCGGAAATGCTGGTTCTGACAGAAGATGCTGATGAGGGAACCCAGTTGAAAGCAATGATAGAACAGGCAATTACAGAATTGGGCTCGGATGTGCATATTCAGATAGTAAATGATGCAGAAAAAATCCGGTTTTATGGGATTTCAAGAACTCCGGCATTTATTACGGTGGATTATAAAGTGAAAAGCCAGGGCAGGGTGCCTTCTTTAGATGTGGTGAAGGAATGGATTAAGGAAGTCTTATGAAGGATGAACGTTTGAGCGACAAAGGAGAGAAAACCTTACGAAGCAGCTTTTAAGCGGTGGCCTTGTGGGTGCGAGTAACTGGTGAAGGATGAAGGATGACAAAAACAATTTGAAAATTTGATGATTTGGTGATTTGAAAATGAGGTGGTAATTATGGAGAATAAATTGTTCGCTGGCTGAGCCTGTCAAAGTCAGCTTCACAAACAAAAAAAAAGAAAAAAGAGCCGAGGATTAAGAGCCAGGATTGAAATTGTTCCTTTTTTATAACTATTGTAGAGTATTAATCAATGCCAAACATCCCCATATATATAGTTACCGGGTTTCTGGGAGGAGGTAAAACCACTTTCCTTAAAAATATGTTAAAGGAAAACTTCAACCGGTTAAAAATTGGGATCATCCAGAATGAATTTGCTGCAGGAAATGTGGATGGTGCAGAGCTGAAACGCGGGAAACAGGATTTTGAAATGCTGGAGATCAATAAGGGTTCTGTTTTTTGTGTTTGTCTGTTAAATGATTTCAGCCGGTCTCTGGCAGCATTTATTAAAAAATATCAACCTGATCTGTTATTTCTTGAAGCATCAGGTCTTTCTGACCCGATCGCAGTGGCTGAATTATTCCAGGGACCTGTTTTAGGGAAACTGGTTTACCTTCAGTATATCTGGTGCATTACGGATGCTTCTACATTTGAAAGAGCCGGAATGATGATGCCCAGGGTGGAAAGACAGATAAGAATCGCAGATAAGGTTCTTATCAATAAAACAGATCTCCATCCCGGAAGTTTGCAACCTATCCGGGAGAAAATCAGGCACTGGAACCCCTTTTGTGAAATAGAGGAAACCACCTTTTGCCGTATTTCTTTTTCGGAAATATTGAAACCTGAGAAAACTCCACTTATTTCCGTATCAAAAAAAACAGACCATTCCACTCTGGAACCTTTTGGAAGGCCGGATATTGGTTCTGTGGTATTAAAAACCACAAGTCCTATCGGAAAAAAGGACCTGGAACTTTTTCTGGAGGAAGTTCTTCCTCTGGCATACAGGATCAAAGGAACAGTTAAACTGGATGATGGTAATTTTATAGCCGTTCAGGCAGTTATGGGAAAATTGCATCTGAGTAACCTGGGGAAATTGTTTCAACCTACGGAATTGATTGCAATAGGTCAGAGTATTAATTCGATAAGTTTTGGCAGGAGATTTCATGCATACAGGAAAGGAAAGATGAAGGATGAAGGATGACAAAAGCAATTTGAAAATTTGATGATTTGGTGATTTGAAAATGAGGTGGTAATTATGGAGAATAAATTGTTCGCTGGCTGAGCCTGTCGAAGTCAGCTTCACGAATGAAACAAGAAATAAGAGCCTGGAAGCCAGGAAATATTAAATAATGAATGTTAAATGAAAAATGAAAAAGTTAATTACGCCGTAGGTGCAAAATATTTGTAGCCTACCACGTCATAAATTGTTCAAAAGTGCCGTAAGTACAGCATGAATATGTTAGAAATATGAAGGTTAACCATAAAAAGAGCCAGGAACCAAAGCAATTTGAAAATTTGATGATTTGATGATTAGAAAATGAGGTGGTAATTATACAGAATAAATTGTCCGCTGGCTAAGCTTGTCGAAGTCAGTTTCACAAATGAAAAAAGAAATAAGAAACAAGAGCAAAAAATCTCATCCTGAAACAGGTTTACAAAAAAGTAAATAAAAATCAGGGTTATGAAAATTCTACCGGCATTCCTTTGACACTGATAATAGAGAAAACAGTATAAAACACGAAGTATGCAAAGGATATCATTAACTTTCAGTAATTATCATCGCCTGGATAATTGTAAGACCCATAGAATTTAGGGAATTTACTACCTTTGCAAAATCTGAGATAATTGATATGAATTATTATATACTGACATTGGGATGCCAGATGAATAAATCTGACAGTGAAAGAGTAAGGACTGTTCTTGAGAAAATGGGCTTTACCTGGACAGATAAGGAGGAAGAAGCCGATCTGCTGGGCATTATTGCCTGTTCAGTCCGCCAAAAGGCGATTGATAAAGTCTATTCGCGCATTAGCATATGGAACCGGCGGAAAAACAAAAAAAACCTGTTAACTTTTGTCTCCGGTTGTATTCTTCCTGCTGATAAAATTAAATTTCTGAAACTTTTCGACCTGGTTTTTACAATGGATGAACTTCCGGATGTTCCGGATATGATACGGCAAAACGGCATTGTTACCCCATATTCACTGGAAACAGGCCATCAGGACAAGGCATTACCTGGTTACGGCAAGCCTGAAGGAATTAAGGATTTTCCCGGTTTACTACCAGAACCTCAGCAAGCGGATTATCCCAAAAAACACAGTTTCTCAGTGATTCAGGAAGAAGATCCCCGGAAGAAAGATAATCGGGATATTATGGATGGTTTCTGGCATATTTCACCCCATTACTCTTCTTCATTTGAAGCATTCATCCCCATACAAAACGGTTGCGACAAGTTTTGCACTTTTTGTGCCGTACCTTACACCCGTGGAAGGGAGGTTTCCCGCCCCTCTGAAGAAATTTTACTGGAACTGGAATCTTTGGTAAACAGGGGATATAAATCTATTACACTGCTTGGGCAGAATGTGAATTCCTACGGACTAGACAGAAAAGGGAGTGAAATTTCCTTTCCGAACCTTCTTGATAAGATCGGTCAGTTTGGTGAAAAGTCGGAAAAAGAATTCTGGGTTTATTTTACCTCCCCCCACCCAAGGGATATGACAACTGATGTAATTGACACCATTGCCAGATATGCCTGTCTTGCAAAACAGATACACCTGCCCCTTCAATCCGGTGATGACAAAGTATTAAAAAGAATGAACCGGAAACATGACCTCGAAAAATACCGAGATATTGTCAGGTACATTCGTAAAAAAATTCCGGAAGCTACACTTTTTACTGATATTATTGTCGGATTTAACGGTGAAACAAAGGAACAATTCATGAATTCACGTAAGGCTTTACAGGAATTCATGTACAATATGGCCTATATTGCTATTTATTCACCTCGCCCCGGTGCCGTAAGCTCTAAATGGCAGGATACCGTCCCACATGCTATTAAAAAAGAAAGACTTCATGTACTAACATCGGACCTGGAGAAGACCTCCCGTCATCATACAAACGAAATGGTTGGAAAAACATACCGTATTCTGGTAACAGGTAGGGGAAGGAAAAACAAGTATATGACCGGTCTTACCGAAGGCAGGATAAATGTGCGTTTTCTGTCGAATGACTTTTCTTTGACAGGAAAATTCACAAACCTAAAGATCACGGCTGCCACTGACTTTTCAGTAGAAGGAGAATTATTAAATATATTTGAAACAAATCCACAGGAATAAGGTGAGTAAAAAAATTGCATTTAAAACCCTGGGCTGCCGCCTGAATCAGTTTGAAACGGACGCTCTGGCTTCGGAATTCCAACGTAATGGCTATGAGGTTGTTGGTTTCAACAAGAATGCCCATGCCTATATTGTAAATACCTGTACGGTTACCAATCAGAGTGATCATAAATCAAGGCACACCATAAGTGCTGCCAGCAGGAAAAATAAAGATTCCTTGCTGGTTGTAACCGGCTGTATGGCTGATAACTACAAAAATGATCTGGAAAAGCAGAAAAACATTTCCTATGTGGTAAAAAACGATCAGAAAAGTTCGGTTTTTCACCTGATTGATGCCCATTTCAAGGGAGAAGTTCATTCACCCGATGGTTATGAAAAGGATAAATTCGGATTTGGAATTGCCGATAAAGGCTTTCATACCCGTTCCATGATTAAGATCCAGGATGGTTGTGATAATTATTGCAGTTATTGTATTGTTCCAAAAGTCCGGGGCCGGGCGGTAAGCCGGACCTTTTCTGAAATTGAACAAAATATACGGGATGTGGTTGACCTTGGTTTTAAAGAAATCGTTCTTACCGGTGTGAATATTGGAAGATATGAACATGAAGGACTCCGGTTTGAAAGCCTGATTGAGAAAATACTGGAAATTCCGGGAGATTTCAGAGTTAGAATCTCCTCCATGGAACCGGATGGTTTTGGAGACCGGTTTTTTGAATTATTTGACCATCCCAAACTTACCCCACATTTGCATCTTTGTCTGCAGTCGGGTTCAGAAAAGATTTTACAAAATATGAGAAGAATGTATTCTGTTAAAGAATTCATCCAAATGGCTGAAAAATTGAAAAATAAACATCCTGATTTCAACCTGACAACCGATATTATTGTGGGATTTCCAGGTGAAATGGAAGAAGATTTTCAGGAGAGTTGTAAAGTTAGCCGGGATATTGGGTTTAGCCATATTCATACCTTTAAATACTCTGTAAGGAATGGTACGAAAGCAGCACGGATGGAAAATCAAATTCCTGAAAAGATAAAAACGGAAAGAAGCAGGATCATCAGGGATATTTCCCTGAAAAACCGTGTGGCCTATTTTGAAAAAATGACAGGAAAAGAACAAATTGTTTTGACGGAAAGCCCAAAATCGGGAGTTTCACGGGGCTATGGTGAAAATTATATCCCGGTGAATATTGAGACAAAATTAAGAAGTAATCAATTTGTAAAAGTCAGGCTAAGCGGAATTCAAAAAGGTGATGAGCCGGAAATGATTGGAGAGTACCTGAAGGTTGAAAGTTGAAGGTTTAAGAAAAAAAGAAGAAGGCAGAAGGAAGAAGGCAGAAGGCATGTCAATTTGAAGTTTTGATGATTTGATGATTTGAAAATGGAGCAGTAATTATGCAGAATAAATTGTCCGCTGGCTGAACTTGTCGAAGTCAGAAAGGCAGAGAGGGAACAGAAGGTACATTTTCATTTTAAGTATTTTGAATTCAGGCATTTAGTTCATTTTAGGCATTTTAGGCATTTTGAGTTTTAGGCATTATCAATGGTCAAAGAAACAAAATCCAGGAGTCAAGAAACAAATAAACCCCTTAACGAAAATATTAAATAATGAATGTTAAATGAAAAAGTTAATGGCACCGTAAGTATGGCATGAATATGGTAGAAATATGAAGGTTGACCACAAAAAAAGTCAGGAACCATAGCGATTTGAAAATTTGATGAGTTGATGATTTGAAAATGAGGAGGTAGTTATGCAGAATAAATTATCCGCTGGCTGAGCCTGTCGAAGTTAGCTTCACAAATGCAAAAAAGAAATAAGAGCTAAGAATTAAGGAAATATTAAATAATGAATGTTAAATGAAAAATGAAAAAGTTAATTGCGCCGATAGGTGCAAGATATTTGTAGCTTACCGGAATATGAATTGTTTAAAAGTGCCGTAGGTACGACATGAATATGGTAGAAATATAAAGATTGATAAAAAGATCCAGGAAACAAGATCCAGGAAACAAGTTGGGAAAGTTGATTTATAGTTACTTAGGGTAACAGAAATCCCGAAACAGTTGAAGTCTGTGATTACGCCACTGTTTTTCGTGACAATAGAAACTATATGAACTACAGAAACAACAGAAATCCCGAAACAGTTGAAATCTATGATTTCTTTACTGTTCCGAGGATCCTCCTCCAAAGGGATCCCTTGGGAGAAAAACAAAGAAAATTAACAATTTTCTGTTTTTCGGGACAACAGTAACTTAATAACCGAGTTCACATAAGTAGCATTTCATGAAACCAGCTAACATATTAATAGCAACTGATTCATTCAAGGAAAGCCTTTCGGCTACGGAAGCAGCTGAAGCCATCCGGAAAGGGATTATTCAGGTTATCCCTGATGCGAACATTTCACTTGTGCCTATGGCAGATGGCGGGGAAGGAACGGTGCAATCGCTCGTCCAATCCACCCATGGCAGAATTGTTCAGGCCAGAGTTCATGACCCTTTAATGAGACCGGTGAATGCATTTATCGGAATCCTGGGTGATGAACAAACGGCCGTAATTGAAATGGCTGCGGCATCGGGCATTGAACTTCTGTCAGAAAATGAAAAAAATCCTATAAAAACAAGCTCATATGGCACCGGCGAATTAATTAAAGCCGCTCTGAATAGCGGATGTAACAAGCTAATCATTGGTATTGGAGGAAGCGCTACAAACGATGGAGGAGCAGGTATGTTGCAGGCGTTGGGAATTAGATTTTTTGATGAAAAAGGAGATTTGATCACTCTTAGGGGTGGTAATTTGTCTGAAATCTCAAAAATTAATAGCACAAAACTGGATAAACGGCTGGAAACCACCAATATTCTGATCGCCAGCGATGTAGACAATCCATTGTACGGAGGGTCCGGGGCATCCCGTATATTCGGACCCCAGAAAGGAGCAGACCCCGAAATGGTAGAGAAGCTGGAAAATAGCCTGATCCATTTCTCCGGACTCACTGAAAACATCAAAGGAATAAATTACCATGATATTCCTGGTGCAGGTGCTGCTGGCGGAATGGGGTTTGGTCTGATCTCCTGGCTTAATGCTGAAATAAAGTCCGGTTTTGAGATCATTGCAAAACTGACGGGTTTAGAAGAAAAAATCCGGACTGCTGATCTCGTAATTACAGGAGAAGGAAAGATCGACAGGCAAACAAAACACGGAAAAACGCCTTATGGTGTGGCAATGCTGGCAAAGAAATACAAGATTCCCGTATGGGCCTTTGCCGGAATTGTTCAGGAAGATGCCAAAGATATCTACCGGGATATTTTTCAGATGATCATTCCCATAGCAGATAAAAATGTCGATCCTGAAGATTCAAAAAGAAATGCGGCCACTCTTTTGCAGGCAATAGCAACTAAAACCATAAGCCAATTTATGATAAAAAACGATCCCTTATAAATTCTCTTTCGATAATGCTTTCAACTCAAAAAAGACTTTGTCTTTTTCAGCCTGTATAAGGCTTTTTTCAGATTCAGCCAATCGAAACCAGGCTGAAGATAATTCCAATAAAGTCGTTAAACCAATATAAATCAACTGAAATATTAAGAATCCCGAAAATCCATATCCGGCCACCAGGTAATATCCTGGGAACAACCAACCAGAAAGATATTTGAATGCCAATAAAGAAATTTCGGATGAAAAAAGAATATCAATTATCAAAAATATTCCGTAGGAATAATATTTATGTTTCTTCAGAAAATATGGAAAAAGTATGATGAGGTTTATATAAACTCCGGTAAACAAACCAATATGAAAAAGAATAGTATATATAAAGTCAAGTCTGTTTATTTTTCCGGAAAGGGAAAAAACATGAAGAAGGATGGCAAAAGATATTCCCCAAAACAATAAATGTTTCAGGAGGTTCCTATTGAGAATTCTTACCCATCCATTGTTTTTTTTATGCATAGAATTATTCAATTATTTCGCAACAGAACAATTGGATCAACAAACACATCCTTTTCTTTTGAGTATTTAATGAAAAACTCCTGAAGTTCTTCAGTTGATGCTGTGAGTACCATGTCATTACGTCTGGTCTCATGCCTGATTCTAATTTTTCCCTTATAAAGCAGGTCTCCAAAACGGGATGCATCAAATTGAAATATCCGAATGGTATCTTTTGCAATCTCAATTTTTGAAAAGGTATGAACTGGTAATAAATGCAGTTCCATCAGTGAATTAATATACTGTTCCAGCTCTTTATTTTCACCGGGATAGAAATCCATATAAGTTTCGTTATTGAGTTTAAAAATATTAATTTCAAAAACACCCAAGACACCAGGAGTGGCATCATCAGTATTATTATTGTCCTTTTCCATGAACCTCAGGGTATATGACTTTTTGTTCTCATTCTGATAAAATACCCATGAATTCAAAGATCCTTCCTCACTAAATGATCCAACTAACTGGTTGTTGGTTATCAAGTCAGATTCTTTATAAAGAGGATGAAGTGAAGGGATACAACTTCCAAATGCAAGGAAAACAATTGTAATAATAATTAAATTTATCTTTTTCATTTTTTCTAAGTTTTTTAAATTTATCTTCTGAAGCAATAATAAGGCAGTTTCAATGAAACACCAAATATTTTCGATAAACAAGCTGAATTTGTCGATAAAATACATTGTTTTTCGTGTTATTATTTCGCTTCGCTCAGGTTATTAATGGTCATTAGCTCACTTCGTTTGCGTTATTAATAGTTACTGGCTCTTTAAATTTGCATTATTTATAACAATCGAATGACAACCGAATAACAATCGAATAACAATCGAATGACTATCTAATGACTATCTAATGACTATCAGTTGACGACTATATTACCATTTATAAACATTGAATCAATTTTCAAATGAATGATTTGAGTCAATTTGTCACATTTTTCTGAAAAATCATATCGGGAGACTGACAAAATATTTCCTCCTGAATTTTGGCATAAAATATGAATAAGGAGAAACTGTAATTACAATTAAAGATTTTAAAAATGAAAATTACAGAAATAAAATCATATAACGATCTGCAGGAAAAAATAAAGGGGACAAAGCAGGCCTATGTTCTTATTTATAAAAAGGGCTCTGACCTTAGTGAATGTGCTGTTAGCAATATTCGTGAAAGTTCAAAGGAAAACAAGGATTTAGAACTTTTTACCGTAAATGTTGCTGAAGTGCGGGATATTCACGGGAAATATTCAATCACCTCTGCTCCCACCCTGATCAGTTTTGAGAACGGGGAATTCAGGAACACATACAAGGGGTGTAATGACAAAAGTTATTATAAATCCGTTTTCGAAAATCTTGTTTTTATTGCCGCATCTACAGAAGGAAAACCACAGAAACGGGTAACGGTTTACTCCACTCCCACCTGTAGCTGGTGTAATACATTAAAAACCCATTTAAGGAAAAATGGCATCCGGTTTACAGACATTGATGTTTCAAAAGATCAGCGGGCAGCAGAAGAACTTGTAAAAAAATCAGGGCAACAGGGAGTTCCCCAAACCGATATAAACGGTCAGATAATTGTGGGTTTTGACCGGGACAGGATCAATCGTTTATTAGAAATCGAAGCATAAATTTTAATTAATATTAACATATAAATAGAATCGAAAATGAAAGAGTTATTACCTGTTAATCAGAATGTTATACTAGATGTAACAGAAGAGCAAAAAGAACAGACAACTGCCAGCGGAATTATTATTCCCGATTCAGCTAAGGAAAAACCCAAATATGCAAAGGTTGTGGCCCTCAGTAATATTGAGAATGCCGAAATCGCTGTTGGAGATATGGTATATTTCAAGGAATTTTCCGGAAATGAAACCGAATTTGAGGGACAGAATTATCTGGTAATCCCTTATGCTGATATTCTGGCTAAAATAGTTGAAACCGAAGAAATTTAGAATAGGGTCAACCCGCATAATTTATTATCTTTAGCCCATATTTATTGATATGGGCTATCTTTTTTTCAGCATATTAAGTTCCACACTTATTCTTGTTACATTCCGGTATTTCGGAAAGCTTAAAATAAATTCATTCAATGCCATAGTAATGAATTATTTTACAGCATCCGTTATAGGTTTCTTACTTGCCAATAAGGAGGGAAACTTTCAGAATTCGGGTGTAAACGATTGGTTTGTGATGGCAGTTATCATAGGGATAATGATGGCACTGATGTTCAATGTAGTTTCAGCTACCACGCAGAAAGCAGGAATTACAGTGACTTCCATAGCTGCAAAAATGTCGGTTGTCATTCCAATGGTTTTCAGTATTTTTTATTACCATGAATCCATTACCTTTTTGAAGACATCCGGCATCTTACTTGCCCCTGTTGCGGTAGTACTCACTCTTATAAAAAAGAACCTGGATCCTGCAATCAAAAAATATATCTGGCTTCCGGTGATTATGTTCATCGGTTTAGGAATTACGGATGCGGTGATCAAATATACACAGCAGGATTTCCTGAAAGGTGGAAATGTATTTTTGTTTTCTGCTTATTTATTTATTATTTCATTTACGGTAAGTTTTCTCACAAAAATTACAGTAAAATCAAAATACAGAAAAGAAACCACCGGAAAAGACATTATTGGCGGTATTTTGCTTGGTCTATTTAATTTTGGTTCTCTCTATTTCTTCATTCAGGCCCTAAGATACAGTGGCATAGAAAGTTCTCTGGTTTTTGCAATTAACAGTATTGGAATTGTGTTGGTTTCATTGCTTGCAGGGATCATCCTTTTTAAGGAAAAACTCAGTACGCTGAACTGGACCGGGATCATTCTTGCAATTGCTGTTTTGTATATTTTATTTCAGATATGAATATACCGGATTCATACAGAACAATAGAAAAACCTTCAAAAGGGATATACAAAGAAAAAAGCAGCAGGTTTTTTGCTTTTGCATATCCGGTTGAAACCGAAGGAGAAATAAAAGACATCCTTATTAAACTGAGAAAGAAATACCACGATGCCCGGCATCATTGTTACGCCTATAATCTTGGAACAAATAATGACAGGTACAGGGCCAACGATGATGGTGAGCCATCCGGAACCGCCGGCAGGCCAATTCTGGGTCAGATCCATTCTGCAGAACTCACCAATATTCTGATAGTTGTTATCCGATATTTCGGGGGCACTCTTTTGGGTACCAGTGGTTTAATCAGGGCATACCGGACTGCAGCTTCAGAAGCCATTATAGCCGGGAATATCATAGATAGGACGATAAAAAAGTGGTATAAGATCTATTTTGAATATCCGCAAATGAACGATGTGATGAAATTGCTAAAGGAAAGAAACCTGAAGCCTGAGAATCAGAATTTTGAGGAGCATTGTGAAATGGATGTGGCAGTTCCTCTTTCAGAAGTTTCGGGTTTTTTAAATAGAATTCAGGTTTTAAATCATGTTATTCCGGAAGAAATGGAATCATCTGGTGAACCCGGATGATATTAATTCATTGACATGAAATATTTGCCCGAATTATGCTTCAACCCTACACGGGTTGTGACTATGTTATGTATGAATTAGCCACAGACGGAACTGTGGCTACCAGGTTGAACCCTCTCCGGGGTTCTTCCATACAAAAAGTTATAAACAGATTTCAACAATACCTTAAAAATGCTTCTGCTTTATTTAAATTTGCAAACAAACAATAAACTAATATGAAATCAAGGAGCCTCGTTTCTATCAACGATTATTCCAAAGACGAAATTCTTAATATTCTTGATCTTGCTGCCGGATTTGAAGCTAGCCCGGAACCTCATCTGCTTAACGGGAAAGTAGTTGCTACTTTGTTTTATGAACCCTCCACCCGTACCCGTCTAAGCTTTGAAAGTGCTGTAAGCCGGTTAGGGGGTAAAATTGTAGGTTTCTCGGATTCCTCCTCATCCAGTGTAACGAAAGGAGAATCCCTTAAAGATACAATTATGACGGTGAGTAATTATTCCGATCTGATTGTAATGCGCCACCCACTCGAGGGAAGCGCCCTGTATGCTTCTGAAGTTGCCAAAGTTCCGGTAATAAATGCCGGTGACGGTGCCAATCAGCACCCTACACAAACCCTGCTTGACCTGTATTCCATAAAAAAAACCCAGGGTAGCCTTGAAAACCTGAATATTTTTTTGGTAGGTGACCTAAAGTACGGACGAACTGTCCATTCCCTGCTGATGGCCATGTCCCATTTTAAAAATACAACATTTAACTTTATATCCCCACAGGAATTGCAAATGCCTGATGAATATAAGTTATATCTGGATAATCTGGGTCTTAAATATTATGAACACAGCGACTTTACAGATATTATATCCAGGGCTGATATTATTTATATGACAAGAGTTCAAAGGGAAAGATTTTCTGACCCTATGGAGTATGAAAAAGTCAAGAACATTTACGTACTAAGGTATTCCATGCTCGAGAACACAAAAGATAATCTTAGAATATTACACCCTCTGCCCCGGGTAAATGAAATTCATCCGGATGTTGATAAAAGTGATAAAGCATACTATTTCACCCAAGCTCTGAACGGAGTTTATACAAGACAGGCAATAATGGCTTCTATTTTGGGTTTAAAATAGGACCTGGTGAAAAACACAAGTCTTTTTTGTAACATGAGCCAGTAATGCCACAGAATTTTTCAACAAAACCTAAAAAAGAAAAATCATCATGAAAGAAGTAAAACACCTCAGCGTAAGCGGAATAGAGAATGGAACAGTAATAGATCATATTCCCGCTAAAAATCTTTTTAAGGTAATCTCCATTCTTGCACTTGAGAAATTTGATAACCAGATAACCTTCGGTACAAACCTGGAAAGTAAGAAACTGGGGAAAAAGGCCATTATAAAAGTTGCAGGGAAAACATTTGTAGATGATGATGTAAACAAAATTGCGCTGGTTGCTCCGGAAGCCAAATTAAACATCATTAAGGATTATAAGGTAGTTGAAAAATACAATGTTGTTGTTCCTGAAGAAATTGTGGGAATTGCAAAATGTGTAAATCCAAAATGCATTACCAACCACGAACAAATCAAAACGAAATTTACCGTAATCCCGGGCGATGAAATAGCGCTAAAATGCATTTATTGTGAAAAAATCACCGATCAGGAACATTTAAATATAATGTAACACTTCCTTTTTGCAGTTACTAATCTGAAAAATGAAATCAGAAAACCAGGACTGTTCATAGGCTGGTCTGTTGCATTAATTCAAAATACTATTTACAAATTTGTTCTTCATCCATTATTTTCGTACGTTTATCATCTCATTTATACTGTTCATCAAATCTAGTCTATGAACACCCATTGTTTTCATAACTTTACTCCAGAAAGAAACGTAGAAAATGAATCCATGATAAATTTTTATCAGGTTCTGTAAACTTAATTCTGAAGAAATGAGACTGGAAAATAAAAAACTACGAAAAACCACAAGGATAAAATCGGGTTCCAGAGTTTTATTGGAGGACATGGGTTATAAAATCATCAATTCTGATGAAATTATCAAGAATTTTGTTCCGCGTAAAAGAAGTACTTTTGAAGCTGCTATAATAAGAGAATCAAACTTTGCTGTTTTAAAGTACATCTCTGAACATCTTGACCTGAATAATATCAACAAGATACTTCTTACTTCCAATCATGATATTTATTCTAAGAAAACATCCAGGCATGTAAAGGTTTTAACTCAAAATAATAATGTAAGGTCAATTGTTGATTTCAAGAAAGTTAATGATACCCGTCATATTAATAAATACTTTGAGACCATTAATTCACTTCTTCCGGATGCCGGTATTTACATCGGCTGTGTTGAATCCAACAAACAACGAAATGAGAGAGTACATGGTAAAAAGAATAATATTATTAAAAAACCCATCATTTTAGTTCAGTTCCTATTCCACCGGGTATTACCAAAGTTGGGATTTTTTAAGAAGATCTATTTTGGAATTACCAAGGGGAAATACCGTTATCTATCTACTGCAGAGACACTGGGCCGGTTGGTTTCCTGTGGATTTGAAATTATTGAATTTAAGAAAATCCGTGGATTGACCTATTTTGTCACCATGAAAACAAGAGAACCCTATTTTGCCGAAACACCAACCTACGGCCCGATTGTTAAATTAAACAGAGTCGGGAAAAACGGGAAAATGATAAAAGTTTACAAATTCAGAACCATGCACCCCTATGCTGAATATATTCAGGATTTTGTGCTGTCATTAAACGGTTATAGTCCCATTGGGAAACCCGCTGAAGATTTCAGGCTGACTGCCTGGGGGAAATTTTTCCGAAAATTCTGGCTGGATGAAGTGCCTCAATTAATCAATGTCTTTAAAGGTGAAATGAAACTGGTTGGAATACGTCCTTTGAGTTTGCGTTTCCTTGAAGAGTATCCTGAGGATATTAAAAACCAAAGAATGAAGCATAAACCCGGATGTGTGCCTCCGTATGTGGCTCTCTTAAAACAAGACGTTGAACAATATATTGAATCGGAAAAAATTTATATGGAAGACAAGGAAAAGCACCCCTATACTACTGATATTAAATATTTTAGTAAAGCAATTTATAATATTCTGACAAATAAAATCAGAAGTTCCTAACCTAAATAAACCAGAAAAAACAAATTGCAAAAATCAAAATTTATCTAAGATATTTCATGAAAATTGCCTCTTTTATACTGACAGATACCTGAGTTTTATTAATCTATTTGTCAGTCAGTTCTAAAACCCTAATACCAACCTAATTATTCGTTCCTGTAAATTGTTACTTTTTGGTAACTATTCATTTTTATGTTCGTATAGATTAAGAGTATTTAAATTATATAAAAATGTCAAAACTAAAAGACCAGAAAAAAATCAGATTTGCCCTGATTGGTTGTGGAAGAATTGCCGCAAGACATGCAGAGCATATAAACAATCTTGGTGAATTAAAAGCAGTTTGTGATGTAGTATCTGAAAAGGCAAATGAATTAGGCAAGAAATACAAAGCAAATATCTATACCGATATGGATGTTCTCCTGGAAAAGGAAAAAGATATTGATGTTGTATCCATCTGCACTCCAAATGGTCTCCACTATTCTCAAACTATCAAAGCTTTACGAACAGGGCATCATGTATTATGTGAGAAGCCTATGTCTATTAAAGTGCATGAATGCGGATTGATGATCCATGAATCAGAAAGAGCAAACCGAAGAATCTTTGTTGTTAAACAAAACCGTTTTAACCCACCGGTTGAAGCTGTTAAACAATATATTACCGAAGGTAAGTTAGGAAAGATTTTTAGTGTACAGCTGAATTGTTTCTGGAACAGAAATCCCGAATATTACAATTTATCTGAGTGGAAAGGAACGAAAAAACTGGATGGTGGTTCTTTATATACACAATTCAGCCACTTTGTTGACTTGCTATATTATCTCATTGGGGATGTCAAAGATGTGGCAGCTTTCACCGACAATTACAATCATAAAGGAGAAATAGAATTCGAAGATACGGGCGTGGTAGCTTTAAGGTTTTATAACGGGGCTGTAGGTACCATAAACTTTACGGTTAACAGTTATGCCAAAAACATGGAGGGATCATTAACTATTTTTGCAGAAAAAGGCACAATCAAGATTGGAGGACAATATCTGAATGAACTGGAATACCAATCATTGGAAGGAAAGAACATTGAAGGTCTTCCCCCTGGTAACCCCCCTAATCAGTATGGGAAATATACAGGTTCTATGTCCAATCATGAAAAAGTATATGAAAATGTAATTGATGTATTATCGAATGGTGGTATCATTGCAACAAATGGTTTTGAAGGATTGAAAACTGTGGAGATTATTGATAAGATATATGTAAGTGCAAATTCTAACAATAATATTTAGTGTTTGATTATAAAGTCCAACTTCTGCGTTATGCTCATCTATAATCTCAGTCAATTACAGAAGCAAAATCCTGATATTCCAGACTCGCAAGCGCTTCGGCGTACTCAGTGTAACACCTTGATAGCAAACTTATTGAATCAGACTCTTGAATTCAAAGTCAAGGTCTAATTGTTAATTTGAAGTGCTTAAGTTGACAATAATTAAAAAAGGAAATAAACCGAATCTATTAAAAATTGATAAAAACCAATAAAATAGGAATAAAAAATGTTGACTTTGGTAAAAATGTCAGCATTGTGGAACCTGTGAATATGTATGGGTGCAAAATTGGCAATGATTGTTTTATTGGCCCGTTCGTGGAGATTCAAAAAGATGTGGAAATTGGAGATCATTGTAAAATACAATCCCATACCTTTATTTGTGAACTGGTCAAAATCGGCAACCATTGTTTTATTGCTCATGGTGTTATGTTCATCAATGACCTTTTTCAGGAAGGGGGACCTGCCGGGGGAGATAAGGCCAAATGGAAATCCACTAATATCGGTAATAATGTTTCCATTGGTTCAAATGCAACGATTTTACCTGTGCGTATTACAAATGATGTTGTGATAGGTGCAGGTGCTGTTGTGACGAAAGATATTACAGAACCAGGGATTTATGTGGGGAATCCGGCGAAGCGGATTAGAAGTAAGAAGTAGAAAACAAGAAACAAGAAACAAGAAACAAGAATCAAGATCCAAGAATCAAGAGACAAGAGACAAGATACAAGATACAAGAGACAAGAATCAAGATTTGAAATACTCAAGAAATAGATCAATTTGAAAATATGAAGATTATTTGATTTTAAAATGAGGCGATAATTATTGAGAATAAATTGTTAGTTGGAGATAAATGTCGAAATATGGTATATAAAGGGTGACCTAAAAAGATACAAAACATAACCCCATAAAATATTAAATTAACTCAAGAACACCGAAAAGAACATATATGAATATACCTTTTGTAGATTTAAAAGCACAATACCTTAGTATTGAAAATGAAATTCAAGCAGCCATTAATGATGTTATTAGTGAAACTGCATTTATTAAAGGAAAATATACCGCAAAATTTGAAGATGAGTTTGCAAAGGCTTTAAATGCAGATTACTGTATTGGTGTGGGTAATGGAACTGATGCTATTTCATTGTCACTCAAAGCTATTGGAATCACGCATGGAGATGAGGTGATCACCGCAGCAAATTCATTTATTGCTTCTTCAGAATCTATAACCAATGCCGGAGGTAAGGTTCAATTTGCTGATTGCGATAAAAGCACATACACTATTGATCCGGTAAAAATTGAAGAAAAAATTACGCCCCGTACCAAAGCCATTGTTGTGGTTCACCTGTACGGGCAACCGGCAGATATGGATGCCATAAATATACTGGCAAAGAGGTATAACTTAAAAATAATTGAAGATTCGGCACAGGCTCATTTTGCTGAATACAAAACAGAATTGGAAGGATGGAAGAAAATCGGAACACTGGGTGATGCTTCCACATTCAGCTTTTTCCCGGGTAAAAATCTGGGTGCCTATGGTGACGGTGGAGCCATAATTACAAATAATCCGGCAATTGAGAAAACAGCCAGAATGCTGGCAAACCATGGCCGCATATCAAAATATGACCATGAGTTTGAGGGAGTAAACAGCCGATTGGATGGATTGCAGGCTGCTATTTTAAGTGTGAAATTGAAATACCTGGCCACATGGACAGACAAAAGACGAAAAGTGGCAGCCTATTATTCGGAAATGCTTAAAGACATTCCGGAAATTACCATTCCTTATGTAAATGAAAAAACAAAACCTGCCTGGCACCTGTATGTAATACAAACTAAAAACCGGGATGGACTTTCTCAATTTCTGAATCAAAACGGGATTGCTACCGGTATCCATTACCCGATTGCTCTTCCTAATTTAAAGGCCTATGAATATTTGGGCTACAAACCTCAGGATTATCCGGTTGCAAGCAACCTGCAGAATAAAATACTCAGTTTGCCTGTTTTTCCGGAATTAACAAAAGAACAACAGGATTTTATTATTTCTAAAATTCTGGAATTTCATAAAAAAAATTAACTTTGAATAAAACTTTTAAAAACATTTTTAGACGATGGAACAAATGGTAGGAACTGAGGAAATTAAACCAAAAATAAAAAGTTACGTACAGGAAGCTGCATTTACAAATCCGGATAAAATAGAAGAAACTACGCTTATATTCAAAGAAGGAATTCTTGATTCCATGGGCCTTATTACGTTGATCACATACCTCGAGGAAACATTCAATTTCCAAATAAAAGAGACTGATCTGGAAGAAGAAAATTTTGAATCCATTCAGGCAATGGCTAATTTTGTTATGAGTCGTTTATAGTTTTCACCTGAATACCTTCTTATGTGCGGAATTGCCGGGCTATTTAATTTTAATAAGGATCAGCCTGCTGATCTTAAGATCATGCAGGCTATGCTTTCCCGGATTCAGCACAGGGGCCCGGATGAGAGTGGTGTTTATCTCGGACAGAATGCAGGGATTGGAAATGTCCGCTTAAGTATCATCGACTTAAAAACAGGTCAGCAACCCATGCCCAACGAAGACGGTTCCCTGTGGATTGTCATCAACGGGGAAATCTTCAACTATATTGAGTTAAGGGAAGAACTGCAAAAAAAAGGCCATATCTTCAAAACTACCAGCGATACAGAAGTGGTAGTGCATTGTTACGAAGAATATGGCACTGCCTGTCTTAATAAGTTAAACGGACAATTTGCCCTGGCCATATGGGATACAAAAAAGAAGGAGCTTTTTCTGGCACGTGACCGGGTGGGTATCCGGCCCCTTTTTTATACCCGGACAAAGGACTCCTTTGTTATTGCTTCTGAAATCAAATCCTTCCTTGAACATCCTGATGTTAATTTCCGGTTTTCACCAGATTCTCTTTCTCAGATATTCACCTTTTGGTCAACTACAGCACCAAATACGGCATTTCAGGATATTTATGAACTTCCGGCAGGTCATTTCATGAAAGTAAATTTTGATGGAATTAGCATAAAACCATACTGGAGCCTGACTTTTCCTGAAGAAGGAAACGAAAACAAGCTCAGCTTTCCGGATGCCATAGAGGAATTGCATTCCCTGTTTGAAGATGCGGTGAGAATAAGACTGAGGGCAGATGTTCCCGTAGGTGCCTACCTGAGCGGAGGAATAGACTCCAGCATTACCACAGCCTTTATAAAAAATATATTCCCAGATGTATTGCGAACCTTTTCTATTGGTTTTGACGAAAAGGAATACGATGAATCTTCCTACCAGCAACTGGCAATTAAATATTTAAATACCAATCATTCAGGTGTGAGCTGCAGTGCCGGGGATATTGCTGCCAGTTTTGAAAAAGTTGTATATCATACCGAGACTCCCATTTTACGTACTTCGCCTGTACCGATGTACATCTTGTCAAAATCTGTAAGAACTAATAATTATAAGGTAGTGATCACAGGTGAAGGAGCGGATGAGATGTTTGCAGGATACAATATTTTTAAAGAAACCATTATACGCAGGTTCTGGGCCCGTTACCCGAACTCGAAATACAGGCCCTTATTACTGAAAAAGCTTTATCCCTATATCGCACAAATGAGTGGAGCGAGTAATGCAGCCCTGAAGTTCTTTTTCGGTTACAAACTGGATGAAACAAGTTCTCCGGTATATTCCCATTTGTTAAGGTGGAACAATACCTCAAGAATTAAAAACATGTTTTCAGATCAGGTTAAAGAAGAATTTTCCGGCTATGATCCTGTAGCGAAGTTTATAAGTAAATTGCCTGATGGATTCGAAAAACTTCATCCTTTATCCAAGGCCCAGTGGATTGAGACCAACCTGTTTATGTCAGATTATCTGCTATCTTCACAGGGTGACAGAATGGCTATGGCCAATTCAGTGGAAGGAAGATACCCTTTTCTTGATCACCGGATCATGGATTTTGCTTCAAAGCTTCCTCCTGACTTTAAATTACACGGATTAAAAGAAAAATATCTGTTAAAGGAAATGATGAGGGGAAAACTCCCGGATGAGATCGTGAACCGTCCGAAACAGGCATACCGTGCCCCTATTACAAACAGCTTCCTATCGGAGAGATCTGATTATGTAAATGAATTGCTAAAGGAAGAGTATCTGAAGAAATCGGAGTTATTTGATCCGGAACAGGTGAGTAAGCTGTTTTTGAAAATTAAAGACAAAAATCAGGCTTCTGAAGTCGAAAATATGGCTTTAACAGGCATTCTTTCCACGCTGATACTGGAAAAACAGTTTGTCCGGAAGGGTAAAGATGGTTTTAAGGATAAGGTTCCTGTGAATTGTAAGGTGATTTATGGCCATTCATTGTAATTCGGTGGTCATTCATTGTAATTCAATAGTCATTAATTGTAATTCAGTGGTCATTAATGGTCATTAATGGTTATTCGGTGGTTATTAATGATTGAATGATTGAATGATTGAATGCTAAAATGTTTGAATGAAGTTGAAAATATTTAGCATCAGGATTTATGACAAATAATACTGGTCGTACGATGGTTATTCATTGTTATTCTATTGTCATTAATTGTTATTCATTGTTATTAAT
>JANTGF010000056.1 GCA_024763075.1 Bacteroidales bacterium | reverse complement strand
AATCCATTTCAGTTATTAATAATAAAATGATTAAAATCAGATAAATATAATTAAAATTGTATAATTTTTAATTTAGAAGAATGAATATTAAAAAAGGATTTTATATAATTTTCATATTTTCAGTTTTTTACAGTGTCAGACTGGAAGCACAACTAAATGCGATACAGACGGCTGTTCCTTTTCTAACCATTGCTCCCGATTCCAGATCCGGAAGTATGGGGGATGTGGGAGTTGCAACATCTCCGGATGTAAGCTCCCAGCACTGGAATCCTGCAAAATTTGCTTTTATTAATGGAAAAGGTGGAGTTGGGATATCTTATTCACCCTGGCTTCGAAATCTTATCGGAGATATTAATCTGGCATACTTGTCGGGATATTACAGATTTGACGAAAGACAGGTGATGAGTGCTTCACTTACTTATTTTTCACTTGGAAATATTGCTTTTACTGATATTTACGGGAATACTACCCGGAACTTTAATCCAAATGAGTTTTCTATTGATATTGGTTATTCCAGAGCTTTTTCTGATTATATTTCAGGAGGGCTTGTGTTCAGATATATTTATTCCAACCTTACCGGAGGAACCAGTGTTGGAGGTACTGAAACAAAACCGGGAATGGCCGTTGCAGCTGATATCTCAACTTATTATAATCATCCCATTAAAGTTTCAGGTTTGAACGGGAATGCCGGATTTGGTATTAACATTTCCAATATTGGTACTAAAATATCCTATACCGATGATCAGGATCCGAATTTTATTCCTACAAATCTGAGGGTTGGAGGTGTGTTTGGTTTGGATATTGATGAGTATAACTCCATTACATTCACAGCAGATCTGAATAAACTTCTAGTACCTACACCCCCTGTCTATTGGCAGCCTGGTGACACTTTGCAGGATGGAACAATTGTAATGCCAGGTGAGCAGATCATTAAGAAAGGAAAAGATCCGAATGTTGCTGTTCCTGTAGGAATGGTTCAGTCTTTTTATGATGCTCCGGGTGGTGCAAAAGAAGAGCTCCATGAAATCACCTATTCAGTTGGACTTGAATATTGGTATAACAAAGTGTTTGCTGTGAGAGGCGGATATTTCCACGAACATGAAACTAAAGGAAACCGCAAATTTTTTACACTTGGGGTTGGATTGAGGTTGAATGTATTTTCACTTGATTTTGCTTATCTGGTACCGATCCATCATAATCATCCTTTATCAAATACACTAAGATTTACACTGGCATTTGATTTTGATTCATTTAATAAACAAAAATAAAAACTGCATTTTGTGTCTTTCAGGGTTGGAATAGGATACGATGTTCATAAATTACAGGAAGGCCATGACCTGTGTTTAGGGGGTATCGTAATTGATCACCATAAAGGAACAGTTGGCCACTCTGACGCGGATGTGCTTATTCATGCTATTATTGATGCTCTTTTGGGTGCTGCAGGTTTACCTGACATTGGTACCTTGTTTCCGGATAATGACGATGAGTATAAAGATATAGATAGTAAAGTTTTGCTTCGAAAAACAATTGACCTCATTGGGAAAGAGGGCTATTCAATTGTTAATATTGATAGTATTGTTTGCCTCCAAAGTCCCAAAATAAAAAATTACAAGAAAAAAATAAAGGAAGTGCTGGCAGACCAAATGGGTATTGAGGTGAATCAGGTTTCCGTAAAAGCTACTACTACCGAACAATTAGGCTTCATTGGTTCGGAAGAAGGTATTTCTTCCAGGGCGGTTGTATTGCTTGTTAAAAATATTTTTTGATATTTGCACTTTAATTCATAGGTTTTATTAAATTAATGAATAAAATTATTGTGTTAGGTGCCAGTCCAAAAGTTTGGAGGTATTCCAATAAAGCCGTTAAAGAACTGAGAATAAATAATTATTCGGTAGTTGCAGTAGGTTTTAGACAAGGGATGATTGGAGATGTGGAGATTCTAATTGGGATGCCAGATGTTAAAGATGTTGATACCATCTCCTTATATATTGGCCCTGTGAGACAAAAGGCATTTTACAATTACATTATCGGTTTAAAACCCCGGCAAATCATTTTTAATCCCGGAACAGAAAATCCTGAGCTGATGAAAAAAGCCAGAGATGCCGGTATAAAAGTTGTTGAGAACTGTATGTTGATGATGCTGAAAACGGGAACTTATAATTGATGATTGTAATGATAGATACTGTCAACACGGAGGAGGAATATAATCAGTTCAAGACAAAAGAAGGTTTCTTTCTCTTTTACTTTTCTCATGATGATTGCAATGTATGCAAGGTATTAAAGCCAAAAGTTCATGACTTGCTACAGGATAATTTTCCGAAAGTAAAGATGTATTATGTTAATACGCACAAAACGCCTGCAATTTCAGGGCAGAACTCCATTTTTGCCGTACCCACGATCATTGTATATTTTGATGGCCGTGAATTATTCAGAAAGAGCAGAAATATAGGGATTGGTGAGCTTGCATCACAGATACAGAAATCCTATGAAATGGTTTTTTCAGATTAGATTGTTAGTATTTTATTTCTCATATGTTGCAGAAACCTGATCTGTGGTTCCCGAGCCATCGTCAACCTGGTATGTCAATGTTATCATTCTGAGATCTCCTGAGATGGTCCCGTTGCCGGAAACACCGAAACCGTCAATTGCCTGGGAAAATATTTTCAGATTCCATATATCAACATTTGCAACGGCCCTTTTCCCACTGCCAAGGTTATAGAAATTATTTATCCCAATCTGACTGCTGTCGGTTTTCAGATAACTAATATTTACCTCATAAGCCTGACTTCCGTATATCGAACTGTTTTCTATGCAATGCCAGGTTCCCTCCAGGGTTTCAGGTTCGTCATTTAAATATTCGCAACCAGTTGGAATAAACAGAAGGAATGTCATTCCGGAAAGGAAAATAACTGCAATCCTTAGAGAAAAGAGTTTCTTAAAATATTTTCTGTACCACATCTTCTATTAATTGATCATTTGTAAAATTAGGAAGAGTTACTTTTAATAAAGGTTCTCTTTCCATTTCTCTTTTTATTGCAAAAACCGCTTCTTTGTTTCTGGACCAGCTTCGTCGGTTTATGCCATTGTTTACATCCCAGTGGAGCATCATCTTTAGCCGTCTTTCAGCATCTTCACTACCATCAAGCAACATGCCAAATCCCCCGTTAATCACCTCTCCCCATCCAACACCACCGCCATTATGGATGGAGACCCATGTGGCACCCCTGAATGCATCCCCAATCACATTCTGTATGGCCATGTCTGCAGTAAAACGCGATCCGTCATAAATATTAGAAGTCTCCCTGTATGGTGAATCCGTTCCCGAAACATCATGATGGTCTCTTCCAAGAACAACGGGTGCCTTGATGAGACCCTGTTTTATTGCATCGTTAAATCTTTTGGCAATTTTAACCCGACCTTCATAATCTGCATAAAGTATCCGAGCCTGGGAACCCACAACCAGCTTGTTTTTGGAAGCATTTTTTATCCAATGGATATTATCCTGTAGCTGATGGAGAATTTCCGGTGGAGCACTCCCGGCAATTTTCTCCATTTCTTCCAGTGCCAGTTTATCGGTTACCTTAAGGTCTTCAGGATCGGAAGAAGTACACACCCACCGGAACGGGCCAAAACCGTAATCAAAAAACATAGGTCCCATTATATCCTGAACATAAGATGGATACCTGAATTTATTTTCTTTAGTGAAAATATCAGCACCGGCTCTTCCTGCTTCCAGTAAAAACGCATTTCCATAATCGAAAAAATACATCCCTTCCGCAGTTAATTTATTAATAGCATTCACCTGTCGTCTTAATGATTCCTGCACTTTTTGTTTAAACAGATCAGGATTATGTGCCATCAAATTGTTGGATTCTTCAAGGGTAAGTCCGGCAGGATAGTATCCCCCTGCAAGAGGGTTGTGGAGGGATGTCTGGTCAGAACCCAGGTCAACTTTTATTCCCTCATTAACAAGTTTCTCCCATAAATCAACAACATTCCCCTGGTAAGCGATGGACACGGCTAACTTTTCATTTTGCGCTTCCTTAATTCTTTGTACTAATGAATCCAGATCATCAAAAACTTCATCTACCCAGCCCTGTTCAAATCTTTTGTTCGTAGCTTTAGGATTGATCTCAGCAACTACGCAAATTACCCCCGAGATGACAGAGGCTTTAGGCTGGGCACCGGACATTCCTCCAAGACCTGAGGTGACAAACAATTTTCCTCCAAGATCTTTTTCTCCTGCTTTCAGAATTTTTCTTCCGGCATTTAAAACAGTAATTGTGGTACCATGCACAATTCCCTGAGGACCGATGTACATAAATGATCCTGCTGTCATTTGACCATACTGGCTTACTCCCAGGGCATTAAATCTTTCCCAGTTTTCTTTTGATGAATAATTTGGAATGACCATACCGTTTGTGACCACCACTCTTGGAGCATCCTTGTGCGAAGGGAAAAGACCGGCAGGATGTCCGGAGTAAAGCACCAGTGTTTGTTCATCTGTCATTTGGGATAAATATTGCATTGTAAGGAGGTACTGTGCCCAGTTTTGAAAAACTGCACCGTTTCCACCGTAGGTAATTAACTCATGAGGATGCTGCGCAACAGCATAATCCAGATTATTACTCAGCATTAGCATAATGGCAGCCGCCTGTACAGATTTATGCGGAAACTGATCAATTGACCGGGCCGTAATACTGTAATCCGGTCTGAAACGGTACATATATATTCTGCCATAGTCTTTTAATTCTCTTGCAAATTCAACAGCCAGTTCCGCGTGATGTTTCGAATCAAAATAACGTAAAGCGTTTTTTAGAGCCAGTTCCTTTTCTTCTTTCGTTAAGAGGTCGGCTCTCACCGGAGCATGATTAACATTAGGGTCCCGGGGCTTTGGCGCCGGAAGAATATCCGGTATTCCTGCTGTTACAGCCTGCTGAAATTCATGAAGGGAGTTATTTTTCATCTTGAAAAGGATTTTATTCTTAGTTACTTTTAAAAGTTCAAAAATAGATATTTATCGGGATAAATTATACCTTGAAACAATTCAATGTGAAATTAGTAAATTAATTCTTATTACTTTATTATTTTTGTAATAATGCGGAGTGATGGTTTCATATATGGGCTGGTTCTACTTCTAATTATTGCAGGGTATTTTTCATCCAGGCAAACGATTAAGAAAATGACTAAATCTGAGAATGAGGTGAATATTAAGTATTTTCAGATACAGAAAAATTATTTTGATCAAAAACTGCTATTACTGAAATTACTGGAGGCAATGGAAAAGAACTGTGCAGAGATGAAAGATTCATTGCTTGAGAATCTCCCTACAATAGCTGAACCAAAAGTTGCTTCCGGCCTTGATTTTGAACAATTCAGAACAGAGAAAAAGAATCAGGAAAAACTGGACGATTTAATATCCCGATACGAAAGACTTCCGGTTTTTGCCTGTCCGGATTTACCGGACTCATTCAGGGAAATAACTTTGCAAATAAAAAATGAACAGGAAAGACTGGGATTTTTAAAAATGGAATATAATACAATGGCAAGGGAACATAATGCGTACATCAAAAGATTTCCGAGGAATTATTATTCCAGTTTTTATCATTTCCATTCAAAGCCATATTATGGCTCTGATAACTAGTGTATTGTGATTCCCTCGAAAGTGTTTGATATTTTGTAAATATGATATATTTTCATTAATTTTAAAAATTGATTCAGTATTAATTTAAAATTCAGTAAAAATGTTGGTTAAAGGCAAAAAAACAGGAAAATTGTGGCTGCTGTTACTAATTCCTTTTCTGTCGGGTTGTGGATATAATAAGATGGTATCGATGGATGAAAAAGTTGCTTCACAATGGGCACAGGTTGAAAATGTTTATCAGCGAAGAGCCGACCTGATACCAAATCTTGTAAGTACGGTAAAGGGGTATGCTGATTTCGAGAAAGAAACACTTACCGGTGTGATTGAAGCCAGAGCTAAGGCAACTTCTGTGACAATTGATCCCAAGAATTTGAATGCGAATTCTTTACAGCAATTCCAGGCTGCCCAGGATGGATTAAGCTCTGCACTTTCGAGGTTGATGGTAGTGGTGGAGCGGTATCCCGATTTGAAGGCAAATCAGAATTTTCTGGAGCTACAGGCACAGCTTGAAGGAACAGAGAATCGGATTGCGGTGGAACGGAAAAAGTTTAATGAGGTTACGCAGGAATATAATTCATATATCCGTAAATTTCCGGCTTTGATAACTGCCAAAATTTTTAATTTCGATTCAAAAGCTTATTTTAAGGCTCAGGAATCGGCCAAGGAAGCACCAAAAGTTGAGTTTTAGTCTATGAAACCCGAGAAATTTTTTACGAAAGAAGATCAGCAACTTATTATTCAAGCCATTCAGAGTGCTGAAAAAAATACTTCCGGAGAAATAAGAGTCCATTTGGAGGCAAGTTGCAAAGAAGATGTAATGGATCGTGCAGCTTTTATCTTTGAGAAATTGAAAATGCATGAAACAAAATTACGTAATGGAGTTTTATTTTATCTTGCAATAAAAGACCAGAAATTTGCAATCCTGGGAGATGCAGGAATTAATAAGGTAACACCTGATGATTTTTGGGAAAGTATTAAAACTGAAATGCTTACTTATTTTGTGGAAGGTAAATTCAGTGAAGGGCTTGAAAGGGGAATTGAACTGGCAGGGGAAGCCCTGAAAAGTTATTTTCCTTATCAAAGTGATGATGTGAACGAACTATCAGATGAGATATCATTTGGTGAAAAATAATTTTGATTTTATGAAAAGTATTAAAATATTTTCAGTTTTGCTATTGCTTTTATTTGTGATACCTGTTTTTAGTCAGGATTTTCCCGAAAGACCAAATCCTCCAAAACTGGTAAATGATTTTACGGGATTCCTAAAGCAAAATGAAATTACTTCTTTAGAAAATAAGCTTGAAGAATTTGCCCGTAAAACATCTACCCAGATTGCCATTGTTATCGTACCGACTTTAAATGGGTACGATAAAGCAGATTATGCAGTTTCTTTAGCTGAAAAATGGGGGATTGGCCAGAAAGGTAAGGATAATGGAATTTTGATCCTGGTAAAACCCAAAAAAGGTAATGAAAAAGGGGAAATTTTCATTTCTACCGGATATGGGCTGGAGGGAGTTGTTCCGGATGCCATCGCCAAAAGAATAGTAGAAGTGGAGGTTCTCCCGGAATTTAGAAACGGGAATTATTATCAGGGTCTTGAAAATGCAACAAATACACTTATATCACTTACCAAAGGTGAATTTACGGCTGAAGAATATGCACAAGCCCATAAAGGTGGCGATGGTTCTGTTATTAGCTTTTTTATTCTTGTTGTAATTATCATTGTTTTTTCACTGATTTCCAGGGCTCAACGTGCACGACAATATACTATGGGGCATAAAACTTCTTTTTGGACTGCATTCTTGCTTGGAAGCATGCTGGGCGGGTCACATCGTGGACATTACAATAATTTTTCATCCGGTTCAGGAGGCTTTGGTGGTTTTGGTGGTGGTAGTGGATTTGGTGGCTTTGGAGGTGGGAGTTTTGGAGGTGGAGGAGCTGGTGGTTCCTGGTAAATAAATGGAAATCAGTAATTTCTCTGTAAATTTATTATCAGATATTAGAAGAAAAAAAGGTTAACCGATTGCGATTAACCTTTTCAGTTCATATTTTATTTATCAGTACTTTCTAATCACCAAAAGAAATCCCAATTCCTTTAGCTGTATGCACCAGATTAGAATCGGGTTCAACCAGCTTTTCCTTTTGAATTGCCTCTTTAAATGGAACAGAACAAATTTTCGGATGATTATAAACAACCAATTCTCCGAACTTTTCTTCAAGAACCATTTCAAATGCCTTTACTCCAAACTGTGTTGCCAGAATCCGGTCGTAGGCATTAGGAATACCTCCTCTTTGAAGATGTCCCAATACCGTTTCTCTCATGTCGGCATCGAATCCTGTTGATTCAATCTCTTTCATCAACCGGGCCGCAGCACCCATCAGGCGAAGGTTTTCATAGCCAACTTCAGAACTCTGTTCTCCTGAAACATCACCACCAATAGGTTTTGCACCCTCAGAGATAACAATATTGGCGAAACCTTTATTTCTGGAGAACCGGGTTTGAAGTTTCTCAACTACTTTGTTTATGTCATATGGTATTTCAGGAATAAGACAAACTTCAGCACCTCCAGCAATGGCTGCATTAAGAGCAATCCAGCCGGCATATCTTCCCATAACTTCAAGGATTAAGACCCGGTTATGACTTTGTGCCGTGGTTACTAATTTGTCCACAGCTTCTGTGGCGATTTGAACAGCAGTTTGGTAACCAAAGGTGAAATCCGTCATTGATAAGTCGTTATCAATGGTTTTTGGAACGCCGATTATATTTAGTCCCTTTTCAAACAACTTTTCAGATATTTGTAATGAACCTTCACCTCCGATACTGATAACGGCATCAACACCCATGTACTGTAATTTCCGGATCATTTCATCCGAGCGGTCAACGTAATCCCATGAGCCATCCTTGTTTTTAATTGGCCAGGCAAAAGGTCCTCCTTTATTAGTCGTTCCAATAATTGTACCTCCACGCACATGGATTCCGGAAACTTTTTTTTCATCCAGAACAACAATCTCCGTGGGTTCCTTAAGCAATCCGTCATAAGCCTGGATACTGCCAATGATTTCCCAGTCTCTTTCCTGGGATGCCCTTTTTACAATGGCCCTGATAACAGCATTTAAACCGGGGCAGTCTCCACCACTGGTGGCAACTAATACTCTTTTCATAAATGATATGTTTTTAGCTTTCGTTTAGCAATTAAAATGTAAACCTGAAGCAGATGTTTCAATAATTGATAAGCCCACAAATTTAGAAAGAAATCTAACAGAAAGAATATAAATTAGTATAAAAATTTTAGAAATATTGGTCCACAATCTCATTGGTCTTATTAATGATGGTTTGGTAAAGTTTGGAGGTTTCATTTAAAACAGCGTGTTTTTTTTGTTGCATGGAGAAATACTTCCATTGAATACGTAATTCTTTGAGTTGAATGTGATACCACCATGCAAACATTCCTGAAAGTGGCAAACTGATAAAATATAATCCGGTTAGTTTCCATGACTTACTGATAATTAAAAAGAGAACTGTTTGAACTGTATGAAGAACAGTTGTCAGGAACAAAGACAAAACAGATTTAAATGAACTGTGAAATTGTTTGTCTTTTATCTTTTTGGCAATTACAAGGGGGATTTTATATATCAAATAATTATTGATGAGTCCATAAATGAAAACCGGAGCCAGTATAATAAGAAACAGGAATTTAAACAATAAATAAATAAAAATGGGTGCTCCTTTTTCAAAAATAGAATAATTTAACTTTAATTTGTTCACATTCGTTTTGAAACGAATTACTGTTTTTTGGAATTCAGTCATTTCATCCTTATTGCCTTTTTCATATTCCTCCAGGATCCGGATTAATTTCTGGTCTGCTTTTAATTTATGAGGCTGTTCCGTGCCGGGAAGCGACATCCTTATGCACATATAGGTATTATAGATCTCTCTCAACTCATCATACAAAGTGTAAAACTCTTCACTTTCAATATTTACCATTAGTGGTCTGATGTGTCGGGGAAGTTCTTTTACAAGTTTATTTATCCCCTTAACATTGTTTTCTTTATAAGCCTCATAATAATCAGATAAAGAAACAGGTTTCCCAAAATTGACGTGTAAAACACTGCGGCATTTGTCATAGTTGCTATAATCAAGGCCAATTGGGACGATCTTCAGGTCCATATTAAAATTGTTTGCTTCTTCGGTCTGAAAAGCAATTCTTGCAAACCCTTTTTTGAATGGCCTCAACCTTCTGTGTCCGTCGTGGTTTCCTTCAGGAAGAATACATAAGCCAGTTTTATTTTTTACAACATCAACAGTTTTGATAAAAACCTTGTCATTTTTTTTTACTGCGTCAAATCCGTCACGTATTCTGTAAATAGGAAGTATTTTGATAAAGATCAGAAATTTTGCAATAAAAGGTTTGGCAAAAATGTCTGAACGTGCCAGAAATACAAGTTGGGTTTTACTTGCGGAAATTACAGCAAGGGCATCCATTAATGCATTCTGATGATTTGGTGTGAGAATAAAATGACCCTTTTCAGGAATATTTTCAGGATTGGAGATAACAATTTTTTTATAATAAATCTTATCATGCCAAAGTTTGATAACCCATAGCCTCAGGAGGGTATATCTCAAAGACCACTTTTCAATTTTGTTTATATTCATTAAGGGACAGTTAAAAAATTATTTTAGTTTAGCTTTTCGCAGCTTCTTTTTTGGCTTTCAGACTAAAACCTGACCATAAACCGCCAATGGTTATACCCGCCAGTATATGCCAGATACCCCACCAGGCTGCAATAAATGCCATTCCTCCAATGGATAATTCCGGCGGGAATATTTTGGGGTTAAATATCAGAACCAGTGCAAGCCCTGAGTTTTGTATTCCTGTTTCAATTGAAATGGTTCTTCTGTCAATCCGGGGTCTTTTGAATGCCCATGCAATCATATATCCTGAAAAAAGTGCCATAAAATTGTGAATAAGGACGATAATGAATATATATTTGATATATAATTTAAAATATTCAAAATTTGCAGCCAGTAAAATAATAACCAGGGCCGTAAAAATCAATAAAGATAACCGCTTGACGGGAACCAGTATTTTCTCCGTGATTTTAGGTAGCTTTGTATTGAAAAAGATCCCAAGCAACAAAGGAATTCCCAGGAGGATGAATACTGTCAGAAACATCTGTCCTACATCAATTTCCAGATGACGGACCAGGTTTGAAGCATCTGTTTTGGAGTAGATTTTGGTAAAAAGATTTCCCCAAAGAGAAAAGTTTAAAGGTGTCATAAAAATTGCAGCCAATGTGGCAATAGCCGTCAGGCTAACTGATAAAGCAAGGTTGCCCTTTGCAAGTGAAGAAATAAAGTTTGAAATATTCCCCCCAGGGCAGGCAGCAATCAGGATCATTCCAAGACCTACTGTAGGGGTAATGAAATTCCGGAAAATTACAACCAACACAAAAGTTACAAACGGAAGCAACAAAAATTGGGATACTACACCTACAAGGGCAGATCTTGGATTTAGCATTAGTTTTTTGAAATGCTCAGGTTTAATTTCCAGTGCTACTCCAAACATTACAAAAGCAAGTGTCAGATTCAGGATAAACAAACCATTTTGGTTAAAATTTAATCTGATATCATCCAGGGTTTCTAAGGTTTCAAGCATGGGGTCAGGGGTTAGTTATACTTAAAAAGAAAAGTATAATTAGTATAATTTTTTTAATTATCCAAAATAATTTTAGTCAGGAATTGGTAAATGACAGAATTACAGAAGGATAAGATTTAGTTTGATATATTAAAGGATTTCTTCCTTTCCGTTCTCGATTTTGTGGTATTTATTTGCAAGATGGGCCATCATTTTACTGATATCTTGTATTGATTCTATTGTTCCTTTAGAGATGTTTTCACCTCTGAGCTTTAGAAGTAAATATCCATATAAACCATTTAAACACAATTTTATTTCATGGTAATTTTTTCCTCTGCTTTTGGATTTGAGTTCCTTTATTGAAGGAATAACCCTGGTGTAAAGATTTAAATATTCTTTATCATTGTTTGTACTTAATAAACTAAGATGTAACTCATTCAGATCATTTGCAATATTTTCAAGATAGGTCAGGTGTCCGTTGTTTTGTTTGCTTTCATCTTTCAGAAGGTGGATATGATCTTCATACCACTGCAATATTTCAAGTTTAATATCTTCAGGCTGATCATATCTCTGAACAATAGAATTATTTATTATTGAAATATCCAGTTTGGCTGCTCTTAAAAGGTCTTCAACCTGATACATGTACAAAAGGTATTCTACAATATTCTGATTTCTTTTTTCCCTGGCGATGATCATAATGAATATTTTATTTAAAGTTTATTACGCAGGTCATCCAGGGTTCTTCTTTCCTTCTTTGTTGGACGTCCAGTACCTTTTTCCCTGTTTCCGGAAATTACCTGCCTTGGACGAATTAATTTATCCATCTCCGTTTCCGGTGTCTGGTTTTCAACATAATCTGCAACCAGCTTTGCAGAAATGCGTTTTTGTATAAGGTCGATTACTCTGTATGTGTACGTAACCGGTAACCTGGTTACGGTAATGGTATCCATAACTTTAATTAATTTGCTGGATTTCACCGGTTTCCCGTTTAAAGAAACTTTTTTCTTTTTACAGGCTTCAGCCGCCAGGTTCCTTGTTTTAAAAATCCGTACGGCCCATAACCATTTATCAATCCGGACATTTTTTTCCACACAAATAAATGTTTTAATTATTCATTGTTTACCTTTTGTTATAATTATTCATGGTTGTATCAATGCCGTGAAAGGTAAAAGATTGTATTATTTTAACAGCTGTTTCTATTTTCTCAGGCAGAACTTTTTCTTCTTCCTCTGACCAGCTACTTAATACATATTTCACCTGGTTTCCCTGATGGAAATCATTTCCTATTCCAAACCGTAATCGTGGATAAGTTTCTTTACCTAATGTCTGGTTAATATCGAAAAGACCATTGTGTCCACCGTCTCCTCCTTTCTTGCGAAGTCTGAGGGTTCCAAAAGGCAAAGCCAGATCATCCACCACAACAAGCAGGTTATTTAACGGAATATTTTCCTTTTCTACCCAATATCGCACGGCTTTTCCACTCAGATTGACATAAGTTGCTGGTTTTAAAAGGATAAGTTTACGTCCCCTGTAAGTAGCTTCGGCTACCATACCAAAGCGTTTACTCTTAAAAACAATATTGGACGCTTTTGCCAGGGCGTCCAATATCTTAAAACCTATATTATGGCGAGTATTTTCGTACTGATCGCCAATGTTACCTATGCCAACAATCAGATATTTCAAATGATAATAAATTTAAATGTCTGGAATGCTTCTCTCTATTCGCTTTCAGTTTCTGTTCCTTCGCTTTCAGCTTCTGCTCCTTCAGCAGCAGCAGCGGCTTCCGCAGCTTCCAGTTCTTCTTCACCGGCTTCCATCCCTTTTGATAGTCTGGATGAAACAACAGCAATGATCATTGATCTGTGTGGGTCAAGCATGGTGAGGTTTTCAATTTCCAGTTCACCCACTTTAATGGATTGTCCGATATCCAGTTCTGTAATATCAATTTCAACAAAATCAGGTAGATTGCCCGGTAAAGCCTTGACCTTGAGCTTTCTGCGCTTTTGACTTATTTTTCCGCCTTTTTTAATACCAACCGAATCACCAACAACTCTAACGGGCAGTGAAGTGATAACTTCCTTGTCAAATGATATTTCTTTAAAATCAACATGAATAATTCGATCTGTTACAGGATGGAATTGAATTTCCTGAAGCAGAGCATCATGCTCTTTACCATCTATGTTAAGTTTTACCAGATAGGCATGTTGCGTATAAACAATTTTTTTAAAACTCAGCTCAGGGCTTGAGAAATGAATTGTTTTTTCACCTCCATAAAGTACACAGGGTACATCTCCTTTTGCCCGGATCAATTTTGAAGATTTTTTTCCAACACTTGTTCTTAAATCACCACTAATTTTAAAAGTTTCCATTTTTTAAATGTTTTTGTGTTACTGAAGCCTTATTTGGTGCCTGTTAATCAACAGAATACCGGCTCCCATCGCACGGGTTTTTTAATTATTTTTTTTGAGGGTGCAAATATAAGAACTTATTGGATAAAACTGTTACTAATAGATTGATAATTGTACACTTTTTGAATTACTTCTGCAAAAAGGTCGGAAATTGAGAGAACTTTGATCTTGGAACATTCCTGTTTTAATGGGATGGAGTTGGTTACCAGAAGTTCCGCAAGCGAGGAATTACAAATCCTGTCATATGCCGGCCCTGATAAAACCGGATGAGTAGCAAAGGCACGAACACTCTTTGCTCCCTGGGCTGTCATCATATCCGCAGCAAGTGTCAGGGTTCCTGCAGTATCAATCATATCATCAAGAATAATAACATTTTTCCCTTTTACGTCCCCGATTACAGCCATATCCTCAATATGATTTGCTTTTTTTCTTTGTTTGTAACAAATTACCATCTCACAATTCAAAAATCTGGAATAGGCATTGGCTCTTTTGGATCCGCCCATGTCAGGGGACGCAATTACCAAATCATCCAATTGAAGTTTCTTAATATATGGGACAAAAATTGCAGAAGCAAAAATATGATCTACAGGTACATTGAAAAATCCCTGAATCTGGTCGGCATGAAGGTCCATTGTCATAACACGGTCAACGCCGGCTGCAGTAAGTAAGTCAGCAACCAGTTTTGCACCTATAGAAACCCTTGGCTTGTCTTTTCTGTCCTGTCTTGCGAATCCAAAATACGGCATTACAGCAATTACTTTATATGCTGAAGCTCTTCTGGCTGCATCAATCATTTGCAACAGTTCAAAAAGGTTTTCGGCTGGAGGGAAGGTTGATTGTATGATGAATACGTTGCATCCTCGGACTGATTCTTCATAAGAAGGTTGAAATTCACCATCACTAAATTTCAAAACGGAACTTTTTCCAAGCGTAGAACCAAAACTTTTAACAATTTCTTTTGCAAGATAAGTAGATGCCCTGCAGGAAAAGAATTTTATGGGAGCTTTTGACATGGTAAACAGATCAGGGGTTATTTATTGCAGCAAAGTTAATATCAAAAATCAATTATTAATAATTACAGATTATTTTTCCCAAAATTTATTTGTTTCGGCTATAAATGTAAGGATTTCCTTTCTTCCTGTTTTTTTTACAGCCGAAGTAATAATGAATGCGGGCATGGTTTCCCAGGATTTAAGCAGTTCAGATTTGTAAGTATCAATATTCTTTTTTAACACACCTGTGGTAACTTTATCTGTTTTGGTAAAAAGAATCTTAAAAGGTAACTGTTGTTTGCCTAGAAATTCAAAAAAAGCAAGATCATTTTTCTGGGGTGGGATCCTTGAGTCAATTAATAAAAAAATATTCATTAGGTTATCTCTTCCCAAAATGTACTGAGTAATTAGCTTACTCCATTTATCCCGTTTCGTTTTTGAAACTTTAGCATATCCGTATCCTGGTAAATCCACCAGGTACCAGCTGCCATTTATTAGAAAATGGTTTATGAGCTGTGTCTTCCCGGGGGTTGCAGATATTTTTGCCAGTTTCTTTTCACCTACCAACATGTTGATCAGAGAGGATTTTCCCACATTGGATCTGCCTATAAAGGCATACTCAGGAAGGTTGGGCGATGGACAAAGTTCAAGCTTTGGACTACTCTTTATAAATTCGGTTTCTTTTATAATCATGATAATAAAAAGAATCTATCTGGTAAGTTTAGCCAAAAAACTGTTCTTGTTAATAATTTTTTAAATGACTGGAGGGTAACTTGATTGTTCTTTGCAGAATCTTAATATTACCTCGTTTTGTTTTGTATGTCCCCACAACATTTATTGTAGTTTTTCCTTTATAATCAGGATCTTCTATGAAACGCAGGGTACCCTTACCGTTCTTTGTATTTATTTTATTTAACTTCTCAGGGATGAAAATATTATTTGTTAAGCTTCCTTCATAAAACTTAACATTTGTTGAATTACTTGATAAATTTAATTGTATAAGATAAGTCTTTTTGGTTTTTCTTTCATCAATAATAGTGTATTTTATTGAAGGGTAGCTGGTTACGTCATTTCCATACAACGATTTCTCAACAAGGCCGACTTTCCTGTTTCCATCAACATAGGGAATCCTGGCTTTTAATAATCCGTTTTTATGATATTTAATCTGAACACCATTAATTTTACCATTGTTATTATATGGTGTTATCCGGTAGACTTTTCCGTTTTTATAAAACCATTTTGAAGTATCAACTTTAATTCCGTTTTTATAAGTAATCTCAGTGTTTACTTTTCCGTTTTTATAGAACTTTCTGGCAATACCATTTTTTTTGCCATCTTTCATTGTGACTTCTGAATACAGATATCCATCCATATAACTTTTTATCAGGCCATCCTTTTTATAAGGACTGTTATTTTCCGGAACAGGTTTCTTATCTCCTTTGGCAGGCTGATTTTGACAGGAAATAATCCAGATTGAACTAACAAAAACAAAGAATGAGAAGATGAGAGTTTTCAGCATTTTATTATTAAATTTAGGATTCGACATTTGTAAAGATCGGATTTTTAAGTAAAAATCAATGATATTAATTGTATTTATTTTAATTTATTATGAACACTTATTAAAGTTGACATAAATATTATTCAGATGGGTTTTTAAAATCCTCCAGCATTGCTTTTACAGAGCCTACAAGTATTTTTGACTCAACCAGGACAGGTATCCTGAATCGATCATCAGTGACCCATACAAACAGATCTTCACCTCCTTTAAAAATTGTTCCTTCCACCAATAAAATTGAAAATTTATAACAATTGTACGAATTTTTGTTTTTCAATGAGATTTCTTCATGACCCAAATAACGAATAAATAAATCATATATTTCATTATCTATAATCAATCGTAAAGGAAAGGTATCATTTATCCTGTAGCCTGAAAATTTCAGATTCCGGCAATAATAAATGGCTGTCAGAACATCCATAGTCCCCGTTTTTAAATCCAGGGTATCTTTTAAATGTGGTTTTTTGGAGTTTTCAGTCTGACTGTATATTTTATTTTTGGCATAATCAAACCGATAAGAATTGTTCACATAATAACCTCCTTCATAAGTTTCTCTCAGGTATGAAAGTGGTTTCAGGTCAGATGCTTTTGCTTCGGACACGAATTTGTCTCTGACCTTGAAAAACCAGTCATATTTTTTTCTTGTTTTACCTATAGCATTGAAATAGTAATTTTCATAGTTCTTCCCCGAAGCCTTCACTGAAAAGATGACATCACCGGCATAAAGCCAGATAAATCCCCAGTTGTAATAAGCTTTGTATTTAATTTGTTCACCCGGAGAAAAGGCCTGTGTTTTAGTATTCTCCTGACCTGAAAGTGATGCAGTGGTAAAGCAAATTGCTAAAATGCCAGACAGAAAATATTTTCTAAAAAAAATACTACAAATAGATCTCGAGTATGGTACAGGTTTCATCCGGGACAAGTTGACAGGATTCCAAAACCGCTGGAACAAGAACGGTTTCTCCTTTTCTTACAGACATTTTGCCTGAATCATAATTGAGTGTGAAAGAACCTTCCACACACATAAAAATTACAAATGAGTCAAGTTTTGCGTAATCTTTGTCAATGACTTTGTTAAATTTTAACAAATCCGTATTAAAATGCTTACAGTGAATTAGTTCAGTATCAGAGTTATCAGTTGCATGGTAGTTGGTTTTATATTCCTTATAATACTTATAATCAATGGCATCAACAGCAAGTTCTGTATGAAGTTCCCTGCCTTTTCCATTTTTATCTGTTCTTTCCCAGTCATAAATACGGTAGGTTGTATCAGAAGTTTGTTGAATTTCTGCCAGAAGAATCCCCGGACCTATAGCATGGATTCTGCCTGCTGGAATAAAAAATACGTCCCCGTCATTAACTTTTTCATAATTAAGGATATCCGGCAGTTGCTTATTATTAAAATATGCCAGGTACTCCTCCTTACTTACCTCCCGGTTAAATCCGGAGATCAGAGATGCCCCTTTTTCAGCCTGTAACACATACCACATCTCGGTTTTACCGTAATCATTGTGCCTTTTTGCAGCGAGAGTATCATCCGGGTGTACCTGAATGGAAAGCTTTTCATGTGCATCAATAAATTTGATGAGGACAGGGAATTCCAATCCGAATTGTTCATAAATACGGTCACCTACTAAATCACCCATGTATACTTCAATCAGTTCCTGAAGACTGTTTCCGGCCAGAAACCCGTTGGCGACAACCGAGATATTATCTTTTACAGCTGAAATTTCCCAGCTTTCAGCAACAACTTCCAGATTTCCCGGTTTTTTCCCAAGGACTTTTTCCAGTTTGTCTCCACCCCATATGTAATCTTTAAAAATAGGATTAAATTTGAGGGGATATAATTTATTCATATTGAATTAATTGTAGTTATATTTGAAAAATATTATTAAAATTCCTGAAGTAAAGGAGAAGAAAGAGTCTTGATTATTTGTATCTTGCTATCACTTATTTTAATAAAACAGACTGCTAAAATAGAAAAAATATGCTAATTGTCGGAATTGCCGGTGGTACAGGTTCAGGAAAAACGACCGTAGTTCGTAAAATCATCGAAAGACTTCCGGAAGGGGAGGTAGTGGTAATACCTCAGGATGCTTATTACAAGGATAATAGTACCATGCCAATGGAAGAGAGGCAGGAAATAAATTTTGATCATCCAAGGTCTATAGAATTTGAGTTGTTGGTTAATCATCTGATGAAACTGAAAAGTGGTTTAACTGTTAAACAACCTATTTATTCATATTTAACCTGTACACGTGCGAAAGAAACCATTGATGTCTTACCGCGCCATGTTATGATTGTTGAAGGTATTCTGATCCTGACCAATGAGAGACTCAGGGAGTTGCTCGATATTAAGGTATATGTGGATGCTGATGCTGATGATCGCCTGGGCAGGGTAATCAATCGTGATATAATTGAACGTGGAAGGTCTGTTTCAAAAGTGCTGGAAAGGTATGAGAAAACGGTAAAACCGATGCACTTGCAATTTGTTGAGCCCTCAAAAAAATATGCTGATCTGATCATTCCACAGGGAGGTGAGAATGAGGTTGGGATAAATATTTTGGTGGATGTAATACTGAAGGCTTTGATTGATCATTCTAAAAAGATATAAAATGTTAAAAAATTTAAAACTTGAAAATATTCTGTTCCTGGATATTGAAACGGTCCCTGAAGCTGAGGGTTTTGATAAACTTTCAGAGAAAAAGCAATTACTTTGGGACAAAAAGTCCAAATATTTCAGAAATGATGATGAAGAAGCTGCCAGTGTATATGAACGGGCAGGAATTTACGCAGAGTTTGGTAAAATTATCTGTATTTCAGTTGGAATGATTTACACTCAGGGTACAGAGAAACATTTAAGGTTAAAATCATATTTCGGTGATGATGAAAAGCTTATTCTTACAGAGTTTATTACATTACTGGATAAGCTGAATAAAAAACCGGAGGTGTATTTGTGTGGTCATAATGCTAAAGAATTTGATTTCCCCTATATTGCCCGCAGGATATTGATCAATGGGCTACAGCTTCCTGAAATGCTGGACGTTGCAGGGAAGAAGCCATGGGAAGTTACGTTTCTGGATACCATGGATTTGTGGAAATTCGGTGATTATAAACATTATACTTCCCTCGATTTGTTAACGAATATCTTTGAGATTCCTACTCCAAAGGATGATATTGATGGCAGCATGGTGGGGGGGGTTTACTGGGTGGATAAAGACCTTGAAAGGATTGTGAAATATTGTGAGAAAGATGTGGTAGCGGTTGTTCAGCTTTTTCTCCGGTTCCAGGGTAAGGAGCTTCTTACGGAAGATAAAATAGAAACTACCACATTTGATGTCTGATTTTTTACTCAATAAAGAATTTGTTAATGGTTTCAACCAGTAATTCAGGTTGTTCCACATGCAACCAGTGGCCTGCATCTTTAATAGTTACCAGATCTGCTACCGGAAAAATTTTCTTAATGAGTGGAATGTCATCATCCTGAATGTAGGGCGAATTTGCTCCGCGAATGAATAAAACAGGGAAGCCGGTAACCAGATTTCCTTTTTCAAATCTTTTCTGGTCAATTCCTTCAAGTATATCAGAAAGGTTATGCTCCAGAGCAGTAAGATTCAGACTCCAAGAAAAAGAGAGATCCTTGTTTCTGTGTAAATTTTTCAGAAGAAACTGCCTGACCTTTTCAGAATGAATGTCTTGTTTGAGCTGCAGGTCAGCATCTGCTCTGGTTTTTACCTTTTTGAGATCAATCCTTTTTAGTGCTTCAATGATGGTTTTATGGTCAATTGATCGCTGACCGACCTTTGACTCAATTAGATATGATTTTGGCGCTATGTCTATAACGATCAATCCATTAACCCGTTCGGGATAACTGGTTGCAAAATGTATTACTGTTTTTCCACCCATGGAATGGCCCAGCAAAATGGAAGTTTGGATTTGTTGGTCATCCATAAAATCCAAAAGGTCATTCTTCATTTGATTATAACTGTGTTCCGGGCTGTGTGGTGATCGTCCATGATTGCGCTGATCAAGTGCATAAACCTCAAAATGGTTACTCAGCTTTTTTGCAATACCTGCCCAGTTATCGGATGCTCCATATAAACCATGAACAATAATGATAGTAGGACCATTCCCGTATTTTCTGAAAAAGAGTTTCATTTTTATCAATGTTTATGATTTGCGGAATGTATTGCGAAATCTTTATTTTAATTCTCTTAAATACATTTGAATTGTATTCTCAAGTCCGTAATACAAAGCATCTGAAATTAATGCATGCCCAATGGAAACTTCTTCTATAAATTTTGTTTTTTCACAAAAATATTTCAGGTTCTCCAGGTTAAGATCATGTCCTGCATTGAGTTCCAGTCCGTTTTTGTGGGCCAGTACTGAAGCTTTTACAAAAGGTTGAATTGCTTTTTCTTTGTTCTCAGGAAAAAGCCGTGCATAGGGTTCGGTATATAATTCAACCCTGTTGGTCCCGGTTTTTGCAGCATAGATGATGTTGATGTCCTGGGTATCAACAAAAATTGATGTTCTGATCCCTTTTTCCTGAAAAGCAGATATTACATCCCTGAGGAATCCAAGATTTGTTTTTGTATCCCAACCGGAGTTGGATGTAATGGCATCAGGAGGATCAGGAACAAGTGTGACCTGATGCGGCAGGACTTCAAGCACCAGGGAAATGAAATTATCAGACGGATATCCTTCAATATTAAATTCAGTGATTATCTTTTGCCGGATATCCCTGACATCCTGATATCTTATATGGCGTTCATCGGGTCTGGGGTGGACAGTTATTCCCTGTGCTCCATATCGCTCACAGTTCATCGCGGCTTCCAGAACGTTTGGTAAATTTCCTCCCCGGGCATTTCTTAGTGTTGCAATTTTATTTATATTTACACTTAATCTGGTCATTTTAACATTTTTTAAGGGATTACGACATATATGTTATGGTGCGATACAAAATTAATAGTATTTTTGGAGTTTAAGGATCATTATGCTTGCAAAAGAATTAATATCTGACATTATTCCTGCAATCAGTACTGCTGATACAGGTTTGGATGCTTTAAACTGGATGGAAATATTCAGGGTTTCGCATTTGCCTATTGTTGAAAATAATGAATTTCTTGGTTTGATTTCTGACGCTGACATCTATGATCTTAATATAGCTGAGGATACTATCAGTAAACACAGTTTGTCCTTATTCAGCCCTTTTGTTACAGAAGACCAACATATATATGAAGTTATTGAGCTGGTTTCAAGATTGAATCTTACGGTAGTGCCGGTGCTGGATTCTGAAAAAAAATATCTTGGAATAATTACTACCAACGATCTTATAAAATATTTTGCTGACCTTTCTGCTGTGAAAAACCCGGGTGGAATCATTGTACTTGAATTGAATCAGAATGATTACTCATTAACACAAATAGCACAAATCGTGGAATCCAATGATGCCAAGATCTTAAGCCTGTATATCAATTCACCTGAAAATTCAATGAGACTTGAAGTAACGTTGAAAGTTAACCGTACCGATCTTTTTGGCATAATTCAAACATTTGAGAGGTTCAACTATGAAATAAAGGCTCAGTTTATGGAGGACGATGAAATGGATTCATTATATAACAGCAGGTATGAATCTTTTATGAAGTATTTAAATATCTAGTTAATCCTAAAATATGAAGGTAGCTGTTTACGGTAAAGATTTTAGTAGATCTTTTATACCTGTGATGCAGACTTTTCTAAAGGTACTCTACTCCGCTGAGGCAGAAGTTTGGGTTGTTAAAGCATTTGCTGATTTTTTGGAAAACTCTTATCCCGAAATCAATGGTGGCTTTCAAATTCTTGACCCTGGACCGGGAATACCTTCGGATATTAATTATTTATTCAGTATCGGTGGTGACGGAACATTTCTGGAGGCTTCATCCCTGATCAGAGGTAAGGATATTCCCATTGTAGGTATTAATAGTGGGCGGCTTGGTTTTCTTGCTTACATTTCTAAAGAAGAAATTGAAAAATCCTTAGCAGACATACTGGAAGGTAATTATACAACTGAGGAAAGAACCTTGATTGAAATAATGACCAGTGATGGTAAGCTGCACGATTATGCCCTGAATGAAGTGGCCATTCAGAAGAAAGATTCAAAAATGATAACCATTCAGGCTTTTTTGAATGGTGAATTATTAAATTCGTATTGGGCTGATGGCCTTATTATATCAACTCCAACCGGATCAACAGCTTATTCTCTGAGTGCCGGTGGACCAATAGTAGTACCTGGCTCAAGGAATTTTATTTTATCTCCCATTTCACCGCATACGCTGGCCGTCAGGCCTGTTGTTATTCCTGATTATCATGCAATAAGGCTTAATGTGAATGGTAGATGTTCAAAGTTTTTGGTATCGGTGGATTACAGATCTTATTTTTTGGATACCACAGTTGAAATTGAACTGAAGAAATCAGAAGAAACGATTAAAATGATAAAATTAAAAGGGCATAGTTTTTACAATACAATACGTTCAAAATTAATGTGGGGAGTTGACAGAAGGAATTAAAGTGGTTAATTATTGCTAAAGATTTGGTAAAGAATGAATATTTTAATATTTTACTGAAAATTTATTATTAAATTTGCAAATTAATTTACACAACTATGAAACGCTCAGCACTTATAAGCATTGTTGCTTTTTTTATGTTTTCATTATCTTCTAATTCTCAGGTCTGGAAATTAAAAAGATATGAGGCAATAATAGGATTGGGAGGCTCGTTCTATATGGGCGATATCGGTAGTATTACTCCCGATGACAATATTGCGGGCATAAAAGATATTGTATTTGCAAATACACGTCCGGTAATTCATCTGGGGTTTCGCTACAAAATTTGGGAAAGAGCCTGGGTAAAATTGAACGTTAATTATGGTTGGTTATATGGTAACGATAATAAATACGGGTCAAATCAGGAGAGAGGGTTTGTATTCAAAACTCCATTATTGGAGACTACGGTACAGGCAGAATATGCATTTATTAAAGATAAAAGTGCAAATAATTATTTAATGGTGAGGGGAAAAGGAATAATGTCTTTTACTTCAAGTATTAGTTTCTATGGCTTTGCCGGATTGGGTCCTGTGTTTTTCTGGCCTGATGTACTTGAAGATCCGAATAACAGGGAAGCTCAGGATTATAGCAAGGTGGCACTCGCTTTTCCCATTGGACTAGGACTTAAATATGGTTTAACACCAGACTGGAAGATTGGACTTGATGTAGGAGGAAGGTTTACCACAACGGATTATCTTGATGCCTTTACCTCAGAGTGGTCAAAATACAATGATAATTATCTTTTTGCCACTTTTCATGTTATTTATAACCTGGATACTTCCAGAAAGGGATGGCCAACCATTAGAAAGAAATACGGGAATTGAATCAGTTTAAATGAAAAAGATAAAGGTTGTCCTTATTTTTCTGATATTTTCAAATTTATTAAATGCCCAAAGAGTTTCTGAAATCGGAATATTTTTTGGGCAGTCATTTTATTTGGGAGATCTGAATAAGGAAAAAATATTTTATAATCCATCTCTGTCAGTGGGAGCTTTTCACAGGTATATAATAAATCCTCGTTATGCTGTTAAAAGTGGACTTACCTATGGTAATTTAAAGGGCAATAATGATGTTATTCTTAATGAAGGAACTTCTGTGATCTCACCCTTTTCATTTAAAACAATGTGGATAGATTTGACCTTTCAGTTCGAAGTAAATTTCAGAAAGTTTCAATTTTCCTATCGAAAACCTTCATTTACACCTTATTTGTCTTTTGGTATTGGAGCCGGGTATTATAACAAGACGGTTGATTACAGTAATGATACGATACTTAATCCCGGAGCCCCGGTGGGACCGGAATTATCATCCTCCTACAACCTGATTATCCCTTTTGGTGCCGGCGTAAAAGTAAATTTCTCACAACGATTAAGTGGTAGCATTCAATGGGAATTTAGAAAAACATTTATGGATGACCTTGACGGTTACGAAAACATTTCCAGCCCGGAAATGAGTTCAAAATTACATAACAATGACTGGTACTCTATTTTTGGAATAACCCTGGCTTATAAAATTAATTATCTGAAATCGCTGTGTCCGGCTTATGAGGAATAATTCTTGGTAATATGGAAAGATTTGATCAGATAAATAAGGATAACCTGCCAACCCATGTTGCAATCATTATGGATGGAAACGGGCGCTGGGCAAAAAATAAAGGGAAAAACCGGATTTTTGGCCATAAAAACGGGGTTCAGTCTGTAAGGGAGGTGACCGAGGCCGCAGCTAAACTTGGGATTCAATATTTAACTTTATATGCTTTTTCAACGGAAAACTGGAACCGTCCAAGGGATGAAATTAATGCATTAATGTCTCTGCTTGTGAGTTCCCTGAGTTCGGAAACCAAAACACTGATGAAAAATAATATACGATTGATGGCAATTGGTGATATTGAAAGTTTGCCTTCGAATGTGTACGCAAAATTAAATGCAGTAATTAAAAAAACATCGGAAAATAACGGAATGAACTTGATTCTAGCCCTGAGTTACAGTTCAAGGTGGGAAATTGTGAATGCGGCCAAAAAGCTGGTTGCTGATGTTAAGAAGGGGAAAGTTTCTGCTGATGAAATCAATGATGATTTGTTTGCAACCTACCTCAATACATCTGAGATTCCTGATCCGGATATTCTTATCAGAACAAGTGGGGAGTTCAGAATAAGTAATTTTTTATTGTGGCAGATAGCCTATTCAGAATTGTATTTTACAAAAACTTTATGGCCTGATTTCAGAGAGAATGAGTTCTATAATACAATTTTGGATTATCAAAACAGGGAAAGAAGATTTGGTAAAACCAGCGAACAGGTTAAATCTTGAAAGATTAAAATAAAAGGGAAAAGAAAGATTTTATGAAGAGGGAATTGTTTAGTAGTCAGATGTTGAGGACTATCATTTTGGGTGGCCTTTTTCTTTTTATGGGCTTTGTCAGCAAGGCTCAGGATAAAGATTCTTTAAATTTCAACATTCCTGTTATGGATTATTCCTATCCCAGGGAATATGAAATCGCAGGGATTTCAATCTCAGGAATTAAATTTCTGGATGAAAGTATCCTGGTACAGCTTACCGGGATAAAAGTTGGCGAAAAGATACTGATACCTGGAGAAAGAATCACTCAATCAATTGAAAAGCTTTGGTCACAAGGCTTATTTTCAGATATTAAAGTTACATATACCAGGATTGAAGGGAATAAAATATATCTGAATTATTATTTAAAAGAAAGGCACAGGCTTTCGAAGTTAACTTTCAGAGGAATTAAAAGAAACGAGACGCAGGACCTTCTTGAAAAGGTGAATCTGATGAATGGAAGCCAGGTTACCGAGAATGTAATAAACAATGTGGTGCGGATAATAAAAGATTTTTATGTTGAGAAAGGCTTTCTGGATGTGGATGTTGAAATCTCTGAAAAGATTGATCCGAAGCTACCAAACAGTGTTCAATTAACTGCAAAAATTGACAAAAATGAAAGAGTTAAAATTTCTGATATTATAATTGAAGGAAATGAGGTTTTTTCTACTGAGAAGCTGAGAAGGGTAATGAAAAAAACAAAAAAGAAAAACTGGAATATTTTTAAATCCTCTAAGTTTATCAGGGAAGATTATAAAGAAGACTTAAACAGTTTGACAGAATTTTATAATAAAAATGGCTACAGAGATTTTAAGATTCTGGGTGACTCTATTGTGAGAGTAAACACCGAACGCATTAGCATAATTTTAAAAATATTTGAAGGAAATAAATATTTTATCAGGAATATTACATGGATTGGAAATACAAAATTTCCGTCAGAATACTTGTCTGCAAGGTTGCAGATTCGAAAGGGAGACCCCTATAACAAAACAGAACTGGATGAAAGATTGTTTATTGATGAGGATGCCGTGAGCTCTGCTTATATGGACCAGGGGTACTTGTTTTCACAGATAATTCCGGTGGAAGTTAAAGTGGAGAATGACTCGATTGATCTGGAAATGAGGGTTTATGAGGGACAACCGGCCACTATTAGCAGAGTGATAATAAAAGGGAACACTCAAACAAACGAACATGTGGTACGTAGGGAGTTACGGACCAACCCCGGGGACCTGTTCAGCAAAACGGCAATTGTAAGGTCTGCCAGGGAGTTGGCACAGCTTGGCCATTTTGACCCGGAAAAAATTGCACCAAATCCCATTCCACATCAGGCTGAGGGAACGGTTGATATTGAATACAATCTGGAGGAGAGGGCCAACGATCAGTTTGAAATCTCAGGAGGATGGGGGGCAGGAATGCTTGTTGGAACCATTGGGCTTCGCTTTAATAACTTTTCTATAAAAAGAGTACTCGACTGGAAAGCATGGAGGCCTGTACCTACAGGGGATGGGCAATCTCTTAGCCTAAGGGCTCAGTCAAACGGGAAGTATTATCGTTCATACAATATAACTTTTGTTGAACCCTGGTTCGGAGGAAAGAAGCCGAATTCCTTTTCTGTATCCGCATACCGTTCAGTTCAAACCAATGGCAGGAAGCAAGGTGACCCAACCCGGCAGGGCTTGATTGTTAATGGAGCTTCCATCGGACTGGGTAAAAGGCTGAAATGGCCTGACGACTATTTCAGTTGGTACAACTCAATAGGATTTCAGAGTTATAATCTGAGTAATTGGAACCGTTATTTTCTTTTCGAAAACGGAACTTCAAATAATCTGAGTTTCACAACTGTTCTTAGCAGAAATTCTGCTGGTCCAAACCCTATTTACCCCGTAGGTGGTTCAAATTTATCTCTTTCTTTACAGTTAACACCGCCCTATTCCGCATTTAGTAATAAAGATTTTTCTGATCCGGATATGATTGATAGTGAGAAGTATAGGTGGGTCGAGTACCATAAATGGGGTTTTAAAATGGAATGGTTTGTAACTTTGGCAGGAAATTTGGACCCTTCAGGAAGAAGACTTGTCTTATATACGAGAGCAAACTTTGGTTACCTCGGATTTTATAACAAGGATATCGGTCCTTCGCCATTTGAGGGATTTGACCTGGGGGGAGATGGAATGTCAGGATATAATCTGTACGGAAGGGATGTGATTGGATTAAGAGGATATGAGAATGGTTCTTTGACACCGGTTGTTAGAGGAAATAAATCCGGAAATGTGTATGAAAGGGTTACGCTTGAACTTCGTTATCCTATTTCACTTGCACAATCGGCAACCGTTTTTGCCCTGGTATTTCTTGAAGGAGGAAATGCCTGGTACCGGATTCAGGAGTTTAATCCTTATTCGCTCTATCGTTCGGCGGGAGTTGGCCTTCGGGCATTCCTTCCAATGTTTGGCTTATTGGGAATTGACTGGGGATATGGATTTAATAATGTTCCGGGTGTACCCAGCGCCAGTGGTAGCCAGTTCCACTTTGTAATTGGTCAGCAGTTTTAAAAGAGTATAATATATAATATTAATAATTTCGAATCATGAAAAAGTTAGCACTAATTGGTTTTATTTTTGCCATATCCGTAGCTGTTTCAACGGCTCAGAAATATGCATATGTTGATACAGAATATATCTTAAATAATATTCCAACCTATAAGTCTGCTCAGTCGCAACTGGATAAGCTTTCTGCTGATTGGGAAAAAGAAATAAGCGAAATGTATACTGAAGTTGAACGGCTTTATAAGGCATATCAAAATGATGCTGTTCTCCTTACTCAGGAAATGAAAAAGCAGAGAGAAGATGAAATTGTAAATAAGGAGAAAGCTGCCAAAGATTTGCAAAGCAAATATTTTGGACCGGAAGGTGAGTTGTTTAAAAAAAGACAGGAACTGATTAAACCCATCCAGGATGAAATTTATAATGCGGTTAAAGAACTTGCAGTGGACGGTAATTATGCAGTTATTTTTGATACAGCTGGGAGTTTATCAATGTTGTATACAAATCCAAGATATGATTTAAGCGATGATGTTTTGAAGAAATTAGGTTATCAGAATTAATTATTTACTTTTGTGCAAAATATTGAATTATAAACGTTATTAATATTAAAATTAAGATGAAAAATTATTTGAAAATTTCGATGATGGTTTTTGCGATGATGATCAGTGCATCATTATTTGCCCAGAAAAATTATAAATTCGGTCATATCAACAGCCAGGAGTTGATTAATTCAATGCCTGAATATGACAGCGCTCAGGTTGAATTGCAAAATTTTGCTAAAGGAATTCAGGATCAGATGGAGGTAATGCAGGTTGAGTATAACAGGAAATTAGAAGATTATAAGGCTGAGATGAATAATTTGACCGACCTGATCCGGCAAACAAAAGAAGAGGAATTAATGAATATTCAGCAACGTATGCAAACTTTTAATCAGAATGCTCAACAAAACATGCAGGCAAAACAAAATGAGGTAATGCAGCCGATCATTGAAAAGGCCCAGAAAGCAATTAAAGATGTTGGTGCTGAGAATAATTTTACCTATATCTATGATATTGCTGGTGGAGTCATCTTGTATTTTTCAGCGGATAGTGAAGATGTTTTACCTCTTGTAAGAAAAAAACTCGGATTGAATTAAAATTAAAATTAATAATTCAGGATATTTAAGAGCCATCTGTTTTATTACAGGTGGTTTTTTTTTACTTTTATCCGGTAATGATGAAACCAAACTATTTTCCCGGATGTTGGCTGAAATTACCAGATTAATAATTATTATATGAATTCACAAGCAAACAACCCCATAGGGGTCTTTGATTCCGGAATGGGAGGCTTAACCGTTGCCCATGCAATAAAACAAATTCTTCCAAATGAAAGGATTATTTATTTTGGAGATACTGCCCATTTGCCCTATGGTGATAAATCTGAAGAAGCAATTATTCAATATTCTTCTGAGATTACTAAATTTTTAGTGAATAAGGGTTGTAAAATTGTTCTGATGGCGTGCAATTCTGCTTCGGCAGTTGCTTTTGATGAAGTGAATAAGGAGATGGGGGAG
>JANTGF010000055.1 GCA_024763075.1 Bacteroidales bacterium | reverse complement strand
CCGGAAATGTACCAGTTTGATAAGGAACATTCCCAGTATTTCATGAAATTTGAAACCGGTAAGATTTCACCGGAGGAATTCAGAAACGGCATACGGGAACTTCTAAAAAAAGACATCTCCGATGAAGTACTGGTTGAAGCATGGAATGGAATGATCATTGGTTTTCAAAAAGAAAAAATTGAAATCCTACAGGATTTGAAAAAAAGATACAGGACCTTTCTTCTTAGTAATACCAACGAAATGCACGAGGAAATCTATTCCGGAAAATTACTGGCAACTACAGGGGTAAAAATGACAGATCTTTTTGAAAAAATTTATTATTCGCATGAAGTTGGCCTGGCAAAGCCTGATCCTGCAATTTTTCATAAAGTCCTCCAGGAAAATGAGTTAATGCCTAAGCAAACCTTATATATTGACGATCTGGAAAAGAATATCCAGGCTGCCCGTGAACTGGGGTTTCAATATTTTCTTTTCCCACAGAACGGAGACCTGAAAGAAATTTATACCAAAATTCAGTAAAAAGTAAGAATCAGATTTGGAAGTTAAAAGTTTGACTCTGACTCGTGGGTTTTCATAATCCTGATTTTTGTTTACTTTTTTTGTAAACCTATTTCAGGACGATTCTTGTATCTTGTATCTTGATTCTTGTCTCTTGACTCTTGAATCTTCCTTCATCCTTCACCAGTTACTCGCACCCACAAGGTCACCTCTAAAAAGCTGCTTCGTGAGGTGACTCGTCCTTCATCCTTCATCCTTCATCCTTCATCGCTCATCCTTCATCGCTCATCCTTCCTACTGTCTTCCACCCAATCCCCATTCTCCTTAATCAACTGAATCAGCTCTTCCACGGCTTTTTCAACCGGAAGGTTTTTCTTTACCGGTGTAAAGTTTTTGTATAAGGTAATTTTCCCCGGCCCGGATCCGACATAACCATAATCGGCATCCGCCATTTCACCCGGGCCATTCACGATACAACCCATGACCCCAATTTTCAATCCCTTCAGGTGATTGGTTTTCTCCCTGATCTTCGCAGTAATTTTCTGAATATCAAAAAGGGTGCGTCCACAGGAGGGGCAGGAGATATATTCCGTTTTTGAAATCCGGACTCTGGAAGCCTGCAATATTCCAAAGCTCAGAGATAACAATTCATGCGTTTGAATCAGGTTATTTGCATGAATCCATATTCCGTCAGCCAGTCCGTCAATAAAAACACCCCCAAAATCAGCAGCACTCCTGAGTTGAAGTTCTTCCAAATCATTCACACTGTATTTATTCGTAAAAATTACAGGTGAAAACAACCCTGATTTTATAAGGTCAACAGCAAATTTCCGTTGATCGTGGAAAGGATAGGCTCCGGTACTTTCAAAAATGAAAACCAGTGTTGAGTCCTTATGCATTTGTAAAGGAATACTCACCGATCCCCCTTTAGTTTTGATCATTACAAAATTCAGCACATCAGATTTTCCCTCAGCATTTAAATACTCATCCAACGAAAAAACCGGATAAATTTGATTCTTCTCCAATGGTTTTTCCCATATCCCGGCATCCAGCATACCACAAACACCCTCAGGCAGGGAAAAAGAAATGGTATTTTTACCAAAATAGAAGCAATCAGGAGAGAGATCTCCTTTTTCCATGGTTTTATCCATCTTATTAAAGGTAAAACCGAATTTTCCCAGGTCTCTTTCCTGAAAATCAGCACCGGAAACATCTGAAATAACTACCGGAACATATTTTCCCCCAATGTTCCGTACAGGGTTTGTTTTTCGCTTTTGATAAGAAAAAGGAAGTAAAGGGCTTTCGGTTTCTTTAACCGGTAATGCGGCAGACTGCATTTTATCATAATACAGAGCCAGCTTTTTCCCTACCGGAACCTCTTTTTCCGGGTCTTCTGTAAGTGAGATCCGAATGGTATCCCCTAATCCATCAGCTAACAAGGTCCCAATGCCCACTGCTGATTTTATCCTTCCATCCTCCCCTTCACCGGCCTCGGTAACACCCAGATGCAGGGGGTAGATATCCCCCATTCCGATCATTTCATGATACAGAAGCCGGTAGGCCTGCACCATCACCCTTGTATTGCTGGATTTCATGGAAAAAATGATCTGATGAAAATTCTGTTCCCTGCAAACCTGCAGATATTCCATTGCAGCACGAACCATACCTTCCGGAGTATCCCCGTATTTTTCAAGTATTCTTTTGGATAAAGAGCCATGATTCACTCCTATTCGCATGGCTGTTCCAAATTCCCTGCAAATACTGATCAGGGGAACCAGCCTCTCCCTGATGGAATCCATTCCCTTATCAAAAGCTGCCGGAATAAAATTGCCGGGATTGATCCTGATTTTTTCCACAATCTTTGCTGCTGTTTCTGCAACTTTAGGATTAAAATGCACATCAGCCACCAAAGGAGTATTAAAACCTCTTTTTCGAAGTTCATTTTTAATATTTGCAAGGTTTTCGGCCTCGCGCTTGTTAATGGCAGTTAACCTTACAAGATCCGCCCCATTTTCAATAATGCGGATACATTGTTCTACAGAAGCTTCCGTATCCAGAGTGGAAGTATTGGTCATGGATTGTATCCTGACCGGATTCCCGGCACCAATTATCACATGCCCAATACTCACCTTATTGGTTAGCAGTCTTTTAGGGCGAAAAGGATCATAGCAATATATATTTCTGTCTGTAAATTTCCGCATCAGCAGAGAATGAATTAAATTTGTTGATAAACATTACAAAGATAAATCAATACTTTTTTAAACATAATCTGATAAGAAATGAATCGTTTATTTTTTTCCCTGTTTTATATTGGTGTAGCTGTTTCCTGTACTCAAACAACTAATAATTTGCCAGACAATGTATCCTATGTACTTGAGATTTCAGGCCATAACCGTGCAGAACTGGAAAAAGTAATCCATGAATTTGAATCAAAACAGGATACATTAAAACTCAAAGCGGCTTACTTTCTGATTGGGAATATGAAAGACAAGGGCTATGCGGAATTTGAAGTTTCCGATGCAGATAATAACATCATCGGATTTCGTGCACTGGACTACGTAAATTACAAGGGGATGACCCGGGCGTGGGATTCTATTGTGAAAGTACGGGGGAAATTACATCAGCAAAGAATTAAATTTGTACCTGATTACGAAGTTATTACTGCTGAATATCTGATCAATAATATAAATCAGGCCTTCGGGGTCTGGGAAAACAATTACTGGACAAAATTTTTAAACTTTGATCAGTTTTGTGAGTATATTCTTCCTTACAGAAGCACCAATGAACCTCTGGAAAACTGGAGAAGCCACTTTTTAGAGAAATATTCCTGGCTGAAAGATTCCATAAAAAACAGCAGCGATCCGGTTGAAGCCTGTTCCCTGATCAACTCTGATATTAAATCGTGGTTTACTTTTGACCCCCGGTTTTATGAGCATGCTACCGATCTGGGACTCACGGAAATGGTAGAAGGGAAAATGGGACGATGTGAGGACATGACCAATCTGGCTATTTATGCCATGCGGGCCAATGGTGTGCCTGTGATGAGTGATTATACTCCTTATTGGGCTAAATCAGGGAATAACCATGCCTGGAATGCTGTACTGGGAGCCGATGGGAAAATCGTTATTTTTATGGGAGGTGAAGCCAATCCTGGTCACTATAATCTGAATCAGGCCAAGGCCAAAGTTTACCGGAAAACATTTGCTTTGCAACCGAACTCCCTGGCAGCTATTTTAAAAGAAGATGAAAAAGCTCCAAAGTACATTAACCGGAATGGAATTGTGGATGTTACACGTGAATATGTGCCGGTATCTGATGTTGAACTGAAATTAGAGGAGGAAATCCCGGAAAACCAACGGTTTGCATATATATGTGTTTTTAATACCGGCGAATGGAAAGCTATTCACTGGAGTTTCATTAAAGAGGATAAAAATGTGAAATTCACTGATATGGGAAATGATATCGCCTACCTTCCGGCATATTTTACAAATGGGAAGATCATTCCCGCAGGAAAACAATTTATTCTAACCTCTAAAGGAAAAGTAAAATATAATGAACCGGATTTGAAGAAACGAATTACCTTAAACCTTATTTCAACAACGAGAAGAGTCACAAAAGAAACAACAGACCATGCAGAGGAAGTCTTTCTGAAAACCGGAGAAACTTTTGAATTGTTTTTCTGGAATGGGAAATGGGTTTCCCTGGGAACACAAAAAGCTACAGGAAAACCACTGAAATTCACAAATGTGCCTTCCGGGGCAATGTACTGGCTGGTGAATACCACCCCTACAAAAGACCGGCCCGAAAGGATTTTTACCCTGGATGAAAACGGAAAACAAATTTGGTGGTAATCAAAATATTAATCATTGAAAAATTCAAAGAATGAAAAATGTAGTTGAAAAGTTCCTGCGCTATGTAAAAATAGATACTGAATCAGATGAAAATTCAGAAACCTGTCCGAGTACAAAGAAACAACTGAACCTGGCAAAATTGCTTGTTGATGAATTGAAAGATTTGGGGCTGACTGATGTCTCAATGGATGAAAACGGATACGTAATGGCTACTCTCATCTCTAATTCAGATCATGGAAAAACTCCGGTTGTAGGTTTTATTGCCCATATGGATACCAGTCCGGATTTCTCAGGAAAGGATGTAAATCCTCAATTGATAAGCAATTATGACGGAGGAGAAATCCTGTTAAATAAAAAAGAAAAAATAATTATGTCACCGAAGGACTTCCCCGAACTGAAGAAATACCAGGGGAAAGATCTGATCACAACTGACGGAACAAGCTTGCTGGGTGCAGATGACAAGGCCGGGGTGGCCGAAATCATGACCGCAATGGAGTATCTGAAGAGCCATCCTGAAATAAAACATGGCACCATTCGAATTGGTTTTACTCCGGATGAAGAAATTGGCAGGGGTGCCGATCGTTTTGACGTAAAGAAATTCGCTGCTGATTTTGCCTATACCATTGATGGTGGAGAGATTGGGGAACTGGAGTATGAGAATTTTAATGCTGCATTAGCCACTATCACGGTATCCGGAAGAAATGTCCATCCCGGATATGCCAAAGATAAAATGATCAACTCCATACATATCGCAAAGGAGCTGGATGCCATGCTTTCTGTTGAACAGCGGCCGGAGTTTACAGCAGGATACGAAGGATTTTATCATCTGATCGATTTCAATGGAAAGGTAGAAAAAACGGTTTTCAGGTATATTATCCGTGATCACAACCGGCAGAAATTTGAATTTATGAAAGATTATCTCCGGTCCTGTACGGATTTGCTGAATTCGAAATACGGTAACCGGGTTGAGCTGGGTCTAAAAGACCAGTATTATAACATGAAAGAAAAAATCGAACCGGTTATGCATGTAGTAGAAACAGCCATTCAGGCAATGAAGTCAGCGGGTGTTAAACCGCTCGTAGTACCGATCCGCGGAGGCACAGATGGAGCAAGGCTTTCTTACATGGGACTACCCACACCAAATATTTTTACAGGAGGGCACAATTTTCACGGACGCTTTGAATACATTCCGGTGGAATCCATGCAAAAAGCCGTGGAAGTAATTGTTGGAATTGCCCGGATTGTGGGTGCAAAATAATAATTAACTCTTTAAAACATGAAAGCACAAAATGTAATATCAGGCATTTTTATTTTCCTGCTAATGTTGTTGACAACCTGCTCAACCAGGGAAAATAAAACCTCACAAACAAACGATTCGGAGGAGCTCTCACTGCCGGATGGATTTACAAGCATCGTTGTAGCTGATTCACTGGGAAGAGGCAGACATTTAGCAGTCAGGAATAACGGGGATGTTTACCTGGCTCTGCGTGAATTAAAGAACAATCATGGAATTGTTGCATTGCGGGATAATAATGAAGATGGTACAGCGGATGAAATTGAATACTTTGGTTCCTATCCGGGAACAGGCATTGCTTTTCATAAGGGATTTCTGTATTTTGCTTCTGACAAGGAGGTCATGCGATATGAATTTAGTAAAGAAGATTTGTTACCTGATCAAAACAGGGAATTGATAATTGCCGGCTTCCCCGACCAAAATCAACATACTGCGAAAACCATTACATTTGACGGAACCGGCAATATTTATGTAAATATCGGTGCTCCTTCCAATGCATGCATGGAACAAACCCGCATCGCCGGTTCAAAAGGAATGTACCCCTGCCCACAGCTGAAAAGGCATGCAGGCATATGGAGATTTAAAGATGACGTTCCGGATCAGGACCAGGTGAGGGATGGTTACCGGTATGCAACAGGGATCAGAAATGCGGTGGCTCTGGATTGGAATTTTAACAGTGACCACCTGTATGCGGTACAACATGGACGGGATCAGCTTTCCCAGTTTTTTCCTGAAATTTACAATGAAGATGCCGGAGTAAACTTACCGGCAGAAGAACTTTTCTTAGTCAATGACGGCTCTGACTTTGGCTGGCCCTATTGTTATTATGATCCTTTTTTGAAGAAAAAAGTTTTGGGTCCGGAATATGGTGGTGATGGCAAAACAACAGGGGAGTGTGAAAATAAAGAAGATCCTATAATGTTCTTTCCGGCTCACGCAGCACCCAATGATATTCTGTTTTATACCGGAAATCAATTCCCGGAAAGATATAAAAACGGAGCTTTCATTGCTTTTCACGGATCGTGGAACAGGGCACCTCAGGAGCAGGAAGGTTATTATGTAGTGTTTATACCTTTCAAAGGAGCTTTCCCTTCAGGTGATTGGGAAGTATTTGCCGATGGTTTTGCCGGAAAAGAAGTTGTAATGCAGCCTCATGATGCCCGATACAGGCCTATGGGCCTCGCTGAAGGGCCTGATGGTTCTTTATATATTTCTGATTCACAGGCAGGAAGGATTTGGAAAATAACTTACAATGAGTAAGCCGTTAAAAATCATTCTATTTTTAAGTTCATTCCCTGTTATTGCGGTTATACTGTTCTCATGCAGTGGAAATTTCCAAAGAAATGCTACACAAAAATTTGCCAATGTTTCTCCCGGAGAATCGCTGTATAAACAATATTGCCTGAGTTGTCATAAATCGAATGGTTCAGGAGTCCCGGATTTATACCCCCCTCTTACAGGGAAAACAGTTACTGGAGATAAAGATACACTGATCAAAATCGTATTACTGGATATTAAAAGGGAAGCGCTAAAAAGAGATGGAACTTATAAGCAGGGAATGCCCGGGCAGGATTTTTTAACCAACCAGGAAATTACCTTAATTATCAACTATATCCGGAAAAAGTTTGGGAAAGTGAATGATCCTGTAAGCGTGAAGGAGGTAGCTGATGCCAGAAAAGAGTTTCAATAGGATTTATTTGTGAAGTATCAACTATCTTTTTCAACATTGGAATTTCATACCAAATTAATCCTTAAGAAATGAAAATATATAATTATTCTTCCGGTAGCTTCTTCAATTTTAAATTCTCCGGATTTGTCCTGACCTCAACCATATAATTCCGGTTTTCAAAAATATCCAGAACCAACAGTTTTCCCGACAACACCTCGCCTTTCTGAAGAATAATTTTCAGTACCTCATTTGCCTGCAAGGATCCGATGATCCCAGGTAATACGCCTATCACACCAACAGATGCAGCATCAGGTACTGATTTTTCTTCTTTTTCAGGGTAAAGGCACCTGAGTGTCGGACCTCCCTTATAGTTAAATACAGCTACCTGACCCTCGAATTTGAAAATAGCTCCAAAGACCAAAGGTTTTCCAAGAATAACACAGGCATCACTGATCAGATAACGGCTGGAGAAATTATCCGTTGCATCCACAATAATATCATAATCTTCCAAAATACTTAATACATTCTGAGAACGGAGGTAAGTATTGAGTACATTATACTGAGGGATATCATTCAACTCAGTCAGGCGTTGCCGGGCAATGATTGCTTTTAACTTTCCCAGATCATTCCTGCCGTATAATATTTGCCTCTGAAGATTGCTTTCTTTAACCTGATCGTTATCCACAATTCCGATGGTTCCCACTCCTGCAGCAGCAATATATTGTAAAACCGGACATCCCAGCCCCCCTGCGCCCACTACCAGAACTTTCGCCTGCTTTAGTTTCTTCTGGCCTGCTTCACCGATTTCCGGCAACATAATCTGCCTCTGATATCTTCTTTTTTCCTTGTCAGTAAAATTTACTTCTTCCATTCTTAAAATAATATTGTGTTGGTTTATTTCCGGTTTTCTCTTAATTTATCGGGAAGTTAAACATTTATTAAAGCCAGGAAAAACCCTGGACAAATTTCAATTTTCTTATCTGGAACTTTCGGATTTCGTTTTTTCCTTTAACAGGCCAATCAACTGATAAGTCAAAGCCCTTAAAATTTTTTCCCATGCCATTATCGCTCTGTAATGAATTTCCTTTTCCATCTCATCCTCCATTGACTCAATAAATAAGCCCGGAATTTTTAATAACCTTGACGCCGGAATCTTAAGTTTCAGGCACATTGAAGCCCATTCTGAAAGCTTAGCATGAATTCCGGATTTATCATTTAACAAGCTGACTAATTCACTGGCTTATGATTCAACCATTCTTCCGGTTTTTTCAATGTCCTGGTCTTCATTTCCCAGTTTTATATTCATCTTATTCTTTACCCGGTAATAAAAATCCGTTCCAAAAGACTGGTCGCCCTGAACAAACTGATGCCATGTATTTTGAACCAAAACAATATCACTTTCCAGGTAACTAAATCCTCTCCCTATCTTTCCAAGTCTGCTTATAACAAACACAGAAACCAACATAGATAATAATACGGACAGAATCACATGAAACCAAATTCTTGCCTGAACTATTGTACTAAAACAATGATAACAAATATATACTTTTTTTCAATCTTTATTGTGAAAGAAAAGAACCTTTCTCCATTATCGTTTCTTATTCAGGTATAATTTGCTTCAATTCATAAAAAAAGGCAGCCCTGGGGCCACCTGAAAAGACATTTTGTTTTAAGATCAAAAACTCAGCAAAACAAAACCAATGGATATTGGATATAAGGTCTCTGCCCTGCCACTCATAAATAATGAATTCAGGTTATAATTCACAAACAGCTTTATGGCTTTAAAACCTACTCTGAAAGTTGCCGCATATTGCCAGGGATTAATACTCAGATCACTGTAGTCTTTTGCTTTTATTTTCCCCGGGTCATAATATTTGATTTTTGTATAGGACCAAAGCTTAAATGAACCTATAAGTCCGGCCCCGACATACACTCTTCTACCATATTTATCTGCATTCAGATGGAACTCTGCAATTAATGGAAGGGTCAGATAATTTGCATGGAATTTTGACATGGAAAGGTTCACATCAAAGGGTATTTCAACGATATTCCCACTTTCATCTTTTGTTATACTACTGTTCCCACTGAATTTGTAATCGTTCATCTGAAATCCCAGGCCCGTTACCAGACCAATATTATGCTTTTTACTCAGATTGATGCTATACTGCATGAAGTTAATGTTTACGTTCCATGATTTGCCCGGATTCAGGGCCAGGAAACTATTTGGAAAACTTCCGGAAGAAGTCAGATAATTATTCATCCCTAATTCAAAACCTGCCCAATGCCCCCTGAACCGTCGTTTAAAATTAAAATCCCTGAACTCCCTTTGAAGATCATTTCTGTCAAGGATCTCAATATTCGTTCCATCATAGCTATCCGTAATTTTTATTCCTTTTCCTCCTATTTTTATCCGGACAGTATCTTCTCTTTCATCCACGATAATATTCCCGTTTTGTCCAACAACCACCTCTGTGCCATCAAAATTATCAACAATATGAACAATTTTGGAAGATCCCTTCTTAACTTTAACCGTATCAGATGTGACATGCGTTTGTTCATTCCCTTCATCATCCACTTTAACTGCGGTACCATCAGAGCTGTCAACAATTTTCACAACTGAGGTTTTTAATTTAACTTTTGTAGTGTCGGGGTTTGCTTTATTCTGTATTAGAAGTGTGGCCAGAAAAAGCACGGAAAGTAAAATATATTTCATCTGTTTTTTATATTTAAGTTTAAAATAAAGTTCAACTAAGGATATGACGCAGGCCTGGTAAATTTTGTTACAGAAAGAATTAAAACGAACCGGGTTTAGTTTATGTTTTTAAAATGTATTATAGGATAAGACTTAGGGATGTGGGGTTATTTTTGCCGTTTTTTCTTTTGCTTTTCTATGGATCTTAAGATTAGGAGAATTAAAAACAAAGGCTGTGAGTATCCCTTTCTCCTTTACGGGTAATTCAATTTCAGCATCTGAACCGGCTCCTTTATTTAGTTTTTTAATTCCTGTCCGGAATAAAGCCATTAAAGCAGAAGTGGACTTATGTTCCGGTGGCTCCTGAATAATTCTTACTTTAAAATCACTTACAGTCATTGTCTCCAGAGCTTTCAATTCCTTTACATCCAGATATACAGGAATATAAATTACAGGCGCATGTAAAGTCAGGGTGTTGATATTCTCCTGAGGTAAAATTCCACTTATACCTGTTAAAGAACCCATCTCCGGCTCTTTTCTAAGCTTTTCCGGGAATATAGACTCTTCTCCTGAAACGGAAGCAAGCAATAAGGTTTTATTGTTATTTTCAGTTTGCTTTGATGACGAAGTTAAAACATTTGAAGGTATAGCTCCCCGGGCCTTTTCATTATTACCATCGTTATTATTTTCAGCAGGGTGAATTTCTTTGCTATCTACAGCCGGCCCCTGTACAGATTGTACAACTGCCTCATACTGAAAACCATCTCTTGAAAAAGGCTGGATCAATAAAAAGAGTAAAATTACCGAAGCTACAGCATACCAGACCATGACTTTGTTCTTTCTGCCTATGGGAACCGGCTTCTTTAGTAAACTTTTTGCATCAAACGCAATCGGTTCGGGTTTTAATATGGTTTTATTAAATTCCTGAAAAGTAAGTCCTTTCTCCGGAAAATGCATGAGCTCCCGATGGAGTTTTTCATAGGCAGGTTCATCTAAATCCTTTTCAATGGCTGCAATGCAGGCTTTTTCAAAATCAGGAATGACATCAAGTAAATCTATATCCTTCTTCTTTAATAAATTTTTTTCTGTATAATCAGGACCGGAAGATGACAGTTCAAACATTTCAAAGGTTTCAATTTCCTTCCTGATCTCAGGATTATCCTTGAGAAATAAAAGAAAATCACCTAGCATATCAGTATCCAGCTTACCTTCCAGGTAATCCAGCACAAATACTTCATAATTTTCCTTTGTAATATTCATAATTTTAAAGCAATACTTCCACTTTCCCGATTTTCTCCTTCAGAAATAATCTGCCACGATATATATAAACCTTTACCTGAGACTCTGTAAGACCTGTTATTTTTGCAATTTCCCGATAAGAATAACCCTCATAATCCCTGAGAAGAATAACGGATCGTTGAGCATCAGGCAATTCTTGTATCAGTTGATGTAAAATCTCATTCAGATCATTGTATTGATCTTCATGATAAGAATCCTGAAAATTCCTTTGAACGTAGCTTGTCCTCGAATTTTCTTTTCTCACCCCATCAATCATGGTATGATAGGCTGCCGAAAACAGATAGGATTTTACTTTTTCAAAGGAGACCTTTTCTACCTTTACCCACAATTTTTCATAACAGTCCTGGACAATATCCTTCGCTTTTTCCGTATCGTTAATGCTTTTCAGAATAAAACGAAAAATATGATCCGAATACAAATCCACGCTTTTATTGTATTCTTTTACTGTCATATAGCCTGATTCAGTGGTAAGACGTTCATGTGATATAAAATGTTACAGACCACGAAATTATAAAATTTAGATTCCCCGCCTGCAGGCAAGTTAGAAATTCTGTGCCTGGTCTAAAAGACGATATTATTTTTCATTTGCTGCCTTTTGAATGATTTTTAATACCACACGCTGGATTGTTTACGGACGAGTCCAGGTGTTACAACAGAAAAACTTTTTCATTCCGGCGCTGCATGGCATAATTCTTCCTCCGGACATTTCATTGCGCCGGAGTTTCCTGTTTGATCATTTAACCCCGACTTGAAAGTCGGGGCTAAATTATTGCGCCCTTACAGGACTGACCGAAGAATTTTGCCTGATCTATACACGTGTAAATTCCACATCATTTTTTAAGGAGTAGGGTCAGGAGATGACTTTGGGTTATCCACTGACTGGCAATTTTCTATTTACAATTATCCGCATTGCCTGGCAAAACACGTGTAAAATTCCCCTCTTTGAAATAAAGAGGGGGATTTATTCGTATTTTTGTTTGGTTTTCGTATTGTACCCTTCGACAAGCTCAGGGTACTATAATCAAGAGTTTACTCCCTGTAGCCGGGAATTTTTATATATATATTCAGGCACATTTATTGTACTCAGTCCTGAAAGGCCGATTTATTTCGGAAATACAAAGACCGGCGCAATAATTTGCCAGGCAAAAAAATAATGCCATGCAGCGCCGGAATAAACAATCTTATTCCTCAGTATTACCAATCCCTAACTTAGCCTTTGATAAAACAAAGTGCTAAGCACTGTAACTATACCAGTGCATTCTCCTGTCCCGAATCGCGGATAAACAGGCAGGAGGACATTGTCCAGTCAGGAGTTTCCCGCATAAAGGTGAAATCAAGTACATCAGCCAAACCGAAAATATTAATATCCGCAGCCGGAGCTTTCAGCAGCGCTCCTTTGAAATCATCGATGTAAACATGAAATTCTGTCATTGAAGGTAATCTTGCCTGATCGCTCAGACTCTCAAGGAATTTGTACAAACGTTTTTCATCTGCTTTCACCGAACCTACGGTAATCAGATTAAGGTTCCCCTGCCAGTTCTGTCGCAATTGCAGAGCAATCAATATGGCCAGGTGATAGTTCGGACTTTTATCCCTCAACCAGAGATTTATTTTTTTTTGCATTCCAAATGCTTTCCGGGGATGTTGTCTTAAAATAATGGTCCCCAATTCATTTTTATTAGCCTCAGAGGCCAGAAGCCGGATAGTATCATCCTTTTTTACGTCTTTCCCAAGATTCAGAAAAAGTGTATTCGGACGCATCGCCCCGGCTTTTAATAACTGCATCACTATCCGGGCTCCATGAATAAAATCCTTATCATCCAGGACTGCAGAATGAACCATCAGACCCTGGTCCACTAATGGTTTTAATGCAGAGGTCAAACTTTTTTCAGTAGATTCAATACCATAGTCCTTGACTGTAAAAGCAAAAATACTTCCCGAAGGGGAAACCATATTTTTAATAAACAACACCGAACCCAACCATTTATCCGGATCTTCCACAGGGATTAGTAAATCAGGTTTCCAGGATATCTGATGACGGGGAAACTTTGCAGCCAGCCTGGATGCCTTTTCTGCAAGCACCAGAAAAAACCCGCCTCTGATATCACCGGTATCTGATTTTAAACCCCTTCTGCCCAGCCAGATATACAAACTAATAATGATTGCAAAAGCAACCAGGCTGAATATAGGGTTAATGAGAAACATCACAAAAATACTCCCCGTTGCACCAAAAAATGAAACCACCATAGGAACCTTAAAAGTTGGCCGGAAACTGATGATCTTCATTCCCTGTTGCATGAATACCACCAAATTTATCATTCCATAGGTAATCAGAAAAAACATGGTAAGGAGCGAGGCCAAAGCATTCAGGTTTCCTAAAAGCAATGCAAGTAAAATAATAACTGAAGTAAAAACTGCGGCAACCCGGGGTTCATTATCTCTTGTTTTTTTTGACAGAATCCTTGAAAGTGGAACAGTTCTCTGCTCGGCCAGTGCCTGTAAAATCCTTGGAGCTCCCATAATGCTTCCCAGCGCCGATGAAAAAGTAGCTGCCAGAATACCCATTACAACAAGAGACCCGAACCATGCATAATCTACCATAGCCATTTGGTTTGTCCTCAACTCTTCTACAGGAATATAGCGGGCTGCCACCCATGCCATTGCCACATAAATTATGAAAGTTACTCCAATAGCACTCAGGGTCCCCAGGGGGATGGCTTTTCTTGGATTTTTCAAATCCCCGGAAAGGTTTGCCCCTGCCATAATACCTGTCACTGCAGGGAAAAATATGGCAAAAACATGCCAAAAATCGGCATCTTCAAAATTACCACTGAATGGCATCACGGAAACAGGCTGGTTGCGGGTAAAAAGAAATGACAGGATAGATAAACCTACAATAACCATAATCAGGTACTGAATACGAATGGCAAAACGGGCACTGATAAAAGAAATTGCCATTAGTAAAAACCAGGTTGTAAAAGCCACTAAAAAAGGAGGATGATCAGGGAAAATGTACAACCAGCCTTCTTTAAAACCCACTATATACAGTGCCGTTGATAAAGTCTGAGCGATGTAAAAAGGAATACCGATGCTTCCACCGGCTTCCAGCCCCAGCGATTTGGAAATAATTGAATAGGCTCCTCCTGCGCCTATTTTGATATTGGTGGTAACGGAAGACATGGAAAGGGCCGTACTGATGGTAATTGACTTGGCCAAAACAATAATTGCCAGGGCACCCAGAAAACCGGCATTACCAACCACCCAGCCCAACCGAAGGTACATTATCACACCCAGGATGGTCAGTACATCAGGGGTAAAGACTCCACCAAAAGTATTTAACTTTTTCCCACCGGATTCTTTATAAAAAGGAAAGTGAAATTTTTGGTGCATGCTTATCGCTCCTTATATTATCACAGCTTTTGAGCTGCTAATTTATGAATAATTGTGAAACCAGTGTGAAGATAAAAAAGAATTGTCCAAAGACAGGCCTCAGTGAACAAGAAACAATAAACGATGATCGATGATAGAAAAAGCTTGAAAATCTGAAGATTGCCGGAGCGCAGCGGAAGCCCCGGATTACCTGTAAAAAATAATCGAATATTTATAATGTCGTAGTGACGGAATGTTTTTTGTCGAAAAAATAAGGCCAAAGACAGAAAACCGATGACCGGAATGAAAAGTAAAGAAACAAGATCCGTAAGGAAAGATTGAACACCAATGGTAGTATAGTTTTAAAATTCGCACTGGTATCCTGGGAAAAAGGCCTGCACCCTGGGCCGGACCACCCCATCTGCCCATTTTAATAATACAATAAAAGTAACATCTGTACGTGGGCGTCCACCCTTCCTTTAAAAAAGCAGGGAAATTTATTCGTGATATGATTAAGCAAATACTTGTATTCAGCCCTGAAACTATTCCAACATTAAAACCTGCTTATCCCGTAATAGCAAGCCACGTAATTTTCCATAATCTACCTCCTGCACCTGAATATCTTCATCTATGGACAAAGATGCAGCTGTTGCGGCGGATTGACCTAATACCATAAAAACCGGTTCCATGCGGATAGAACCATATGCAATATGTGAAGATGATACACAAACCGGTACCAGAAGGTTGGTAACTTCTTTAACTTTTGGTACAATACATTTATAACTGATCTGATAGGGGCCTCCGGGATTAATTTCAATGTCCCCTTCATTTCGTACATTGCCATCTTCATCCACATAGCGCTGTACATTATGAGAATCCATATTATATGAACCCATACCAACAGACATGGGAGTCGATTTAATTCCACGTAAATGCAATTCGGTCATAACAAAATCGCTCACCATTCGCCTGGCTTCTCTTACATAGATCTGATGTGGCCAATAACTGTTATCAATAAATTCATCTTTTGAAAAACCCCACTTATTTATTTCGGTCTGAATCTCATCCGGAACACGTGGATCAGTCGCCAGAAACCACAACCAGCCCTTCTGATAATCTTCATGTTGTTTAATTATTGCCTTTCTCTCTTCATACGAAGCCTCCGGATAAGCATAATTCATCCCTATATAATCCGAGGAGAATCCTCCATGATTGTTTACATCTGTTTTCCAATTAGGGGCCGGATCAAATTTATTAAATACTTTGCGCCATCCCTTATTAAAATACCTGGCTAATAATTCATATTGAAAGGGATCATAATTTTCCGGCTTATGAAAAGAGACCATATTCTCGGGAACAGTGGTAAGGCACATCCTGAAATTATATGCCTGAATACGATGATCTCCATCTCCGTCTTTCCCCGGATTTCCACCATGTACCAATGGAACCAACCCGCTTGAAGAATCTCCCGGAACAACATAAGGACTTACCGGGTATTCAAACTGATGATAAACCGCACGTTTCTTTTGCACACCATTGAGCGTTTCACCATAAACACTGTTCGCCTCACGGCCGGTAGTATAACTCACGCCGGCAGCTGCCATCAGATCCCCCTCATAAGTTGCATCAATAAAAACCTGTCCTTTGTATGTTTCTCTGCTAAGCATCGTAATTGATACAATTCTTTGTCCATCCTTTTTAACTCCCTGATCCCGGTCAAGCCATTGATCCCGGTGAACGGGGATACCTGCTTCGGCTATCATATCTTCAAAAGTCTGTTCTGCAACATGCGGTTCAAAAACCCACATGGCATCATCATCCTTTCTGTAATGTGAATATTCTTCCGGTTTTTGAAATATCCAGGCCTCAGGTTTATCATAATATCTTTTTAGTCTCTGATAAAATTCTCGTGCTATTCCTCCAACAGCTTCTTTGCGACCGGAATCGGTCCAGCCCAAACCACCGGAAGTCAATCCGCCAAGATGTTTCTCCGGACAAACCAGAACAACTGATCTACCCATCCGTTTTGCCTGAATGGCTGCAACAACTCCCGCGGAAGTTCCACCATAAACTACCAGATCATAATTTTGGCTCTCATTTCCTGAGGGGGACTTACAGGAAGAAAAAGAGAGCATCACACCAATTAAAATAAAACAGACCGTTCGCATAGCATTTTTTTTTCAAATCTAATCAATAAGAGTAAATTTTGGAACTAATTCTTTATTAAATCATTATCTTTGGTATAATTAGTGTCTCTTAGAAAACGCCAAATACTGCGTTATTCTCGTTTTGGGAACGGTCATTTACAAAAGTAAACTCCCTGATTTTCAAAGCTTCCAAAGCCTTGTCTTTGGCGTCTTCTAAGAAGCCACTCGAAAAGTTAAGAGTTTTCTTAGAAGCACTAATTAGGAGGTTTCAAATAAAATAATCCCCAAAAAATGACACGAGCAATATTATTCGCAAGTTTTGTTTTATCCGTTTTTTCAGGTTGCAATTTATCCTCAAAGTACAAAACTGATTTAACAGGGGCAAACTGGATAACAGACTCTCTTCCGCTTCCATCACTGGACTCTCTTTTTTATCAGGATCATCCTGCACCCATTTTTCGGAAAGAATTCAGGGTGAAAAAAAATCTTACGTCAGCTATGCTTTATATCACTGCTGCCGGTTACTATCAGGCTAGCTTAAATGAGAAGAAAATTGGCAGGAATTATCTTGAACCGGCATGGACCAATTATACAAAAAGAATTTATTATTCGGAATATGATATTACAGGAAATCTTGCCAAAGGAAAGAATTGCATCGGAGTAAGCCTTGGAAATGGTTTTTACAACCCATTGCCGATGAAAATGTGGGGAAACCGGAATTTAAGAAAAGCCCTTCCGACAGGAAAACCACAGTTTATTGCCAGATTGAAACTGAAATATGCAAACGGAAAAACGGAAATCATAAAAACAGATCCCTCCTGGAATTTTTCCTATGGGCCCGTTGTTAAAAACAATGTTTACCTGGGAGAAGTTTATGATGCAAGAAAAGAATTACCCGGATGGAATAACACCGGTTTTAATGACAAGTCCTGGGGCAGAGGGGTAGTTACATCCGGTCCGGGAGGTAAACCGGAAAAAGCATTTTTCCCGGCTGTTCAGGTTTCCGAAAAAATAAAACCAATAAGTATTTCCACACCGGTAAAAGATACATATATCATAGATATGGGAGTGAATTTTACGGGTCTCTACGAAATAAAATTGAAAGGCAATCCGGGTGATACTATTCAATTCCGGTTTGGTGAGAGGCTTTATGAGGATGGCTCATTAAATCCCATGACCACTGTTGCAGGTCAAATAAAAAGAGAAGGCATGGGAGGACCGGGGGCTCCGGATATTGCGTGGCAAACTGACAGTTACATTTTTGGCCATACCAGAGAAATCTGGTACAGTCCGGTATTTACTTTCCATACTTACCGGTATATGGAAATTACCGGATTGAATAAGAAACCCAAAAAGGAGGATATCCGGGGACTATTTTTTCACACAAATGTCTCCCGCCAAAACAGTTTCTCCTGTTCATCTGAGCTGCTGAATTCCATTCAGCAGGCTACTGTCAGAACGTTTTTGGATAATCTGCAAAGTGTACAGTCTGACTGCCCTGCAAGAGAACGGTTTGGGTATGGTGGTGATTTAAATGCTACGAGTGAATCCTTTATTTATAATTTTGATATGCAGTCCTTTTACAGGAAAACCATATACGATTGGATAGATGCTATGAACGATTCCGTATTTATTGATACCGCCCCTTTTGTGGGTATCCGGTATTGCGGATTAAGCTGGGAATCGGCCTTCCTGACTACACAATATTATCTATATCTGTACTATAATGATACAGAGATCATTCGCAAATTATATAACCAGGATATAAAATGGATGGACAAAATTGAAAGAATTCATCCGAATGGAATAGTGGATAAAGGTTTGAGTGACCATGAATCAATGAAGCCGGTTCCGGTAGAGCTTACAGGGACTGCACATTATTTGCAGTGTGCCCTGATTATGGGAGAATTTGCCTCTTTTATGAATGATAAAAATAGTGAAAAACACTTTGAAAACCTGGCAATAAAACTAACAAAAATATTATCGGAAAGATTCTGGAAGAAGCCTGTACCCGGTCCGGTTAACAGACAAACACTTTTTTCAACCCTGCTTTATCATCAGGTCGTGCCGGAAAATGAAACAGGTATTGCAGTGGATTCCCTGCTAAAAGCATTATACAATGGGCCATCCGGGCATTTTAATACCGGAATTTTTGGTACTAAAAATATGCTGGAGGCCTTGTCACGTGAAGGAGAAGGGAATACGATCTTCAACATCGTAAACAACACTGCCTTTCCGGGATGGGGATACATGATTGACCGTGGAGCAACCACCTTATGGGAAACCTGGAAAGAAAGTGACAATACTTATTCCAACTGCCATCCAATGTTCGGATCGGTTACCGAATGGTTTTACCGGTGGCTGGGAGGCATCCGGCCCGATCCTGAAAATCCGGGATTTAAGAAATTTATGATAAATCCCGTACTCCCCGACAGCCTGGATTATGTAAAATGTACTTATTATTCCCCTTATGGTAAAATTATTTCGAACTGGGAGAAAAGGTCGCCCGCTCACCAGATATATGAGATAACAGTACCTGAAGAAAGTCTTGCAATAACCAGGCTTGATGTAAAGGAAGACCAGGTAATTACAATCCGGGAAAAACAGGGAAAAGATTTGTATGAACCTGTAGAAAACAGAAAAGCCCCAGGATATTTTGAACTGGGAGCTGGTGAATATGTTATAAATGTTGAGAAAAACAAATAATTACACCTCCTCCTGAGATGGGAAATATATTTTTGGTTTTGTTTGGTTTTGGTACAGCACCCTTCAACAGGCTCAGGGTGCGAAAGCTACCTGTATGTCATCGAAAGTGGGAGAATTTTTTACAAGAATAAATAGACTTTTTGCTATTATCAAGCCTGAAACGGAGTAAAAAATCATTTATAATACTCTCCTTGATCTGATCCTTTATTTGAGGTTTTCCTTAGATACCAACTAACCATAAAGCAGGAACCAAGAGCAATAATCAAAATGGTTAAAATGAATGTACTAACAAAGAAATTCTGACCATTGAAATTAAAAAAATACATCATGACAAAGCCAAGAGCAGTAATAATTATTCCCCCAATTAACTCCCATTTCCAGGCTACATAAACCAATGCCAGTAGTAGTAACCAGGGCAAGGCATTCGGGCTGTTTTTTACGATTCCTGCAAATCCTCCTCCATAATCTTCAGATCCTGATAGTAAGGCAAAGATAAAAACCAGTATCCCTATGACCAACAAGGAATATCTTGCAGTATTTCTTAAGATATTTGCTGTTTTAAGTGCCTTGTTCTTTTCCATTCGTATATCATTAAAAATCATCTAATTTACAAATTGGTCTGTTTAAAAAGTAGTTTAGCGACGAAATATTAATACTCTTTTTCTAAAAATTATACTTCAGAAAAATTTTAAAATTTCTTCCGGATTCATAAAACATAGAATTAGTATCCATGTTTTTATATGGCCGGCTTAAATGCCGATAATAATTTTTATTAAAAAAATTATCTATCGCCACTCCTAATGTTAATTTATTGAAAAATAAATAAGAAGCGTTAATATTGAAAACACTAAAAGCCTCTGATTCTCTTTCTTCCATTGAAACGGCCACCCTTGTCTGTTTTGCCTGAGATTCATTTTGAAGGTTTAAACGAATATTTTTAAACTTATACCCAACGGAAATCATCGAAGTAAAAGGTGCAATTTCTGGCAACGGTTCATCAAAATCCAAATTTTGGGCATAGACCCAGGTGAAATCCAGAGTGGCATTAAAGTATTTCAAAAATTGGATATTCCCACCAAAATTAACTCCATATTGTTGAGCATTATTGATATTTATAAACCTTTTTGCATATTTTGGGTCCTTGCAGGGTGTGAATTTTCTTCGGATGGCGGTATCCTCAACTGCAGAAATATAATCAGTCATTTTGGAGTAAAAAACATCCAGATAAGCATAAAAAAACTCATGCTTTTTCGACAAGGAGAGATTAATCTGATTATTTTTCTCCGCTTTCAAATGAGGGTTTCCTACATATTCATATGCATCCAAACCTACGGTAAAATGATTAATAAACTGTTCCAGCAAGTTGGGGTTTCTTGTTCCATGACCGGTGGATAATTCAATATTATAATTATCAGGCAAATCATAATTCAATTGAAAATAATAATTAAATGTGTTAATGTCATCCGGATTAATTTCACCATTATATAATTCAAAAAAATCCTGATCAGGATCCCTGATGTCATTTTTGATATAGTCAGTTCTTAAGCCGACACTAAATTTGAATTTTTCAGAGAAATAATATTTCATATCCATAAAAATACCCAAATCCTGACTTTGAGAATTTTGCCATACGGAAAATTTCATTTCCTTTGGAGGGTCAAAGCTTACAGGGGGATTGGTACACACATTTTTATAAATGCTAACTTCTTTGAAACCATCTTTGGAAATTTGCTTATAGTCAGCCCCAACATACAGGACACCCTTTTTGAACGGGTTTAACATAAACTCAAATCTGCCACCCAGATTATCCGACCAAACAGGGGTATTTGCCAATGCAGCCCGGACATTTGGTCTGTACTCATTTGTCATCAGATGATCCTCTTTCGCCCCATACAATGTCAATTGAAAAGAGCTCACAACACTGCCAATGTTCTGGTATGAATAATCCAGGGAATAAATATGGCTCTTATCATATTTAGCATCCATTGGTAAACCGGCATGCATAACATCACGTGCCTCCGAATAAATATAATCAATATAAAATCTTTGATTTTCTGAAATATTTAGCCCCAGGGAGGTATTAAAACCATAGGTTCTATATGATGATGAAATTTCAGTACCATCGCCTGAAACATAATTATCAAATTTCCGGTAATTTGCATTCAGGTGCAGATCAAACAATTGATTTCCCCCATTCAATCGGACAGAAGAGATGATGCCATTTCCATTAAAATTATATTCAGTGGCAATTCCCCCACCAAAAGTGAATTTTTCAAAATGCGGGTCTTTATTCGTTACCAGATTTATATATCCTCCCATAATTTGTCCGTTACGAACCTGATATGGTCCCCGGATTATTTGAATTTCTTTAATTTCTTCCGGCGAAATTCTTGTCGTTACGGGATCCATTCTATTTGGACAGGAACCCGATCCGCAGGTACAGCCATTTATAACCGTATTTACCTGGTCATATTTGAAAGCATTGACCGTAGGTTCAATTGAGAAAGAGCTTCTTTTAGTAATGGAAACCCCGGGGATTTTTTGCATTAACTCTCCTGCAGATTTATTAAACTCATCTGAATGGTTGATTTCTATTCGTCGGGGATCTGAATTAACCTGGCTCTTAATTACTACCTCTTTCAATCTGATTGTGTCCATTTCCCGGGCAAATACCAGATTCCAAAAAGTAAAAAAAAAGATAAGAATTAAAAGTCGTTTCATCTCAATAAAGCTTTGATTAACAAAGAATATCGGGAAAATCAAGTTTAATCAATTGTTTTACCAAAGGTAGTAACAAAAAATTATTTTAACCGGATATTTTAAGACTAAAAGAATTCCAATATAATCCGTAACTGCCAATTATTATTATTTTGAAACGAAACAATTAATCAGAGTTACCAGTATTTAAGGAAAATGAAAGTTTCTCAGCAATTTCCTCACTTTCAAGTCCACTTATTAAAGCTGTTCCGCTTACTATTTCACCATTAATGAATGGCATGCAGCATATTCCATCATCAATTACAAAAGCAAGTAGATTCCCTGTATTATTCTTTGTCAGGTCTGCCCATTTCCGGGCTCCTTTCATGTTAAAACTTATTTCTACATTCACCCCTTTATTTTTTGCTTTGTGAATATCAGAATTGGTTATAGCAGGTTTATTTTTTACTGAAACCAGAGCTAAATATTTACCTTCATCATCAACAGTGTATTTAGTTTTAAACAATCTCACATCTCCGTCTGACTGACTTAATTGTTTATCAATAGACTGGTCTTTTAAAATATAACCAACTATTGGCAACCGGGTATCTTTCTCCGGTTCAAGTGCAGATTTCTTCAAAACATCAAGTAATGCAGTCGGTAAATCATTTACGCTGATTGTTTCATAAATACCAAACTCTACTTTTGGCACATTCCCTTTTTCTCCTGAACTACAAGAATACAATACCAGCAGAATCGCAATTGTTAAAAGCTTTGTCATTTTCATAATTTCTATTTTTTTTGGTTTTTGAATTGTTTAAAATAGTCAGAAATGGAATTAATATAATTTTCATAAGCATTGATCCCTTTCTGTGTAATTTCACATGTTGTAAGCGGATAATTCCCTTTGAAAGATTTCTTAATATTTATATACTTTCCTTCCTTCAATTTATTTAACTGAAAGCTTAAATTACCCTTTGATGTTTTTATGTTTTCCAAAAGAAAACTGAATTCAGCTGATTTAACACCAATTAATATGGACATTATTGCCAGCCTGACCTGCGAATGTAATAGTGGGTCTAAATCTTTAAACATAGCGCTTATTTATTTCTTTTGAAATACAGCCAGTGTCCGGGTATTACAAATGCAAAAAGCCATGCAACTGACTCTATCAGTAATTGTTTCTCAATTGCAAAGAAGGATGCAATGTAGGCCAGTCCTGCAAAAACAGCGCCCCCTGTAATTAGCAGTTTATAACGTAAAATACCTCCCGTTGATACAACTGCAAAAGCTATGAAGACCATAAAGATTGGATGCTGCAGCTTAAAATCAGGTTCTTCCAGTACATTAAAAAGAATCATACTTATTAGAGACATCCCCAAAATAAGGGAAATCCAAATATATCTTAATGATATCCCAATGTAAGTAGTAAGCCTTTTTCTTTTCTTATATAAATAAATAATGGTAAAAATCAGTACAAAAAGAAAAACAGCTCCTCCAATAATATTTTTTACCTGTTTCATAAGATGTGTATGGGGGTAAACCCAGAAGTAGTAGTCGGTTAGCCTTCCTATAAACCATAACCAGCCCCAAATAATGAAAAGTATTCCATCATCTTTGATTTTCTTTTGCGAAACCTGGATCATTTCCCTGATTACCTGAATTGATTGACTTTCATCAAATTTTTCTGTAGTCGTATTTCTTGTTTCCATGGTTATTAATTTAATTAATAGAACTAGTTTGCGCTACTAACTTAATCAAGTTTGTAATACAAACCAAATATTTTTCAAACTTTTTTCTAATAATTTTAATATTTGGATAAAAACCGGCAACCCACTACATACCACGCGCCGGGGTGTCCAGGGACGAATCCAGGTGTTACAACAGAAAAACTTTTTATAATTACTATTCAAAACTAAACCACGTATGAATTCATCCGTGGCCACAGCTACAATGTTCCATTCCAGCGCTGCAAAGCATTATCTTTTACCAGACATTTCATTGCGCCTTTTTTTCATGTTAACAAATTTCAAACTTAAGGTATTTGCTGTTTTAAGTGCCTTGCGTCTTTCCTCCATTCAATGGTTTTATGAATATCAGATTAATGAAACATAATTTTGATTTAAAAAACCTGAATATTCATGAGCTTGTTTGTGTAGTATTTAAATTATATCAAAAATCAATAATCTATAATAGGTGTTTTTAGCACTTAAATTATAAAAGTGATTACCTGACTGAATTTTTCATCTTATCGTAAATTTGCTTTTTTGCGAATTACAAATTAATTACTATTATTGTACAGTAAATATCTTAAACAAGGTCTGAAATTTATTTTTAGCTTGCCCCTAACAAGCTTTAATAAAATCCCCAATAAAGACCAGTTTTTTGATATTGGATTATGAATAAATTCGTAAGAGTTTTATTCCTGATCATTTTTTATATACATCAAATTACATGAAAAATTAGGGGATTCATGTAATTCTTATTATTCTGTTCACTAAACAGGATCCCTGCTTTTATTAACCTTAATTACATTTCTTATGAAAAAACCTATTGCTATTTTTGTATTGTTTGTGTTTTTCGGAGCCTGGCTTCTGGCACAAACAAATGAGATTTCCGGTACGGTTACCAGCTCAGATGATGGTATGCCTATACCGGGCGTATCGGTGGTTGTTAAAGGTACTACCATTGGGGCAGTCACTGATATCAATGGTGTTTATCATCTTGGAGTTCCGGAGAATGCACAATCACTGGTATTCTCATTTGTGGGCATGAAGGCCCAGGAGGTAAATATTGGAAACCAGTCGACTATTAACATTATTCTTGAAACTGATGTTATGGGGCTGGAAGAAGTTATTGTGACAGCTTATGGTACTGCCAAAAAAGGAGCTTTTACCGGATCAGCCGCACAAATAAACGCTAATGAGATGGAACTCAGGCCTATTACAAATGTTACACATGCTGTGGAGGGAGCAGCAGCAGGTGTGCAGGTTACTGCAGGAAGTGGCCAGCCAGGATCATCACAGGATATCCGTGTCAGAGGCTTTGGCTCAGTAAGTGCTTCAAATGCGCCTTTATACGTTGTGGATGGCGTGCAATTCTCAGGTAGCTTAAGTTCCCTTAATCCGGTTGACATTGAAAGTATTACAATTCTGAAAGATGCTTCTTCCACAGCTCTGTATGGTAATAAAGCTGCCAATGGTGTGGTTTTAATTACTACTAAAAAGGGGAAAGCCGGAAAAGGGAAATTTTCAGTTGACGTATCTTTTGGAACCATTGGCCGGGCTCAACCCGAATATGATTTAATTGATGCCTTTGATTATTATCCGATTATGTGGGAAGCTCTCCGGAATAGTAATGCCATACCTGGTGTTGACGATCCAGCTGATGTTGAGGCAGCCAGTCAGGATGCTTCTGACAATATTTTTGGCGAATTGTATTATAACCCATTTGACGTACCCAATGATCAAATTGTTGGTACAGATGGTAAGATCAATCCCAATGCCAATTATTTAGGAAATTATGGAGAAGATGTGGATTGGCTGGGTGCAGTTACCAGAAGGGGTCAGCGGCAAAATCTGGATGTCAGCTATCAGGGAGGAACCGAAAAAATAGATTATTATGTATCTCTGGGTTATCTTTATGAGGAGGGTTTTATCAAAGATTCTGATCTCCGTAGAGTAACCGGCCGTGCTAATGTTAATTATCAGGCTACAAAATGGTTAAAAACAGGCTTTAACATCAACGGTACAAGCCAGGTATCAAATCTGGCCCAGGCAACCGCTGGTCAAAGTAACTCCTTTGTGAATCCCATCAGGTTTACACGGGGAATAGGTTCCATTTATCCTGTTCACAAATTAGATCCGGTTACCGGTTTATATGTACTGGATGATTATGGAAATAAACAATATGATATTCCTGATCACCGTGCCGGCGGCGCCAGTTCAGGACGGCATGTTGTTGCTGAAATTGATTGGGATGAGGATAAAGATGAAATCACCTCACTTTTGGCAAAGACCTATCTGGAATTCATATTCCTAAAGAATTTTACATTTACTACAAATATGAGTAGTGAACAAAGGTATTATTATAATACTTTCTACAATAATAAAATTATTGGCGATGGAGCTCCAGGTGGCCGGGCCTACCGTACATATTCCAAGAGAAATTCAATAAATTTCAATCAGCTGCTAAAATATAACAAATCATTTGGCAATCATAATCTTGATGTTGTACTTGGACATGAATCATTTAAATATATTTACAATAATTTAAATGGCGCAAGAACACAACAGATTGCAGATGATAATACTGAACTCATTAATTTTGTGACAACTACAGGCTTAGAGTCTTACACAGATGAGTATTCTACTGAAGGTTATTTTGGCCGTGTTAACTATGACTACCGTAACAAATACTTTATTACAGCATCTTACAGGGCAGACGGATCTTCAAAGTTTTATGAGAAAAATCGCTGGGGAGATTTCTTTTCTGTGGGACTTGCCTGGAGGCTTGATCAGTCCGGTTTTATTCAGAATACAAACTGGATTGATCTCTTGAAACTCAGGGGTTCCTACGGACAGGTTGGAAATGATGCAGGTATTGATTTCTATGCCTACCAGGCGCTTTATGCTTTGGACTACAACAACCAGGCTGAACCAGGCATCCGGCAACAAAAATTAGCTGCTGATGCACTTGTATGGGAGTCCAATAATTCATTTGATTTAGCTTTAGAATTTGGCCTATTCAACCGCTTTTCCGGAACCGTTGAATTTTATCACCGGATTTCTGAAAATCTGCTCTTTGCTGTTCCACTACCTCTTTCAAGTGGTTTACGGAACAGAGATCAGAATATCGGTTCTATGTATAACCAGGGAATCGAACTTACTTTGGCTTGGGATGTTATAAAAACAGAAGATCTCAGGTGGAATATTGGTGCAAATCTGAGTACCTTAAAAAACAGGTTTACCTCTATACCACAGGAAGAAATCATCTCCGGTTCCAAAAAACTGATGGTTGGGCATTCTATATATGATTATTGGTTGAGAGAATGGTATGGTGTTGATCCTGATGATGGAGCAGCTCTTTATTATGCGGAAGACACAGAAGCATCCTCGGTAAGGATAATAGGGTCTGATACCTTAACTACAAGTAGGAACAATGCCCGATATGGATATACCGGGACTGCCATTCCGGATATTTTTGGTGGTTTTTCAACGGATTTAAGCTATAAAGGATTCTCCATTAATTTAATGTTTACTTATCAGGTAGGCGGTTTGATATTGGATTATAACTATCAATCTGCCATGAGTTCCGGTACATATGGAACAGGGTACAGCACTGACATTCTAAAACGGTGGCAAAAACCAGGTGATATTACAAATGTTCCCAGGATGGATGCTTCACAAACAAGTAATTTTAATGCGACTTCATCCCGTTGGTTAACTGATGCATCTTATCTGAATCTGAGATTTGTTACACTCGCTTATAATCTACCTAAAGCAGTTCTCAATAACTGGGGAGTTTCTGTATTCAGAATATACCTGAGTGGGGAAAATTTGTTTTTAGTGAATGCCCGGAAAGGCATGAATATCCAGCAATCATTTAATGGTACAACCTATAATGGTTTTACACCATCCAGGATTGTGACATTAGGCCTAAATGTTAAATTTTAATTTTAAAAGATATGAAAAAAATAATATATAGTATCGTATTTTTTGGCGTAGCGGCATATCTATTTTCTGCTTGTTCAAAAGATTTTTTAGATAACTATCCAACCGACAGTGTGTCTTCATTTGGTGTGACATCTTCAACAGGTACTGCAATGGCAGCACTGAACGGAATTCACAGGTCGTTGTACGTTCGTTATGGCAGTCAGGGTCGTGGAGGTTTGGGAGCCTGGTACCTGCATATTGACGAACAGGGGGAAGACATGGTGTTCAATTATGCCACCTGGACTACTCATCTACGCTGGCTTCACAGAGATGCAACAAGTTCTTATAACCGTGAAAACTGGTTAATGTTTTATGGCTGGATTGCAAATGCCAATGTATTGATCAATGGTATTAATGAAAATACGGCAGGAACGCAGGAGGAAAAAGAAGTCATCGTAGGACAGGCCCTACTCTATCGTGCCTTCTGTCATTATGAGCTGGTTCAGCAATATGCCAACCGATATGTACCAGGAGGAGGAAATACACAGCTTGGAATACCTTATATGTCTGAAACAACTACTGAGGGTCAGCCAAGAGAATCAGTTGAAGATGTTTACTCCAAGATTAACAAGGACATTGATGATGCAATTGCTCTTTTGGATGGGAAGCCCCGTACCAATAAGTCTCATCTTAATGTTGATGTTGGAAGAGGCCTGAAGGCAAGAGTTGCTCTTACCATGGGAGACTATGCCACAGCTTCAAACTATGCAGTGCAGGCAAGGGAAAATTATACTCTGATGGATTCAGCTACCTATTTTCAGGGTTTTAGAATCGAATCTGAAGGGAATGATGAGTACATTTGGGCCAGTCATATTATTGAGGACCAAACGGATAAATGGGCAAATTACGGAGCCTATGTTTCAAGGAACTTCAGTTCAACATCTATTAGAAGAAACCCAAGATCTATTAATTCTCTTCTTTACGATGCTATTTCTCCAACAGATGTCCGGAAATTGATTTGGGATCCGGAGGGCGACCATGATAACCTTCCATCCGGGATTGAGATAGTAAAAAGTGCTTCTAGACACCCATATACGAATCAAAAATTTCTGGCAGTTAGTACTTCTGATAGTCGTGTTGACGTACCACATATGCGTGTTTCCGAAATGTATCTCATTGAAGCTGAGGCTGAAGCTCGTTTAGGAAATGATGCTAATGCCGCTGCTGCTTTATATGAAATGGCAGTAGTCAGAGATCCTTCATATACTTTATCTACCAATACAGGTCAGGCTCTCATTGATGAAATTCTGATACAGCGACGTGTTGAACTTTGGGGTGAAGGTTTCCGCTTTTTTGATCTGAAACGGTTAAATCTGCCTCTTGACAGAACCGGCGCAAACCATAAGGCTTCCATCGTTAATAACCTGATGGAAGTTCCTGCAGGAGATACCAGATGGACATCATTGATACCTCAGGCTGAAATGGATGCCAATGAAAATATGGAACAAAATCCACTTTAAGCTTTTCCATAGTATTCAAAAATAAAAAAACCCTCTGCATCAGGGGGTTTTTTTTACAAGCTTTACTGAGAAACCGATACCTTTTATTAAAGAAATTATTAATTTTAAATAGCTTTAAATTAA
>JANTGF010000054.1 GCA_024763075.1 Bacteroidales bacterium | reverse complement strand
GTCATTTACAAAAGTAAACTCCTGATTTTTAAGACTTCGAAAGTCTTGATAGCGAACATTCTGAACTAAACACCGACTTTATGGACGGACTCTAATTATATTGCTTTGCAAAAATAATTGTTATTAAAATATTCACTTTACGAAGAAGATTATGAAGGAAAATTTAAACCAAAGAAGGAATTTTATCAAAAAAACGGCAATCGGTTCCACCGCGATTATGGCAGGTGGAATATTGCCCGGTTTTAGTGCAAAAAGCTATCGCAGAATTGTCGGTGCCAATAACCTGGTCCGGGTATCGGTAATGGGTGTTAATTCCAGAGGCACGGCACTGGCCAAAAATTTCTCACGGCAGGATAACTGTGAAGTTGCTCATGTTTGCGATGTGGACAGCAGGGCCATAAAAAAATGTATTGCCGCTATTAAAGAACGGCAGTCACTGATACCTGAAGGCTTTGGCGACTTCCGGAAATCTCTGGAAAACAAGGATATTGACGCTATGGTTATCGCTACCCCCGACCATTGGCACGCACCTGCAGCACTGATAAGCATGCAGGCAGGAAAGCATGTTTATGTTGAAAAACCTGCCAGCCATAATCCCAATGAGGGAGAAATTCTGGTGACTGCTGCTGCAAAATACAATAAGGTTGTTCAGCTCGGGACCCAGCGCCGTTCATGGCCTAATATTATAGAAGCTATTCAACAGCTCAAAGAGGGTGTAATTGGTCGACCCTATTTTGGCAAAGGCTGGTACACAAATAACCGGGGTCCTGTCGGAATAGGAAAAGTAATCACACCTCCCGACTGGCTCGACTGGAATCTTTGGCAGGGCCCTGCTCCCAGAACGGAATTAAAGGACAACCTGATTCATTACAACTGGCACTGGCACTGGCTATGGGGTACAGGTGAGGCTTTAAATAACGGAACCCACATGATTGATCTGCTACGCTGGGGTTTTGACGTGGATTTTCCTATTCGGGTCAGCTCAAATGGAGGAAGATACCGCTATTCTGATGATTGGGAAACTCCTGACACACAGGTGATATCTCTGGATTTTAAAAATGACATTTCGATGAGTTGGGAAGGGAGGAGCTGCAACGGAAAACCCATTGAACATAGTTCAGTTGGTGTAATCTTTTACGGAGAAAGCGGAAGCATGTATATTTCAGGAGGAAACAGCTATACTATATTCGATCTGAAAGGCAAGGTAGTAAAAAAAGTCATTGATGACCGCAAAATTGACCCCAGAGATGCTTCAAATCCATCTGAATATCTGGATGCTTTACATATCCGCAACTTTTTTGATGGCATCCTGAAAGGGACAAAACTAAACGCCGACATTAAAACCGGACATACCAGTACTCTTTTGGTACAACTTGGCAACATCGCCCAACGTGTAGGACATTCTATTGATATTGATCCGGTAAACGGACATATTCTCAAAGACAAAAAAGCTCAGAAACTATGGTCCCGACACTATGAAAAAGGCTGGGAAATGAAACTTTAAAATTTAAATTCATGAATTCAAGAAGATCTTTTATTAAAACTGCAGGGAAGGGTGCTGCTTTTTCTGCCATTGCATTTTCCTCCCCCTCTATTCTGAAAGCTCAATTTTCCAAAAAATCATTCCAGAATGGAAAAAATATCCGTATCGGTATTATCGGTGCTGAAAATTCTCATACTGCCGGATATGGAAAAATGTTCAACGTCGAGAAAAAATTCCCGGGTGTTGAAGTAAAATATGTTTGGGGAGAAACCGATGAATTTGCAAAAGTTGCAGCGGAAAAAGGCAGTATTCCAAACATTGTAAAGAACCAGAAAGATATGCTCGGGAAAATCGATGCGCTCATAGTTGATCATCGCCATCCCAAATACCACCTGGAAGTGGCTACACCTTTTGTAAAAGCAGGAATTCCTACATTTATTGACAAGCCTTTTTGTTACCGGGTACCAGAGGGAAAAAAATTTCTCGCCATGGCGGAAAAACTTGGGACTCCGGTTACTTCCTACAGTTCAATCGCACAAAGCAATGCCACTTTTGATATTAAAGCTCAACTGCAATCCATGAACAACATAAGTCAGGTTACACGGTACGGGCCGGTTGACCTGGACTCAAAATATGGTGGTGTTTTTTTCTATGGCGTTCATCTTGTTCAACCACTTTTGTACATGTTTGGAGATGATGTGGAGAAGGTAAAAATAACCAGAAACGGAAAAAATGGAAGTGCAAATATGGTATTTAATGACGGTTTGTTTGCGACAATGATATTTAATACGGAGCATTACGGGTGGGAAACATTTGTTGAAACAAAGGATGGAATTATCGAAATGAAATCCAGGGTTAAAGAATCAGATCCTGCCAAAAATTATGTGGATATGGTCGAAATGTTCAGAACAGGAAAGGAACCCCGAAGCCATGAAAGTATTTTGAAATGTGTGGCCGTTCTTGAAGCCCTTGAAAAATCAGCGGACAGTGAAAACTGGGAAAAAGTAATCATTTGATAATAATTAAACCAATGAAAAGGTATCCGAAAAACAATCCGTTTCTCATTTATATTTTCCCAATAATCCTGATTTTTATCCTTGGCCAGGCTTGCAGTAAGAATCCGGAAAAGAAACAAGCTGAAAAGCAAATAAAAAGAGTGGGTTCTGTTATCCGGATAGCTCCGGATAAGTTGGACGAATATAAAAGGCTACATGCAAATGTATGGCCAGAAGTGAATGCAATGATTACCAAATGCAACATTCACAATTATTCCATCTATTACAAAGATGGTTATTTATTCAGCTATTTTGAATACACGGGAGATGATTTTGCAGCGGATATGAAAAAAATGGCAGATGATCCCATCACAAATAAATGGTGGAAGCTCACTGATCCCCTTCAAACTCCGCTTGATACAAGAAAGGAAGGGGAATGGTGGGCAGAGATGGAGGAAGTTTATCATTTGGATTGAAACAATGTTCCCTTACAGGTTCATTGCTAACAGAAACAAGGCTGAAAGATTGAATCATTAAAATCAGATTTTATTAATATTTTAGTAGCATAAAAAGCATATATAATGACATCAAGAGAAAGAGTACTGGCAACTGTTAACCATAAGGAACCAGATAGGGTTCCGGTAGACTTTGGAGCAACGCCCAGTTCAGGAATTTCAGCTATCGCATATAGTAACCTGATCCACCATCTGGGCTATAAAGATCAAACCACGTGCGTCTATGATGTCGTGCAACAACTGGCTGAGCCATCAGATCACATGCTGGAGCATTTTAATGTGGATGTGATTGACATTGGCAGGGCTTTTAATACAAATCCGGATGACTGGTATGACATAAACTTACAAAATGGCCGCAATGGCCAGTACCCCAAATGGTTCCGGCCTGTATTAAAAGAAGATAAATCATGGTATGCTTCGGACAAAACCGGACAGGAAATTGCTAAGATGCCGGCTTTTGCTACTTTTTTTGATCAGACCTATTTTCCCTATCTGGATGGATATCCGGATAATTTCAAAGAACTACCGATTGCCATGGATAAATCCATGTGGGCTGCTTTTCCCACCGCACCCTGGGACAAGGCAGGCAGGGAAAGTTTCTGGCCTGAACTGAGAAAAAAAGTGATGCACCTAAGGGAAACCACTGATAAATCCTTACTGATTGGTGCCGGTTGTAATTTATTTGAATGGGGCACTTTTTTACGGCGAATGGACAATTTCCTTATGGACCTGATACTTCAGCCCGATAAAGTGGAGGAATTGCTGGATGCGCTGATGGAAGTTCATCTCAAAACCCTTGAAAATATTTGCCATTGGGTGGGTGATCTGGTGGATTTCGTTAAGTTCGGGGATGACCTGGGGATGCAAAACGGGCCATTTATGGATCCCCTGGTTTACAGACGACTTTTCAAACCCCGTCACACTGAACTTTGTAGTTTTGTAAAGAAAAACAGTAAAGCACATACGTATTTGCATTCCTGCGGTTCAATTTACCAGCTTATTCCCGACCTGATTGAGGCAGGTTTTGAAGTACTGAATCCGGTTCAAACCAATACAAAAGATATGGAACCGGAACGTTTGAAAAAGGAATTCGGAAAGGATGTTACCTTCTGGGGCGGAGGCATTGAAACCGCCAGTATTCTGAATAATGGTACCACTAAAGAAGTCAGAAAAATGGTACTGAACAGACTGGAAATATTTGCACCCGGAGGTGGCTATGTTTTTAATACCATCCACAACATTCTTCCGGATGTCCCTCCTGAAAACATTATTGCTATGTTTGATGCAGTAAATGAGTTTAATGAAGGATGAAGGTTGATCGATGAACGTTGAATAAAAATAATTTCAGTCGCAAAATTCTAATCCTTTAATGTGAAAGTGAAATCATAACTTCCGGATCCCAGTTCCAGTTTAACATCTTTGCCTTCAGAATTCGCCGATAAGATTCCCTGAACTTTATTCAGTGATTTACCGGATTCCCTTACATTTTCAGGTTTTCCACCCTGGGGAAGGATTACAGTAGCCGTTGTATTTGCCGGGATACTTACCGAAAGTTGAAAGGCACCATCTTTTTTTTTCCAGGAACTCATAATCCTGCCGTAACCCGACCGATAAGTAGTATTTACATATTCGAGATTGCCACCCGGCCGGGGATGAATGATAATATGCTTATAACCGGGTCGTTTTTTATCGGCATTGATCCCTCCTATCACCCTGTACATCCAGTCGCCAATTGCTCCGTATGCATAATGGTTAAATGAATTCATACTGGCTTCCTCAAAACTACCATCGGTTCGAATTCCATCCCAGCGTTCCCAAATAGTGGTTGCCCCCATTTTTACAGGATACAACCAGGAAGGGTAAGTCTCCCGCAGCAATAGTTTATAGGCAACATCAGGATACCCGTGATCCGATAAAACATGACAAATGTACGGAGTCCCCAGGAATCCGGTAGTTAAGTGATCTTTGTATTCCCCAATATTTTTTACCAGTTTTTCAATGGCTCCTTTTTTTTGTTCATCCGGTAAAAGATCAAACTCCAGAGCAAGTACATAGGCAGTTTGTGTTCCGGATACAAGGTTCCCATTCGGAGTAACATATTCATTCAGGAAAGCCTGATTTACATTCTTTAATAAATCCCCGTACTTTTTTACGTCTTCGGACTTCCCTAATACTTTGGCTGTTTCATATAACAGCTCTGTTGAATGAGCAAAAAATGCCTGTGCAATTAAGTATTTGTTTGTCACTGCCGAACGGCCACTCACATCATTATTAATGCTGTAAAATAACCAGTCGCCAAAATGGGGGCCCGTATTCCACAAATAATCCTCACCAGCTTCAGTTGCCATGTAATTTACCCATTTGACCATACTTTCATACTGATGCTCAAGAATCCTCTCATCACCATACAACAGATATATATTCCATGGAATAATGGTAGATGCATCTGCCCAGCCTGCAGACCCACCTGAATTGGGTCCCAGAACATTCGGAACCACATGGGGGATCCTGCCATCCTCAAACTGGTCAACAGACAGATCAACCAACCACTTTGTAAAAAACGATGCCACATCTCCGTTAAAACAGGCTGCCCGCGAAAAAACTTGTGCATCTCCGGTCCAGCCCAGGCGTTCATCCCTTTGCGGACAATCTGTGGGCACATCCAGGAAATTCCCTTTCTGACCCCATTGAATGTTATGTTGTAACTGATTCAGCAAAGGATTCGAACAGGAAAAATTCCCTGCAGGTTCAAAATCTGAATGTATGACAATGCCTGTAAGGTCATCCGTACTTAATTCACCTGGGTAATCCTCCACCTTCACATACCGGAATCCCTGAAAAGTAAAATGGGGTTCATATACTTCTTCCCCCTCTCCTTTGAGAATATACTGAACCATTTGTTTTGCCGAGCGTAGATTTTCCGTATAAAAATTCCCTTCTTTATCAAGGACTTCAGCATGGTATAAAGTGATTTTTGATCCGGCTTCACCTTTCACTTTTATTCTGATACGGCCAACCATATTCTGACCCATATCAAAGATTGTTTCTCCTTTTGGAGTAACCAGTCTGGCAACCGGATGAATTTCCTGAATCCTTTTTACAGGCGGACCCTGAGGACAAACCAGCGTATTTAAAGTGATATTAGCAAGCTTTGTATTATGCCAGTCCTTATCATCAAATCCCGGCTTGCTCCACCCTCTATTCTCCAGTCTGGCATCATAAATTTCCCCATTGTAAATATCAGATAATAATACCGGACCTGTGGAAGCTTTCCAGGAATCATCCGTACGTATAATATCTGTTTTCCCGTTGGAATAAGTCACCTCAATCTGCATGATCAGAGCCAGTTTATCACCGTATGAATTACGGTGCTTTGCCCATCCAATATTACCGCGATACCAGCCATCGCCCAGAATCACTCCTATGGCATTTTTCCCTTTTTGCAAAAGCCCGGTAACATCATAGGTTTGATATTGAATCCGGTTGTTATAGCTGGTCCAGCCCGGAGTGAAGACCTGGTCACCCACCTTTTTCCCATTCAATTCAGCCTCATAGAGGCCATGTGCACTGATATAAGCACGCGCTTTCACAATGTCCCCTTTTAATTTGAATTCCTTTCTCAGATAAGGACTTGGATTTGAAATATTAACATCCTCATCCAAAACAGGTTGTATCCATTTTGCTTTCCAATCGGAAGCCTTCAGTAAACCCATTTCCCAATAGGCCACATCACTCCATTCAGAGACATTCCCTTTGTTATCCCAGACCTTTACCTGCCAATAATATCTTTTCGAAGATTTTAACTCCGGGCCCTGATAAACCACCTGCAATGACTGATCTGATTTTATTTTCCCCGGGTTCCATAACAGGGATTTGTTTTCTTTCAAATCATCCGGTAAAGCGGCAATTCTTATCTGATAAGCTGTTTGCATAACATTTCTGTCAACCGAGGTGATTATCCATCCTAATCTGGGATTTTGAACATCCAACCCCAGGGGATTTACTTTGTATTCACAAATCAGGCGGTCTAATCTTATTTCCTGTGAATAAATATTGGAATAAGAAATTAAACTCAGTATCAGAAAACTTAAGTATTTAATTTTTTTCATTTTAAAATGTTTATAGGAGATTATCAATTAAAGAATAAAGAATGAAAATAGAGTTTTTTTTCCTGAATATCTATTTATGTCTGGCAACTCTCAGCGGCCAAAATCATTTTAGCTTCTTCATATTAATTTGCCTTAAGTAATCCAGGGTGCTGGAAGTATTCTCTTCAGTTCCAAGTAAAATGGCAATCCATTTTGTTTTTTCATTGGCCTCAAAGTATATTTTAGCGATCATGGTTAAAGGTACAGAAAGGAACATTCCTACCGTACCCAGAACCCAACCCCATAAAATCAATGAAATAAATACAACCAGTGTGGACATGCCCAGCCCCTTGCCCATAACTCTGGGTTCAATAATACTACCAATAACCGTGTTAATTACCAGGTAACCTACCGCAACCCAGAAAGCCGAAGACGGGCCTAATTGTACCAAAGCAAGGAGAACAGCAGGAATAGCCGCAAGTAAAGACCCTATATTTGGGATATAATTCATCATAAAAGCGATCAAACCCCACAAAACAGGATAGTCCACTCCCAGGATTACCAGCCAGACCGATATTAAAATACCGGTACCAAGACTTGTCAGGGTTTTTATGGAAAGGTAATGACGAACTCCGGAAAGCACCTTTTTCATTTTAGCTCTGGATGCTGTTGGGTTGGAAGCAATCAAACTGATCTTACGTGGAAAACTTTTTGATTCCAATAAAATAAACAAAACGGTAAGCAGGATTAATGCGGATGTACCCATCAGGTTTCCCAGACTATTCAGCACTGTTGCAGTAAAAGACATGATCTTTCCGGAATCAAAACTATCCAGTATTTTATCTTCAGAGAAATCAAAACCTAAAGCATCCATTGCTTTTAAACCCTCCATTTCAAGATTCCGGAGTTTTTGCTCATAATGTGGAAGATCCTGGGTAAAAGAAGCAATGGATGTGCCTGTTACACCTCCAAGGAGGGTTAAAATTACCAACATGGATATTAAAACAATAGCAATTGCCAGTACATGAGGTACCCTTTTTTTCTCCAGCCACTCCATTGGATAAGCACCAATGATACTTATAAATATGGCCAGAAGAAGAGGAGTAATAAAATCTGCAAATGCTCTGATACCGGCAATAATGATAATGATACCTGCCATTTGCATAATAGGACCTGTATATACAGATTGTAGATTAGTCCTATTTTCTTTCATAAGCGATTTTACTTCTTTTTACAATATTAGACAAAAAATTGATAATCTAAAAAAATTATACAAAAAATGAACCTCAAACATTTCTAACAAAAAAACGTATATGTTTAATAATTCCAGAATTAATAACCAGTGGGTTCAATTAATTTAAAAATGAAAAAATCAGTAATTACATATATTCTCTTCGCACTTATTTTCCTTATTTTCACAGCATGTACAGAAAATGAGACTCCGGGACCATTAACAAGGAATTATAAACAGGAGATGAAAAGTTTTGTTCAGGATCTGAGTACCTGGTCAAAAGCCATCAATCCTTCCTTTGTTATTATTCCTCAGAACGGGCACGAGTTGATCACAAAAGACGGTCGTCCTCAAAGTGATCCTGATTTAAATTATCTGAGTGCCATTGACGGTGTGAGCAGAGAAGACCTGTTTTTTGGTTATCATAAAGATGACCAGGAGTCGCCGTACAACATTCAATCCGATGTTGCATTTTATCTTGAAAAAGCCAGATTGAATGAAAATACCGTTTTGGTTACAGATTATTGTTACACTCCCGCAAAAGTTGATACCTCCTATGCAAGGAATGCCCGAAACCGGTTTATTTCATTTGCGGCCAGTCACAGAGAATTGGACAACATTCCGGATTATCCTTCTGAGCCGGTAAATGTAAACAATAAGAATATTTTAACACCGGATAGCATAAAAAATTACCTGTATCTGATCGATCCGGAATCTTACGGAAACAAATTAGCTTTTATAAATGCTGTTAAATCAACAAATTACGATTTACTTATTACAGACCTGTTTTTTGACGGAGTAATATTTACGCCTGATGAAGTAGCGCAGCTCAAACAGAAGGCAAATGGGGGGGCTCGTCTAATCCTTGCATACCTAAGCATAGGAGAAGCCGAAAACTACCGTTATTACTGGAAAAATGAATGGAATACCGGTAAACCGGAGTGGATGAAAGCAGAAAACCCCAGCTGGCCGGGAAACTACAAAGTAGCCTATTGGGAAAAAGACTGGCAGGCCATTATTTTTGGAAACAGGGATTCTTATCTGAAAAAAATAATGGATGCAGGATTTGACGGGGCCTGGCTGGATATTATTGATGCCTTCGAATATTTTGAAGAAAACGGAGAAAAATAACAAATTACATTATTGTAAAGACGCGATGCATCGCGTCTCAGCTTAACGGCACGAGAGGGCCTAGCAAAGAAACCTGTAAAGACGGATGGCCATCCATCTCCGGGTTTTACGAATGATAAAAAAGACAAGGAATGAAGAGACTAAGTGACTTAGGATACCCTTCACCGGTCTCCGGTCTTCCGACTTGATTTATTAGCTTCTATTTGATTTTTGGCAGAACCTAAATCCTCGGTTCATTTTGTGTTTTTCAGCAGACCCCAGGTAAATATTTATGGTTTTAGAGGGCTGAATAATCCATTCCTTCTCAAGCCCCGGGATAACCAAATTAATATTAAACTCTTCCAAAACTTTGCTCAACACACAAAACATATAAGCTTATTCAAGCCAATTCTGCACATTTATTCCGTTTCCTTTTGATGATTTTCCCGCTTTTTAACAAGGAGCGTTTAAGATATCTCAAGGAGAAATTCTATCTATTCGAGGGGTAAATTTCCAAAAATCCGGATTACATCTTTTTTAGCCTTCTTAAAAAGCGTTTAAACAGCTTATTGCTTTGGATTTAATAAATGCTTATTGTAATTTTGATTAGATTCCAACAATAACTTTTATTCAATCGAATTGTTATATGCATGTTTCAAAATTCTCTTGCAAATACAAACTGATTTTTAGACCAGTTATTTGAAGACAATGACCTAATTATCAAAATATTAAATTAATATCGCTATAATAGATATAAAACTAATATAACTATACACACACGTTGGCAGCCATTACTTTATCACTTAATATGAACGAATTAAAAAAGGAACAAACTAATGCGTAAATTATTAATTGGACTACTATTTCTTATTTGCTTAAATGATTATGCCCAGAACACTTTGATATCTGGGATGGATAAACTGAAATGGGAAAAAATAATGCCCGGTGTTTGGAAAGCCAGCTTTGGAACTTCAGGATTAAATCCATTGGCATATTCGAATCCGCCAAAAAAAGAATCCATTACTGAACTCAGCGATGCACCTTTCCCATTTACTAAAGAATCTACATTCAGTCAGCTTACTCCCGAGAGAGCAAGCATCCGAATACCACTCGGGCCTTTCGAAAAGATTTACGGATTGGGTCTAGAGTTTAAAGGCCTTAACCGACGAGGGGGTGTTTATACTCTAAAAGTAGATCATTACGGAGGGGTTAAAGGTTATACACATGCACCAGTTCCATTTTATGTTTCAAGCAAAGGCTATGGTGTGTTAATTAATACCTCCAAGCGGGTAAAGATATACGTGGGTGTAGGCAATAGAAAAGACAGTAAAAGACCTGATCCAATAGATAGAACAACTGGTAAAAATTGGTCTGCACAACCGCTTTCTGATGCCGTTGAAGCCAGCATCCAAGGAAATGGATTAGAACTATATGTTTTTACTGGTAATACAACCCTTGAGGTCATTCAAAGATACAATCTGTTTTGTGGAGGCGGTATACTTCCTCCAAAGTGGGGTCTGGGCTTCTGGCACAGGATGCATACCAAAAGTTCTACAGACGATGTTTTACAAGAAATTAGTGATTTCAAAAAACACAATTTTCCTTTAGATGTTCTTGGATTGGAACCAGGTTGGCAGAGTTTTGCTTATCCCTGCTCCTTTGATTGGGATTCGACTCGTTTCCCAAATCCAGAGAAATTCGTCAAAACACTTAGGAACAATGGAATAAAGGTTAATCTATGGGAAAATCCGTATGTAGCTCCAAACTCAACAATGTTTAAAGAAATTAAACCATTTACTGGAAGTCATACCGTTTGGTTGGGAGAGGTGCCAGATTACACTATTCCAGAAGCACAAAAGGTACTATTAAACCATCATCAAAAAAATCATTTAGATATAGGTGTTAGCGGTTATAAGTTTGATGAGGTAGATGGTTATGATACATGGTTATGGCCTGATCATGCTACTTTCCCTTCGGGAAATGCTGCAGTTGAAATACGACAGATATATGGTCAAATGATTCAAAAGATTCTCGGAGACCATTTAAAAAAGCAGAACAAAAGAACTTATGGCTTAGTGAGAGCGTCTTACATTGGAGCAAGTAGTAGCCCTTTTGTAATATATAGCGACCATTACGACCATAGAGATTATGTTACAGCTTTGGTAAATTCTTCCTTGTCAGGTCTTCTCTGGACTCCCGAAATACGCAGTGCACGATCAGCAGAAGAATGGGTAAGAAGATTTCAGACAGTATGTTTTTCTCCTCTGATGCAACTTAATGCCTGGGCAAGTGGTGCCAAACCATGGAGTTTCCCTGAAGTAACCGACATAGTTCGAGACAACATCAAACTTAGAATGGATCTTCTACCATATTTATATACGGCATTTTACAACTACAATCAAAAAGGAATTCCACCATTTAGAGCCATGATATTAGAGAGTGGGTATAATGCAACAGAAACCTTGATTGGAGGAAAGTTGAATGGAGAAACTAATCCTTATGAGGAACAGAAAAGAATGGAAGTAACCGATCAGTACATGATGGGATCATCTATTTTGGTTGCTCCTGTATTTACTGGAGAAACAGAACGTAAAGTGGTACTTCCCTCAGGAAACTGGTACGATTTTTACACTGGGGCACTTGTAGGTAATGGCGAAACCATCACTATAAAAACAAAACTTGAACAGATTCCTCTCTTTGTAAAAGATGGAGGGATAATACCTATGTTAGCATCAAAAGAAGGGAAAGGTTCTGATAAACCATCCTTAGAGGTAAGGCACTACGGAACCAAAGAAAATATATTCCAGTTGTACAACGATGACGGTGAAAGTTTTAATTATGAAAATGGAAATTTCTCTCTATTGGAGCTAAAAGTAACAAAAGGAAAAAATGGAAAGCTAAAGGGACAATCGAAAATTATCAATAACAAAAACTATTCTTACGGTAAAGTTAATTGGTTGTGGATGTCAAATCAAACAAAAAATGGAAAATAAAGACTAAGCAGTTGCTAACATAATAGAATTTAAGACTCAGTTGAGCCAAAAAAAGAGGCAGCAAGATTGATCCTTACTGCCTTTCGTGATATAGATTCTCCCTGATTAACCATTCTCAATTGAGTTTTAAATTTTGCCTGCCCGCCGTATCCCGAATTTTGTGGAGAAGGAGGGTTGGGCTAAGCCCTTGACAGTCAGACTGCCCATATAAGGGAATTCTAAGTCATTGAGCTATTTTTATAATTGTTTTTTAGATGGCTTATCCTTTTCTCCCGCATAGAATTACACAAACAAAACAACTGACAGCTTTATAGTTATAAAAACAGTTGTACCTCTCCCTTTTGGACAATATCGGATCATCCATCAAGGACCAATCAGCAATTCAAAGAACGAATTATTGATGCTTAAGTATTATTCCAAAGCAACAAAATCATCAGGGGACCGGGGTACTATTCCGGCAAACTGCATCCTCCCTTTTTTGCATACCGGACAATTCAGTTTTACATGCTGTTTAATATCTTGCATTATTTTTACCCAAATTGTATCCTGCTTCTCCCATGTTTGCCTTCCATTACCCAATGTGTTTTATAAATAGGAAATTTGTAGGGTGTCGACAGTGCGCACAAAACAAGAACTGCTTTCTTATTTTCTAATTTTGGAAGGAGAGATTCCAAATTTTTCTTTGAAGGCATGTGTAAACCAAACAGGATCATTAAATCCACACTTATAAGCAACTTCAGATACATTTAATTCCGTTTTTAGCAGTATATCCTTTGCTTTTTCCAATCTGTAATTACGGATAAACAATGCCGTTGATTTATTGGTTAATGCTTTGATCTTACGATACAACTGGGATTCACTCAGCCCCTTTGCAGATGCAAGATCTGCAGATTTAAAATCCGGATTCTCCAGGTTTTTTTCCAGTAATAAAAACAAAGAATTTAAAAATGCATCTTCCGAATTAAGGGGTTTTTGAGTAGGCAGTGCCGCATTTGAATATTTTCCCTGAAGTTTTTTTCTCAATTTGGTCAATTGCTGAATTCTGACCAGAAGTTCATTTTTGTTAAAAGGCTTTATCAGATAGGCATCGGCACCAACAGAATAGCCCTTAAGTTTATCCTTATCCAAAGAGCGTGCTGTAAGCATAATAATTGGAATGTGAGAAGTAATGGGATTATTTTTCAGCGTTTCACACAATTCAAAACCGTCTTTTTTAGGCATCATTAAATCCGTAATAACAATATCCGGTATATATTTTACAGCTTTCGTTATTCCTTCTTCTCCGTCTTTAGCAAAAATTACCTGAAATTTCGTATCAATAAAAGAAGCTATGTAATTCGCAACATCATAATTATCCTCAACGATTAATAATAAAGGAGCATTTAAATCAACAGAAATATACGGGTCGTGATCTGTTTCTGCCTGAACTTTTTCTTTATTAATTTTAACTTCTCTTTTTTCCTTTACTGCTTTATTTGAGATGGGTAGTCTTAGTGTAAACACGGTACCCTTACCCACCCTGCTTTCAACCTGAATACTTCCTTTCATTAAAGAAATATACTCTTTCACAATTGCCAGGCCGATACCGGTTCCCTCTGAAATAACCGTATTTGACTTTTTAGCCTGAAAAAAACGGTCAAAAATATTTTCCAGGTCATCCGGGTCAATTCCTGTTCCGGTATCCCTGACTTTAACAATAAGATAATCTTTACCGGCCGAATCTTTTTCATCTTTTACATGAAGAACAATCTTACCATAATCAGGTGTAAATTTAATGGCATTATTTAACAGATTTGAAATAATAATTGCAAATTTATCACTATCAAAATCCATACATAAGCTGTCAATTTCATTATAAAACACAAACTCTATATTCTTATGTCTGGCTAAAGAATGAAAAGACTCTGTTATGATTTTCAGGAAATGTACAATATCACTACAGCTTGTTTTTAAAGATAACTTATTGTTTTCAATTTTTGACAGATCAAGAATCTGATTGATTAACTGCAGCAATTTTTTACTGTTTCTAACCAGTACATTTAATTTTTTCCTGTACTTTGACTTCTCATTTTCATCTAAACTTTCGTTTATATCTTCTGTTACACCTAAAATAACCGTAAGTGGTGTTCTTAACTCATGGGTAATATTGGTATAAAAAGTTGTTTTTAATTCATCAACTTCAATCAATCTTAACTTTTCCTGATGCTCAAGCCTCTTATTTAAATTAAATTTATAGGTAAAATAAATTATAGACAGAAACAATCCCAAATAAAAAATGTATGCAATTTTTGAATTCCACCATGGAGGGATAATAGAAATTTCTAATTTCAATGCTTCTGGTCCCTCCCATACCCTGCTTCTGGAAACACCCTGGATTTCAAGGGTATAGTCACCAGGGGTTAATTTCAGGAATTGAATCTGCCGGTCTTTACCGATAAAATTCCATATTTTATTACCAGGTTTAAGCCGGTAAGCAAATTTTGTATTCTTATGATATTTTAAGTTAATATTTGAAAAATTCACATAAAACGGGAATTGATTCGATTTTAGCTTAATAGATTTACCAGTTTCATAATTCAGCCTTTCCAAATGATTTGTTTTATAGTTGGTGACTAAAATATTATTGAAATACAATTTGTTTTGTTGATCCAGCTCATTCATCCTGTCAGGATTAAAAAAGCTTATTCCGTTTATGCCACCAAAATATAATATTCCCTTCTTGTCTTTAAATCTTGCCTGCAAATTAAACTCTTTATCCGCAAAACCATCTTCGGTATTGTAGTTAATAAACTGTTTACCCTGCCTGTTGAAACCTGAAATCCCATTGTTTGTCGATACCCATATTTTATTATTGTTGTCTTCCAGAATACCATAGATAACATTATTCGGCAGCCCGTTCTCCATACTGAAATGCTCCAATTGGTTGTTTTGTCTGATGTAATGATACAAGCCGTTTCTCGTTCCTATCCAAACATCATGATCATGGGAAATTAAAATATCGTAAATCACATTATCAACAAGGGCCGAAGTATCATTGATGCCCAGACGGTTAAAATCCGGCTTCCTGAAATCACCATTATCAAAAGTTAAAACAACCAAGCCTTTTATCGTTCCCAGCCAATATTCATAATTATCTACCTGCCGGATGCAATATACCCTGTCGCTAATAATGGAGTTTGATTGACTGTTTTGAGGAATATAATTTTCAAACCTGAAGGCTTTTTTACCAACATCTCCAGTAAACCTGCCTAATCCACCGTTATAGGTACAAACCCAGATATTTCCATATTTATCCTCATATACCTGACGAATGAAATTATTACTTAATGAACTACTGTCCCCGGGGATATGGTATATATTTTGAAACTCTGTTTTGTCCGGTGACCGATTGGAGTTATAAAGGACCGACAGGCCTTCTTTGGTACCGGACCAGATGTTTCCTTGTTTATCTTTCAATGTGGAAAAAACAACATTTGAGGGGAGTTGGTCCGATTCTTTCCTAAATGAAGAGAAGGTATTCCCTCTTAATAAATTTAGCCCCCCTCCCGAAGTACCAATCCACAAATCATCATCGTATTTTTGTATTGAAAAAATAACATTTGAATTCAAAGAATTTTTGCTACCCGCTTCACTCCTAATTACATTAACAATGGGATTTTTGTATAAGAGATTCAGAAATTTTCCGGTACCCACCCAGCCCTGGTCTTCATTATCAAACATAATACTGGTAACTGTGTTATTGCTGAGAGAATTTGTATTCAGTTCTTTATGCTTGAATATGGAAACAGATTTATTTTTGGAATTATAATCAGTTATAATGTACAATCCGCTGCCGGTAGCTACCCACATTTCATTTTTTTTCCATTGAATATCATAAATAATTAAAGCTTCTGTTTTTTTCGCACCGGACATTTGTATCCGGTTTAGAGAATGCGTATTGACATCAAGCTTATACAATGCACGTCTTGTCCCTATCCAGATATTGTCCGAATGATTGCAACTAATAACATTGATATCTCCGGGGTTTATTCCTTTTAAATCGTATTCAGTAAAAGATATATTCTCCGGATCCTTTTTTGATCCCGCAGAAAAAAGACGTCCTTCTTTGGTGCCCACCCAAACCGTTCCCGAAGCGGTAATGCATATCCCGGTTGTAGATAATTCAGCATTGTTGGAGACGGGTATTCTTTTGATTATGTAGTCCCTGCCCGAAGGGTCCGGATGAATCAGGGCAATTTCATTATTATTCAGCGTAGCATAAATTGTATTGAACCTGTCTTTTTGCAGGCAAATGATGTCATTCCGCTTTAACTCTTCAAAATGTTGAAACCTGTTTTTAGAAATATCATAATAACACAAACCTGAGGAACGGGTACCGGTCCATAACTTATCATTATCAAGCAGTAATGTGTTGATAAAATTTCCACATAATCCATCATTTTTCTCGTTGCTATGCTGAAAAACCAGAAAGGATGATCCGTCAAACCTGTTTAATCCATCCTGGGTAGCAATCCACAGATAACCAGATTTATCCAGAATCAAATCATTTACCGAAGCCTGTGACAGCCCCTGATCTATAGTATAATGAATGATCCGGTACTTATTGCTGAAGTTTTGCTGCGCGAATATATATCCATATAGATTAAAACAAATTAGAATATATAAAAACCTTAACATTCGTTGTGATTCAAAATTATAGTGCAAAATTCAGAATATTCAGTAAGAGGCTCTTTTAACATTATCCTGTATTACTTTTCTGTCTAAAAAGAGCGTAAAGAACAATTTATAATAAGCAATAGTTCCTGAAAAAGCACTGATTTATCCTGGCATAGTAATACGTAGCTTAATTGAAATGGTTCATTAACTACAAAGTTATAATCCTGAATGGATAAATGCAATCATTCATCATTTTTTTGTTTTATATGCAAATTCGCCTATAAAACGATTCATACTTTCTAAAATTAAATCGGGATAATTAATGTTCGAAAAAGGCCTGTTTATCAGGTACCCGCTTTCTTCAGGAAATTGTTTTTATATAAGCAATTTTACCAACATGGTCATTCACGGAAAGGATTCTACCTTGCAATTGCTATTTTTCTGTTTAGTGAACCTTTGCTTGTAGAAATTTTAATAATATAGATGCCCTCATCCAGAGCAGTCAGGTTAATTTTGTCAACAGGATGGTTTATTGTTTTTACTTTTTGTCCGGTAATTGAGTATATCTCAATATTAAAATTGCCATGGTCAATTTTTAAAGTTTTATCGTATTCCAGGAAAAGGGTGTTTTTGGCAGGATTGGGATACAATTCAAACAAGTATTTAGATTCATCGTGAACTCCCGATGCAGAGCATGCAGTCTTAATTTCAGAAGAATAATTGCAACCTGTTTTGTTATTTTGAATAGTTTTGCTTTTTTCATCATCATTAATTATTGTGCAGATACACTGAATCGCGCATTCTGAAAGCTGAGGATTTTCAGATATTTGAAGATCTTTATAACTACTATTCCTGGCATTCACGGTTTTGGGATCTATATTTTCAATTGAGGATATATTGTTTAATAAATCATTACCCACGATGTAAATTGACCCTTTTATTGAATCCAGATTCTCCAGACCTGAAAGACCTGTAAGTGCCGGACTATAAGCAATATAAAGCATCCCGCTAATGTAAGTAAGAGCATCTAATCCTGAAAAGTCTGTTAGTAAAGCATTATCACTGACAGTAAGTTGATTTCGGAGATCATCAGTTCTCTCTCCAATAATTTTAAGAGCGCCTAACCCGATAAAGTTTATAAGAGAATCATTATACATAACTTTAAGATAGCCTCCTAAAGAGACAAGAGCATCCAATCCGGAGAAGTTTGTTAATGAACTATTAAAAAGAACTTCCATAAAACCTCCAATAGAAATAAGACCATCCAAACCTGAAAAATTTACAAGCTTATCGTTATTACCAATTAACAGGCACTCTCCAATTGACGTAAGTTGATCTAAGCCTTCCAAATCAGTTAGTTTATTCATGTAAAATATTGACAAATTTCCCTGAACTGTTTTTAAAGACTCCAATCCTGAAAGGCTTATAAGGCGTTCATTGTTTGCAATATTAAGTCCACCTCCTATTGAATCCAGTGACTCCAACCCCGATAAGGAGGAAAGAGATAAATTATTAATTATCTCAAGGCTTTCTGTAATAGTTTTAATGTTTTTTAATCCTTCCAATCCGGTAATATTCCCCCTGGTTGTATCTTCTTCTATAAAAACACCACCATCAATTTTTGTACAATTGGGATATACAATTATAAAAGAATCTATTTGAGTTTGCCTTGTGAATCCAAAATCACCTGTTATGATGTTTTGGGCTTGCAATATCTGAAAACTCATCAGTAAAATGGCTGTAAAAAGGAAAGGTTTTTTCATGATTCTATCATTAAACGGTTATGGAGATGCTGTTTTCTTAGTCTACAACCAAAAGTAAAATATTACAAAATAAGAGACTTGCACTATTTCGTCAAATACTTGTCTTATTATTGCATTTTCAGGAAAATGTTTGTATTTTCTATTCATTTTGCAAATTTATGAATGAGGCAGGTTCTATTTTTTGTAAAAGATAACTGTGAAAAGAAAAGAAGGAGAAGAAATTCTTTATTCTAAAATGAGATTAGTATTTTCGTAAAAATCTTCAACGATGAAAGCTTTTATTTCCTTTTTATTTTATCTCCTTTTTGCCCTCTCCTGTTCGCAACCAGAAACCGGGAAACTTTATACATTGATCAAAGGCGGAACCCTCGTTGATGTATCAAACAATGGCAAAACCAAAGAAGATATTGAACCGGCATTTGTATTGCTGGAAGGCGAAACAATTGTAGATTATGGTAAATGGACAAAACAAATTCATGTCCCTGCCCATTCAAAAATAATTGACGCCACCGGAAAATATATCCTGCCCGGACTCATGGACGGATTCGCAGTGCAAAATAATCAGGCTTATGCAAACGCATTTCTGTATATGGGAGTCACCTCCATTATAGGTGTGGACGGAGGCAGAAGAGGACCCTTCTTTTTTGATGCAAAACCCGGTCCGGATGTATATAAACTTGAGTCGGTAGGTGAGGAACCTAAAACTCTGGAAGAACACCTGAATGATCTTCACAAGCTCTATGAAAAAGGGGTGAAAGTAGTATTACTGATGTATGCACTTACCCCAGATCAGCTGAAAGTACTTAAAGATAAAGCCGTATCGCTTGGAATGGTTTGTATTGGTGAACTGGGACATACCAGTTATAAGGAAGGAATGGACATCGGGATACAGGCATTTGTACATACTACCCGGTATTCGCTGGATGTGGCTCCGAAAGAAATGGCCATGGCTGTGGCGGATGAACCCTTCAGCAATGAAATGAACAGCCCGAAATGGAAATACTACCAATACCTGTATTCACTTCAACCGGATGATCCGGCTCTGCTTCAACATGCTGAAAACCTGGGAAATTCATCTTCATTTATTATTCCCACTTTCAGTCTTTTGTATCTTGACCTCCCCGAACACAAAAATCCCTGGTCTTATCCGGTGTCCAGAATTCTGAACCCGGATGACATTAATAATCCCGCAGGTAAATCAACCGGGAATCACGATTATCCTCCTGAAGTTCAAAAGAACTATACAAGAATGGCTTTACAGGAGTACATGATTGAAAAAACATACCATTCTCACGGAGCAAAATACCTGGCCGGCAGTGCCTGTGATGTTTGGGGTACCATGCCGGGGATTTCGCTGCATACAGAGCTTGAATCACTCAAAAAACTGGGACTCACAAACCGGGAAGTACTGGCAAGTGCAACATCAAATTTCAACAAAGCCTTTGGTTGGAAAACCGGAAAGATCGATACCGGTTTTGTAGCCAATGTTCTTATTCTGAATAAGAACCCGCTGGAAGATCTTGAAAACCTGACAGATATCCAAGCACTTATACTCAGAGGAAAAGAGATCAACCGGCAGGATTTATTAAAGTAATTCAATCATAAGTTCATTCTTTAAAAACAAAAGTAATGCCCTTTAAAAAAATCACCCTTTTCGTATTTGCAATGGCACTTTTTTGTTACAGCCATGCACAAAACGGAAAAATTGTTGAAAGAAAAGAAATCAAACTCACCGGGCAGAAAGATCTCCGGTCTGTCATTTATAAAAATGAAAACGGCCAGCAGGTATTAAAAAAGGAATATCAGTATCTGGATTCAGTACATTGTGAAAAAATAATGTACATAAGTGACGGATTGAGAGTGGTGGGGTATCTGCTCTATCCTCAAAAATCAGGAAAATATCCGGGTATTGTCTATAACCGGGGTGGAAATAAAGAGTTCGGAAAGATCACCATAAAAAAAGCCGGAGCCATTCTTGCCAGAGTTGCCAGCTGGGGTTATGTGGTTGTGGCCAGTCAGTATCGGGGAAATGATGGCGGTGAAGGTCATGAGGAATTTGGAGGTGCCGATGTCGATGATGTATTAAACCTGATCCCTTTACTTAAAGACAATAATATGGTCATCCCTGATAAACTAGGCATTTATGGCTGGAGCCGGGGCGGTATGATGACTTACCTGACACTGATGCGTACCAATGAATTCAAGGCTGCCTGTGTGGGTGGAGGATTATCGGATCTCTATTTGATGATGTCTTCACGTAATGACAATTTTGAAACTGTTTACCAGGAAGTAATTCCAAACTACGAAACTGACAAAAAAAAGGCTCTTGACAGTCGTTCTGCCATAAAAAATGTAGATAAGATCAGCAAAACCACCCCTGTTCTGATGCTGCACGGTTCAGCCGACTGGAGAGTAGTTCCTCAAATGGCACTGGATATGGCTAATAAATTCCTGGAATATAAAGTCCCTTACCGACTGATCATTTTCGAAGGTGGGGATCACGGACTTTACGAGCACAGGAAAGAAGTGGACAGACAGGTAAAAATGTGGCTGGACAGGTATGTTAAGAACGGAGAAGAATTGCCGGAACTTAATCCACATGGGAGGTAATACAATGGATGAATGAATGAATGGATGGATGAATGAGTTAATGGGTTAATGGGTTAATGAGTTAATGGGTTAATAGGTTAATGGGTTAATGATCTAATGAGTTAATCAAAATTTAAAATGGAGAGATATGACTGATAAAGAAATATTTGTTGGGAAAATGAAAATAAGGACTAAGAAATTTGCTGTGGAAATAATTCGTTTTTGCGATTCTTTAAAAACCTGTAAAGCTTCTTCCGTTTTTACCTACTAACTTGTCAAATCAGCAACCTCAACAGGAGCAAATTATCGGGCAGCTTGTCAAGCAAGATCAAAAAATGAGTTTTTCAGTAAGATATGCATTGTTGTTGAAGAAGCTGATGAATCAGAATACTGGTTGGAAGTAATAAAAGATGCAAACTTATCAAATGATGAATTAGAACTAGAAAGGCTACTGAATGAAGCAATTGAAATAACCAAAATAATGTCTTCCAAAGGAATGCCTTTGGCAAAAAGCTAAAATCTCAAGTTATAATAAAAACTAAAATTATTCTTACATTAAATTATTCTTACATTAAATTATTCTTACATTAAATCATTAAATCATTCTTACATTAAATCATTGTATCATTGTTAAATAAAATCATTCCCATTAAATACAACCCTCATGACAAAATTCAATCGCCGTACATTTATCCTGAATTCAGGCCTTATTGCAGGAGGAGTCTCTGCCGGATTTCGGTTTCCTGCAGATAAAAAAGTCTCAAAACAGCTAAAAAACGATCGTGAACGGGTGCAATTTACCCGCGATGGTATTGATATGACACCACTGGAAATCTCATACCAGCTCCAGGAACTGGCTGAAAACGAAAAAATACAAACGGACTCTTACAGCCGTGGAGGCATAGTGGAAGAGCTGGAAGAAAAATTTGCATCCAAACTGGGTAAAGAAAGTGCTGTTTTCATGCCTACCGGAACATTGGCCAACCACATTGCCATCAGGAAACTGGCCGGAGAAAAAAGAAGAGTAATTGTGCAGGCCGACAGTCATATTTACCGTGATTCAGGTGATTGCACCCAGAATCTCAGCGATTTAAACCTGCTCCCTTTAAATAAAGGCAAAGTTGGATTTACCCTGGGTGAGGTGGAAGATACCCTGGGAACAAACCGGCAAAACAGAGTAAAGACCCCGGTGGGAGCAATTTCCATTGAATCACCCGTCCGCAGACACAACAATGCTGTGTTTGATTATGAGGAAATGAAAAAAATATCTGCGTTTGCAAGGGAAAAGAATATCGGAATGCATCTGGACGGAGCCCGTTTGTTCAATGCGGTGGTTCATACCGGTATCGAAGTGAAGAAATTTTCCGGACTTTTTGACACGGTTTATATTTCCATGTACAAAGATTTTAATGCTCCTTCGGGAGCCATTCTGGCGGGTACAAATGAGTTCACCAAAGACCTGTATCACACCCGCAGAATGTTTGGAGGCGGAATGCCCCAGGTCTGGCCATTTGCTGCCATCGCTTTACAATATGCTGATTCGTTTATTCCTGAGTATAAAAAAGCGCTGAAAAATGCCGATGCGTTTTTTACACTTCTCACAAAAGATCCTGCCTTTGAGATTGAAAGAATCCCAAACGGAACCAATGTTTATATCCTAAAAATCAGAAATACAGATCTACAAGAATTCCGGTCAAACTTACTGGAAAAGAACATTGCTTTACCTGTTCCGCTCACCAACAATAAAGGATTTTCAATAAAAGTGAATGTTACCCTGAACAGAAAATTACCGGAAGAGCTAGCAGATATATTCATTAACGCACGAAAATCACAGGGCTTGTAGAATAAACTGGTCTTACAATGTTAAAACCAGGGACTCATTTCTATAAAATAAGAACTATCTAATTTTTATTTTTCCCTGGTGAGACTGCCAGGGATTCATTAAAACTACCCGAACGGAATCCTTGCAAATCCATTGAAATCCAGACATATCCAATTTCTTTAAATCTTGCAATAATTTGATTCCGAATTTCAACCGACACAAGTTTCTCCAACTCCTCTACTTCCACTTCAATCCTGGCAAGTTTGCCGTGATGTCGTACTCTCAGTTGAGCAAACCCAAGCCCACGCAGGAATTTCTCAGCCTGCTCAACCATTTTCAGTTCCTCAACCGTTATTTCATGTCCATAAGGAAATCTGCTTGAAAGACATGCCATTGAAGGCTTACTCCAGGTTGGTAATCCCAGTTTTTTTGAATACATCCTTATTTCTTCTTTTGTAAGTCCGGCTTCTTTTAGCGGACTAACAACTCCCAGGTCCAGGGCAGCCTGCATTCCGGGCCTGTGATCACCGATATCATCAAAATTCGATCCCTCAAAAACGTAATCCAATCCTTCTTTTTTTGCCACTCCTTTCAATTTGTAGAATAGTTCATTCTTACAATAATAGCATCGCTGTGAGTCATTAATGACAAAACGCTCGTCACAGATCTCTTCTGTTTTTATGACCTTATAGTTTGCTTTTATCAATTCTGCAATCATTTTGGCCCCCTTAAATTCTTCAGCAGAGAAAGTTTCTGATTCACCAATCACTGCCAGTACAGGGTCCTGCCCAAGAGTATCCAGTGCAACTTTCAGAAGGAATGATGAATCAACGCCGCCGGAAAATGCAACTACGCCGCTTTTATAAGATCTGAGAATGTCTTTTAGCTTGTTTATTTTTTCATTTTGCATGATTTAATTTTTAAAATGTAAACTCAATAATGTTGCTGATGAACAGCTATTGTAACTGTTTATAAAAACCATTTTTCAACATCATCAGGCTATAAAATTATAAAATATATGTTATAAAACATAAAACTGTTTAAATCCGGATGATGTAAACAAGGCATTTCCGGATTATGTTTCCCGGTCTTTTTTCCTAATTTTGCAGGCAGACTGAAACATTAATGAAGAAAAAAGTAGTCATAGGTCTCTCAGGGGGAGTGGACAGCAGTGTTGCAGCTTACCTGTTAAAAAAACAGGGGTATGAGGTAATTGCCCTGTTTATGAAGAACTGGCACGACACAACAGGTGTTCTGAAAGGGGATTGCCCATGGGACGAAGATGTTTTGTTTGCCGAATTAGTGGCAAAAAAGCTTGGGATTCCTTTCAATACGGTTGATTTAAGTGGGCCATACAAGAGAAAGGTTGTGGATTATATGTTCCGTGAATATAAAAAAGGAAGAACCCCAAATCCTGATGTTCTCTGCAACAGGGAAGTAAAATTTGACCTGTTTGTAAAAGAAGCTCTAAAGCTTGGAGCTGAAAAAGTGGCTACCGGTCATTATTCAAGAATAGAACAAACCGTATTGGATGGTAAGACAATATACAGATTACTGGCCGGAAAAGACAAAAATAAAGATCAGAGTTATTTTCTATGCCAGCTATCTCAGGAGCAGTTGAGTCTTTCCCTGTTTCCGCTGGGTGAAATTGAAAAGCCGGAGGTTCGCAGAATTGCTGAGGAACTGGATCTGGCAACAGCTACACGAAAAGATTCTCAGGGAATCTGCTTTGTTGGTAAAGTTGATTTACCGGTATTCCTTCAGCAGGAACTGGCAGCCAAAAAAGGAGAGATTCTTGAAATTCCAAAAGAGAAAGAATCCGGCATTCGATATCCGGAGGGATTACCACCGGATAATGTTACGGATAAAGAATTAAAATTTCTTTCTTCTGCAGTCCGTTACACACCTAAAAACGGCACCCACATAGGAGAGCATTCAGGCGCCCATTTTTTTACCATCGGTCAACGAAAAGGGATAAATATCGGGGGAAAGGCAGAGCCTCTTTTCGTCCTTCAGCTTGATGTAAAGAACAATATTTTGTATGTAGGACAGGGACATGATCACCCCGGTTTGAACCGGAAAGGTCTGTTCATTCCCTGGGGGGAAGATCATTGGGTGAGGAAAGACCTGAAAATGGAACCCGGTGATGACCGGGAGCTGTTGGTTCGTATCCGCTACCGGCAACCCTTACAGGAAGCCGGTCTTTTTGCCAGGCTGGAAGGTATTTACATTATTTTTAAAGAATTGCAACGTGGAATTACACCCGGACAGTTTGCCGCCTGGTATGACGGGGAAGAACTGATTGGATCGGGGGTGATCTTTGAATAGGGAGAGATTTCGGAAACTGGATTACAGGCCCTGTGTTTTATTCCGGCGCTGCTTAACATTCATTCTTTGCCTGGCATTTCATTGCGCCGGGTTTTCGTTGTCGTCTTCTTGTACCGGGGCTTCACCCCGGCCTATTATATCTCCTCATTACAGGACTTTAAAAGCCAATCATTTTTCAGGGATTGATATTCATGGCTGGTATGACGGGGGAGAACTGATTGGGTCGAGGGTGATCTTTGAATAATGAGAGATAATTATATTTCAAATATTGAAAAATTATTCTTTCACATTACTACAGTCCTGACAGGGACGTAATATAAATGATACATTCAGAGAAGAATATATTCAATTCGCAGGTAGTTTAGTTATTGTTCAAATTATTGTTTTGCAACTTTCTTTCCAGCTTCATTTACGTCCAGCCTGTTTTTAAACTCAAATATCTGAGGAATTTTGAATTTTGAAAGGTTTTTCATGCAGGCCTTAAGTATCAATTCCCTACCGGTATTTTCTTCTGTTCCATCTTTTAATACAACAGTGGCTTTAATGGCTTCCCCAAGTAACTCATCATAAATACCCTCAATGGTGCAATCCACTACTTCCGGCACAGAAACAATAACTTCTTCAATTTCCTTAGGACTGATCCGCTTCCCTCCCACCTTTATTATTTCCTTCTTCCTTGCCACCAGATAGATAAAACCATCTTTATCCTTTTTTGCCATATCTCCAGTATGTAACCAGCCATTTCTCAATGTGCGTTTATTCTCCTCCGGATCGTTCAGATAACCTAGCATAATATTGTCTCCCCTGGCAACAATCTCCCCCACCTTGCCAACTTTAACGGGTTGATCATTTTCATTAAACACCTCCAGTCTGACTCCTGGTATTCCTTTCCCAACAGAACCAATTTTGTCCAACACTTTTTCAGAAGGCAGGTAAGACAAACGGGCAGTGGCTTCGGTCTGGCCATACATAACAAAAAACTTTATATCCGGAAACGCTTGCACAAATTCCCTGATAAAAGCATCATGCAACTTCCCTCCTGCCTGGGTTACATATTTCAAATCCGGGAAATCTGTCTTAGTAAAGGACTTAGATTTCCTGATCAATATCTGGAAATGACTAGGAACTCCGGAAAAACCAGTGCAACGGTACTTCTTCAGATCACTGATCACTGTTCCAAGAAAAATAAAATGATTGTTTAATACCACTGATCCGCCAACCCTCAGATGGGTATGCAAAAGCGACAATCCGTAACAATAATAAAAAGGTAATACAATTTCAATAATATCTTTACGGCCAAGTCCCAGGTATTGTACAATGGAACCTGTATTCGCAATCAGGTTTTTATGACTAAGCATAACTCCCTTTGGCTTTCCGGTTGACCCTGAAGTGAACAGGATCTGTGCAATCCTATGCTCATCAAATTCCCACGATTGAAAATCGGAACGCCCTCCGGAATTAATCTCTTTTGCCACAATATCATTTTCAGTCCATACTTTCAGGCCTGAAACATCATGCTTTGACTTTAACTTTTCAGGAATAAAAACATATTTTGTTTTTGTTTCCGCAACTATATAGTTCAGATTTTCCAGTTCAATGGCAGGATTCAGGGGTATACAAACATTCCCTGATTTCATTATGGCCAGATAAGCAATAATAAAAAATACCGAGTTCTCACTGATCAAAAGAATATTTTGATTCTCTCCTGCTTCCTCCCTGATTAGATCTGCAAGATTAAGACTATCCTCCCAAAGTTTAATGTAAGAAATTTTCTCTCTCCCTCCCAATACAAAATCTTTGGTGAGCCGTGCAGTATTTTCAAAGAGGAAATCGAAAAAATTCATTTTTTAACAGGTTAATAATTTATATAAAAATCCTAAATTCCATTTATATGTTTTTCTCTTAATGACCATTGAATGACTATTAATGACAATTCATAAAAACTTCGCCAAGCATCCTCGGAAAATACGGCAAATCTCCCTTCTCCCATAGGGATCCCTTCGGGGGACCCAGCTCAGGGTGCTAATATTTGCAATTATTTGGAAATTCAACCTTCATAGTTCTTTTAATAGCCCAACTTTCTCAAAACATATTGCACACTTTCTTCAACAGACTGACCTGTAGTATTAACTTTTATCTCTGGATTTTCAGGTTCTTCATATGGATCATCTATTCCGGTGAACTGAGTGATCTCTCCTTTTCTGGCTTTTTCATACAATCCTTTCACATCTCTTTTCTCACATTCTTCAAGTGGTGTAGCAACATGAACTTCCTTAAAATTTTTACAAAGGTTTCGTACAAAATTTCTGGATTCTTTATAGGGAGAAATAAATGATGCCAAAACAATCACTCCATTTTTCTCAAGGATACTGGCTAAAAAGCCCACTCTTTTCACATGTCTGTCTCTGTCTTCCTTCGAAAAACCTGTCTTTGGAAAGATTTCCCGGACGAGATCGCCATCCAAATGTTCCACCTTCAGACCTTTTGCCTTCAACCTCGAAAAGACTTCCTCGGAAATTGTACTTTTACCTGCACCTGATAAGCCAGTAAACCAAATGACGCTTGGCTGGATTTCCCTTTTACCAAAGGTAATTTTATTCCAAAATCTTTCATGCAGATAATAAATCAGCAGTTTCAATAAAATTTCAATACCCCCGATTTTAAGAGCCACATCAACATCCTTTGTAAAAAGATAAACCAATGCTGCCGTAGTAATGGTTGCCAGCAGCCTCCAGGAGATTGTTTTAATTAATGACCGGCCGTTTGTTTCTCTGTACATATTTAATGCTTTAATGATACAATGCTTTAATGCTATAATGCTTTAATGCTATAATGATACAATGCTATAATGATACAATGATATAATGATACAATGATATAATGATTTAATGATAAATTTTGTTTTTATTATATGTTGAGTTTTTTGCTTTAGACATTATCTTTATTATTTCAACTACTTCCAACAGAAGTCTTTTTAACCAGTTGATAATAAAGAAACTCCAACTTTAACCACAAAGGTCCCAAAGGATTTCACAAAGGTTCCACTAAGTTTAACAATCTTAATAACAGAATATTATATAATTTTATTTGCGAAACATTAATTGGTAAATAATGACAGATGATGCTTTATTATTATTCAGCGAATCACAAAAACGAATTACACTACAGCAAATTCCTTCGTTCGTTTTTTCATTTTTTCTATGAATAATTCCTTTTCTGTCATATTTGCTTCAAATCTCTTTTATTATCGAATTAACTCATTAACGCATTATTAGAAGATAGGAGGTCTTCTAAGGTATTCAGTTGTTTTTCTTTTACGTTCAAAATTTTTATATACATTTTCAATCTCTTCCTTTGATTTTCCCAGTACTGCACCTACTTCTTCAGGGTCATAACCATTTTCCCATCCATACCATATCAGATCCATCAACTCAAAAGGTAGCTGGTAGAAAAATTCTTCCTGTGTTTGTTCGGCAGAGTATGTATCGGTTGTTGGAGTCCGGTCGATAATTTCCTGAGGAACCTTAAGATATTCAGCTAATTGATAAACCTGTGTTTTATAAAGTGATCCGATAGGCATAACATCGGCAGCACCATCCCCATGCTTTACAAAGAATCCCTGTTCCACCTCATGCTTATTTGGTGTCCCAATTACTGCATAGTGTAAACATTCCGCATGATAATACAGCATGGAAGCCCGGCTTCTTTGTTTAAAATTAGAAGAAGCCACAATTTGCAAATATTCCCAGACAGGTAGAAGCTTACTTTCCTCCATCCCATTTTGATCTACAACAGTAAGAGAAAACACCGGTGGCAGGTTTTGCTTCATACTGTTTTGGGTAATATTGATCTTCATTTTGTGTATTTGCGGATTGTAGTTAGGGAATATCCGGTTTACAGCTTCATCCCGGCGCCTGTAGCAACCAAAGCCGTCCAGTGCTCCGGTAATATCCTCCAAAACTGTTTTTACTCCAAATTGTTCCGCAAGTTTACGGGCAAGTTGTTCACTATCCGGACTGGAATCTTTCTCCGGTAACATTACGCCCAATACTTTTTCAGGCCCGAATGCTTTTACAGCAAGAGCAAAAGTCACAGTGGAATCAATGCCTCCGCTTATTCCAACGACTCCTCCACGGCGGGATAGTTCCTTAAATACATCATTTTTAAGCTTGTTCACAATACTTTCGCATGTTGCTTCAACATCTTCGAACTGAAGTATGTTTTTACTAAAAGGTTTTTTTTGAGTGCTCATTTATCGTATTCTTATCTGATTTTTAATATTACTCGTAAATAGTTTTTTATAAAGTTCTTTACCTATTCATTATTCTATGAAACCTACCTAACCAATATTAATGTTTGAAGGGGAGAAATGGAATGATGGAATGATGGAATATTGGAATATTGGTATATTGGTATAATACAATCATTATATAATTTTTTAAAAAGATATAAATTGTTAATTTAATGGCTCACAAAGATAGTTTATCATTTAGAACAATAAAAACCTAAATAGTATTTTCCCATTTACCATCTTTCATTTTCTTTTGTAATGATTTTATTAATTGA
>JANTGF010000053.1 GCA_024763075.1 Bacteroidales bacterium | reverse complement strand
ATCAGAATATTCCGGTCCGGAGCTGTTCCATTCAAAGGCAATAAGGCTCAAAGAAATGCTTATCACCATACCGAGTAGGAAAAAGCTTTGCTTCCTCCGCTCAAGATTTACTATTTCACTTTTTTTCTTTTCCATTTTAATATATTTTTTGGTTTTCATAAATAAGATGCAGATACCTCCAGGATTCCATAAAAGTCTTTTCAAATTTTTGGAATGATCTTTGTAATTAATTGATTGAAACCTGTTCCGATAAATTATTTTACCTGAAAAGATCAGGCAATTGATCCTGAAACTTTTTTACCAATTAATTCACCTTGACTTGTTTTTAAAAATTATTCACCGGTCAGTTTATAAAAGGGAGAAACTTGAAAAACTTCCCGATGAGGAAATAATTTCAATTTACAAGCAGAAAAAAGAGACAGAAATACTGGAGGTTTTATTTGACCGATACCTCCATCTGGTTTTCGGTGTATGCATGAAATATTTAAAAAATACTGAAGATGCGAAGGATGCCGGCATGGAGATTTTTGAAAGCCTTATTGAATCCCTGTTGGAGCATGAGATTAAAAACTTCACACCCTGGTTACATACCGTAAGCCGGAACCATTGCCTGATGAAATTAAGAAAAAAAGTTCCCGAACAACATTATGAAGATCAGCTCTCCGGAATAAAAGAAAGCGAAAAACTTGTGGAATATGCACCTGAATTGCATCTTTTTAATGAAAAAGAATATAAATTAGCTGAATTGGAAAAAGCGCTGGAACAAATCAATAAAAGCCAGCAGGCATGTATCCGGTTCTTTTTTCTGGAGAATAAAAGTTATACGGAAATAGCTGAACTCACCGGTTTTAACTTAAAACAGGTGAAAAGCCACTTGCAAAACGGAAAAAGAAATTTGAAAAACATACTCACTAACAATGACCAAAAGGCCTGACATACCTGTTTTTCTTCCCTCAGGATGCCTGAGTCTCGAATCCATTCAAAAGTACATGGATGGAGGCTTTACGGAGAATGAAAGGGCAAAGATTGCTAAGCATCTGAGAGAATGCCGGTTTTGCCATGAAGCTTCCGAAGGCCTTGCCCTGATACCTGACCCATTTGGACAAAAGGCTGCAATCAGTTCTATGCGCAAGGGATTATTCAGAAATATGAGAAATAAGGGGAGGGGCAGGGAAAGAAAACTCTGGCCGGGTAGAAAAATGAATGTTGCAGCAATTGCGGCCGGAATTGTGCTGTTGACCGGAGTTTTTTCAGTTTACACCTTTTTAGTAAAAAGAGAACGTAATTTTGTGACGGAAGATCAAACAAAAAAGATTGAATTGCTTCCGGAAACAGAAACAGCCACTGCCATTGATCCTGAAAAAAGCACCTCCGGTAGAAATACCAAAATTACAGAAGCCGGAAAACCGGTCAATAGTTTAGAAAGTAAAAAAGGATCAGACAAAAATCCGAATAATGCCTTTCCGGAAAAAGAAGGTGCCGAAAACAAAATTATAACAGATGAAGAGAGTTTGAGTCCTGTTGAGTCTGATCGTACCATCCTTATGATAACTGAAGAAGAACCGGAAGCAAAAGTTCAGGCAGCGCCTCTGGCAAAGGCAAATCAGACTAAAATACCACAATTCAAATCAAAAGAAACATCTTCCCGGAAAGCAAACAAATCAGGAGTCAGTATCAAAGGAATTACTACAGAATCGCATCCTGATTCCCTGAACATTCCCGAATTTATTTCGGATGAATACAAGGGGTTTAATGATTATATACTAAGTAACCTGAATAAATCAAGTAAGGATTTAATGATTCCTGCTAATGGAGAAATCATGATTCGCTTTTTAGTTACCCGGAATGGTAAGATCAGAGATGCACAAATTATAAAAGGCCTCAACCCTGAAATTGACAAAGTTATTTTGCAATTGATCTTAAAATCCCCAAAATGGTCTCCCGCTAATCAAAAAGGGAAAGAAACCGATTATCTGATGAATTTTACCATACATCTGAATGGAGGTAATTCAACCCAAACTAAGCAATAGAAGTTGAGAAACAATTAGTGTTAAGTCAATTATATTATGACGTTACTATTTGTCATCGAAGGAAGTACGACTGAGAAATCTTTGAATTAAAGGAGATTTCTCACCTTCGTGCCTCAGGTTCGAAATGACAGATTAAATTTGACTTGACACTACATTGCCTGGACAGTAAAGACCTTCATCCAGTTTGGTGAAAAACAAAATTGGTGCATCTCTGTATCGGGATTAACCCTTATGGATACACCAATTCACCCCATTTGAAATTCCTTATTGCATAATTCGGGTTCAAGATAAAACAGATAAGTTTAATTTTACAAAATATTTATCATCAGAATTTTTGTTTTGAGGTGATTTTGAAGTAAATTTACCAATGAAACAAAAAACTTATGCATAAGGTATTTATTCCAGGCACCCGGAGAACCCCTGAAGTTCATCTGAAAGATGGATTAATTCGTTTTAGCGGAAGATCTGTACCCGCTGATCCGGGATTGTTTTATCAGCCTCTTTATGACTGGATTAAAGAATATTCTCATAAAAAATTTAAAAAAACAAAAATAGAACTTGACTTTGAATACATCAATACAGCCTCCACAAAATGGGTATTCAACCTTATCAGCCTGCTTGGCAATGTACCCGAACTGTCTAACAAACTGGAAATCACATGGTTTTATGAAGAAGGAGATGATGATATGGCCGAACTGGGAAATATTTTCAAATCATTAATTCCGGTTAAATTCACGCTTATAAAAACCTCCGAAGTCAAATAGGAATAATTACTTTTTTTGGATCAGATATTTAGGATGTGCTTAATAACATGTTTTTTTAACGATCTATTAGCAACCTTTTTATAACTTTTTTCGTCTAATAAATAGAACGGGATAATATAATTTGAACCCTGACAGCTATTTGAAATTATTGGTACAAAATTTGTTGCATTTAAATAGCTCTCAAACCATTAAAACAGGAATTTCAGGTGTAACTAAAATATCTAAATTATGCTTAGCTTTTTGAAAAAATACATTCTTTTTAAATTTCAGGATCCTGCCGAGCAAGCGATTATTGACCTGATAAAGGAAAAGGAGAACTTAACATTCGGAGAAATTATTAAAGATCTGAACTTATCTTCTTCCAGAGGGTCACAAATCATTAATGAATTAAAATCAAAAGGAGTGATCAGTAATAAAATTGATCCTCCGTATTTTAAGCTTGCTCAACAATAAAATGAATTTAAGAAATACTTAAAACACTTTATATAGCTGTTTAAAATTAAATAGCCCGCGAGGGTTATTTTTTTTGCGCTGAATTATCTTACTACCAATTTGGGATTGCTGAAAATAAGATCAGGTAAATTTACCCGCATTACTTATGCTTTTAGCGCGTTTTTGTCATTGTCTCGGATACACTCAGTATGTAACTGGCAATCCCCTTGTTGTCCTCATCAAGCTCAGATAAATTTTCCTGTGAAACATTTGCAATTGTAAGGATTTTCAAATCGGGATATTTCAATCTGATATGCCAGATAATACCCTCAAAATTATTTGAATGATAACTACCATTATAATTAATAACAAGCTTGCCAGGTGACCAGTTTTTCAGAATAAAATAAGCCATAGTTGCATCCTTGATTGCCTGGGCCTTTGGAAAATTCTCATTTACATGACCTCCCATACCACTCATTTTTAGCATATCTGCATAACATTTCACATCCGGGTCGTATTCAACCGGAAGTGGAGGTAAAAACCCTTTGGCCTCATCCGACAAGCTGTCCAGGGCTTCAAAGCCTCTTTTATGCACTAATGATGCATACCTGCGGGGTACATTACATGCAATAAACTGAAGTTGATTTTCCTTTGCAAATTCAACGAGAGGTTTATAATCTGTCTTATAGTTGGGCCATAACCTGGCCTCTGATTCAAAGCTCTTTTGAGAAATTTTCCCATCCAGATATTCTGTAAGAATTACCTGGTTATCTGATTCAAACATTTCTGCAGAAAGAATAAGATTCTCACTTTTTACCTTAAATAGATCTTTTGTAATCTCATACTCCATCCAATGGCCAATAGGGTTATCGTGGAGTTCTCCAAAGAAAACCAGATCGGCTGATTCCAGGTCTTTCAGCATTTTCTCATACTTCACCGGTTTGCCATCAATCGTAAATAGCCTGTATGCGGGTTTGTCATTTTTAAAAGCCATCAGAATGATGGCTGCAATTAACATTAGTACACTTTTCATTTTCATTTTTTAAATTTCTATCGTTAGTTTAATTTGACTTTCCCTTATTTCCGGTTTACTCTTACTTACTGCCTCTAAGAAAACTCCATGTTTTTCAAATGGCTTAAAGAAGGCGTCAGGAGCAAGGCTTGCGAAGTTTTTAGAATCCCGGGAGTTTATTTTTATAAATGACTGGTTCTAAATGCAAGTGTAATGCAGTTATTGACGTTTTCTTAAAGCCACTACTTATCTTCCAGCTGTATCAGGAGCACCTGTTTTTCTCCATCCCTGATAATATCCACGGTAATGGTTTGTCCAAATTCCAGTTTTGACATTCTTGCCATATAATCGTAGATATTCGTTACCGGATTCCCCTCAATAGCCACAATCCTGTCGCCTTTCAGTATCCCACCCAGTGCGGCCGGACCTCCTGGAGTTACTCCGTCAACCCCCAGTCCGTTATTTTCGGTTTGTGTAAAACTGGGCATAATTCCCAAACGAACACCATTTCTGCGCCGCGGACCTGATTCCTGTTTGGGACCGGCTTCCTGGAAAACCAGTACGCTATCACGGTTAATCAGTTCCAGGCTCAGTTTATAGATATAATCATCCAATTGTTTCAGGCCTTCAAAATTAATCTTTGATACTACATCACGTGGAGTATGATAATCTTCGTGAGCGCCAGTAGAGAAAAAGAACACCGGTATGTCTTCCACATAAAAAGAGGCATGGTCAGAGGGCCCAAAACCATTTGGAGACATGGCCAGCTTCAATCCGGTATCCTTTGCCAGAATGTCGAGCAATATCGCTCCCTCTTTAGAAGTTCCTGTACCTCCTACCATAAGTTCCCCCGTTTCTTTCAGCCTTCCTACCATATCCACATTGATCATTGCAACAATCTTATCTATCTCCACCAGGGGGTTATTGGTAAAATATTTTGACCCTAAAAGGCCCAACTCCTCGGCACCAAAAGCAATAACAATCACACTTCTTCTTAGATCTTTACAATTTGCAGCCAGTTTTTCTGCGATTTCAATCACACTTGCTGTTCCGGAAGCATTGTCGTCTGCACCATAATGAATGGCATGTTCCTCCGGCACCCTTGAGCCTGAGTTTTTACCACCAAAGCCCAGATGATCATAATGTCCCCCGATAACAATGATCTGCTCTTTTAATACAGGATCCGTTCCTTCGAGAAATCCAATTACATTCTGGGTTTTAACTTTTTTAAATTCTACATCGGAAGTTCCTTTAACTGTAATATTACAATCAAAAGACATCGGTTTCTTTTTATCGAGGAGGCTTTTCTCCAGGTTTTCAATTGTTTTTCCACCGGATTTCAGAATAGAATTGGCAAAAGTCCTTGTAATATGAAAAGCGGGTATCCCTGAATTTGTACCCATCTGATCCAACTCCAGTTTTGCAAGGTTGTCCCGCGGGTCGTATTCTTCACCTGACACAAGTAATACACCGGCAGCACCTTTATCTTTGGCTGTAAGCACTTTATCCCTGTCTTTTGCCCAGGGGATAAATTTACTCTTATCATTATCGAGTTCAGGATCAGCCCGTAAGATCATTACCCATTTTCCCTTTACATCCACATTTTTATAATCTTCCCAAACAAGGCTGTCCTTATTTATATCAAAACCAAATCCGCAAAAAACGACATCCGCATCGGCTGATGCATTTGCCGAAAAGCTAAACGGCCGGAAATCCGCATCCGGTATTCCGGATAGCTCACCTGCTACAAGGCTGTTACCCGGTCCGCTTACAACACTCGTAATTACATCAAAATATTGAAATCCATTATCCCCCAATGCTTTGTATCCAAAGGATTTGAACTGGTTCTCAATATAATTTGCGGCAACTCTGCCCTCAGGTGTTCCCGGTTTCCTTCCTTTCAAAGAATCTGAAGCTAAAAAGCCTATGTGATCTTTTAACTCCTGAATACTTATTTCAGGGTTGTCTATCCCATTTTGCTTACATGAAACAAGCACAAGGAATACACCAAAAAACAGAAATATTTTCTTCATTACTCAGGTTTTTATAGTGATTAGGGTTATTTAAATTCACTTAATGCTTTCCGGGGAATTATCTTTGCACTTACGGGATAAGTTTTCCCATTGTAAGGCACCGAATAATTCAGGGGTGAACCTATGGCAGGGAAAATACCCTTCAAAACATTAGTAGGTTCATTCCCCTCGAAGCCAAGATACGAATATTTCCCATAATGTGGTAGCTTTCTCCCCAATCCGGAAATGGCTTCCTTACTATTTACAGCTACAAAACCAAGTGTATAATCCTTATCTACAGGGTTTTGTATAGCATAAGCCAGGGCTCCGGAATCTTTTAATTTATTTTTCAACACTTTTTCCTCCATACTTAGCTTATCAAGGTAATTATCATGGATTTCTGCCTCCCGGGCAAATTTATTGTCAAAGCCCACAACCCATACTGTATGATCCGGCAATTTATCCAGTTCCTTATCTGATTTAATAAATAACAATTTTCCCTGAGCTGCCTGGGAACTTCTCCAGGTTTCAGCCATATTTTTATAACTTTCATACATTGGGCTTTCCGAGGGAAGTATAATAATGGCTTCCTTTGCTCCAAAAAGCTGAGTGAGAGTAGTAGGCACTTCCTTCCTGTCAAGCCTGCGAAAAACCTGAAAAGCAGGGTCTATTTCAATCCTTACGGGCCTTTTATCAAAGCTGAAAAGAAAATGTTGCTCACGCTGATCCATACTTACACTTAATAAGCTTACATTCTTTTCATTTTCAAGAAAAACAACCACTGGAATATCCAGACTAAAGGGCTCCTCCTCCTGTATCTGTTCGAGCTTAAAAGAAAGATTAAAACCGGCACCTTCTTTATTTGATTTGATATCTGAAAGTTGCAATGCAGGTGCTCCCTTCCCTTCCACCCATTGGGTAAAGAAAGGTTTCAGGTCTTCACCGGTAATTTCCTCGAAACTTTCCCGGATGTTTTCCCATGATGCAATTTTAAACTTATAATCTTTATAAAATTTCGCCCATGCAGCCAGAAAATTTTTATCTCCAAAATTCATTCTCAGCATATTATTTACCATCAGACACTTCCCATAGCCAATTGCCTCTTCAGCTGAATTATTTCTTGAAATAAATCTACTCAGGGGAAAATCATTTTCCGGATTTACAAAATCCGTATATTTCTGAAGAGTACTCCTGCGATATTCTGCACCCTGACCCTGTTGCTCTTTTAGCAGGTGATCCGCCATATAAGCCGTAATTCCCTCGCACCAGTTCCCCTTAGTATAATCAACATAAACACTATTTCCCCAATAATTATGCAATAGCTCATGCGGATAGGAAGAATATAAAATCCATGGAAACCTTATCACTTTTGGCCCCAGCAATGTAAAAGAGGGCATACCGTAACCCGTTTCCCAAAAATTCTCAACCAAAGCAAATTTGGTAAAAGGATAAGGCCCGATCATTTTTTCGTACATGGATAGGTAACCCTGTGTTGCTCCCAGATATTTATGTGCCAGTTTTTCATCGGGTGTGCGTAAAAAAGCCTGGAATAAAACATGATCTGAAGGAATATCGTATTCTGTCCATTTCCCACCTACGAGATAAATTTCATCCATAGGTTCGGGTGATTCATATCGAATCAGTTGCCTGCCGTCTTTTTCTTTATTGATGGTTCGTGTACCCTGACTTAAAACCAGCCATCCTTTATCAATGCTTGTTTCGATATTAAAACTTGCCAGGCCGGGACCTTCAGTCTCCGGGACCCAGTGAGTAGAGCCTGCAAGATAAATACCATCCTCAAAAATAATCCCGCTGGTCTCACTGAAACCCCGGGCATATTCAGCAGCACCTTCCTCTACTTTATCATATATTTCTCCATTATATTTTAAAATCACTTTATAATCCGAAGATTTGGATGGTGCTCTCAAACGATATCTCTTTAATTGCACTTTTGATTTTTCATTCTTTTTTACAGCCAGTTCTTTAATCTTTACATCTGTTTCTTCCAATGCAAGTCCGGAGTTCAGTAAAAAAGTAATTTCAGGGTGTTTCTTCAGGTATTCTTTTGGAAAGGTAATTTCGTCCTGTACCTGAATACGATGGTCTTTTACAAAAATTTGAACTTTCAGGTCATGATGAATAGTTTGACCATAAACCAAACCTGGTATGAAACAACTGAAAACTATCCAAATGAGCTTTTTCATTATTTTATTCTTAAATTGTCATAAAGCCGCAAATTACCTATTTTTTAACAATGATCAAAAAAAGATTGACTGCAAACTAAAATTTATTCTTTCCCAATTTTTAGTATCTTTAACGCTGAACATAATTGTTTATTTTTTTTAAAAAGCTCAATTATGGAGAAAATTCTTAACGGCCTTTTATCATGGGTAAATACCGGAATTGCCGTAGTTGTTGTCATTGCATTTTATACTGCTGTAAAATGGTTATTCACCAGGCAGCCTAAGCTGAAAAAAACCGGAACTACAGTCCGGCAGGTAGTTCTTTATACCTTTGGTTTTATCGGGTTTATCATTGTATTAACTTCCCTTCCCATTAAGGAAAGTGTAAGGGGTCAGCTCATTGGTCTGATAGGTATCGTAATAAGTGCTGCTTTTGCTTTGAGTTCCACTACCTTATTAGGGAATGCCCTGGCAGGAGTGATGAACAAAACTTCAAAAAGTTTCAAATTAGGCGATTTTATTACCGTGGATAAGTATTTTGGGAGAATTACGAATACAAGCCTGTTCCATACAACCATTCAGGTGGAAGACCGGAACCTGGTTACTCTTCCAAATCTGTTTATTGCATCAAATCCGGTAAAAGTTATCAGAGAATCGGGCACTATTATTTCTGCTGAAGTTTCACTTGGTTATGATGTTTCAAGAAAGATAATTGAAGAAGAACTGAAAAATGCCGCTTTGAAAACGGGTTTAAAAGAGCCTTTTGTTTTTATTACCAAACTCGGGGATTTTTCTACTCATTATAAAGTACATGGCTTACTGGAAGATACAAATAAGTATTTTTCCACGCGATCTCTCCTTAATGAAATGGTAATGGATCATCTCCATCGTGCAAAAGTTGAAATTATTTCTCCTTCCTTTATGAATCAGCGCCAGGTAAATGATCAGGAATTTATCCCGAAAGGATCAAAAGTAAAAGAAGGAAGTAATGAAGATGTTGCACCGGAGGATATGATTTTTGACAAGGCAAAACAGGCAAAAGAAATTGAGAAGAAGCAAGTCCATGTTGAGAAGCTGGATGAAACCATTGAAGCTACAAAGGCCGGCCTGAAAACAGCCGAGGATAAGAAAGAAAAAGAGGCCATCCGGGAAAAAGTAAAGAAAATGGAAAACAAGCAGCAGATAATCAGTGAAAGCATTGAAAATGATAAGGATAAACTTAAACATGATTAAGCTGTTTCCTGAAAAATCTTATTAAATTATAACTTAATCTATCATCATGAATAAATTGGCTCTGATACTTTTTTTATTATTTGTAAGTATTTCCTGTAACAGGCAAATGGAAGATATCTCTTTAGCTTCCGGGTCTTTCCGCATAACTATAAATCATTCAGGAATTATTACCGGAATTTTTACGCGCAATTCTGAAGAAAACTTTCTTGCGAAAGACACTCTGGCTCCTTTAATGACACTAAGAATTCAGGATAAACTTATTTTTCCTGAGAAGGCTGTATTTGACAGAGGAAATGGCATTATTGACCTTCAGTATAAAAACAACCTTAAAGCAAAGATCAAAGCCGAAACAAAAGATACACATCTGACCTTTGAGCTGGTTTCGATTAGTCAGCCTGACAGCATTGACCTGATCATCTGGGGACCTTATCCTTTAACAGTCAACAATAGTATTGGTGAAACTGTAGGTATCGCAAGCAATACAGAGTTTACATTTGGGATACAGGCTTTAAACCCGAGGACCCTGGGTGGTTATCCATGGAATGAGAACGATTGTATGCCACAAATTGACATTTTTGAACAAAATGATCTGTCGGACCTGAGTGAAAAAGGGAAGAGGGGAGTGTTGTACCGTGTGGAAGCAGCCAAACCAGCAGACTTTGGGAGTACCTTGCAGGCTTATTGCCGCAACCGTAATAAAGCAAGAATTATTCAAAACTGGAATCACGAAAAATACCTTGCCCCTCCTTTCAAAGATAAGGGAATTACAGGAAGTAAAATTGCCCTGTTCGGGTGTCCTGTTGAAAAGACTCTTGAAACCATCGGAATTATTGAAGTGGCAGAAGGTCTTCCTCATCCATTGGTTGACGGAGTCTGGGGCAAAGAGTCAAAAGAGGCATCTGCCGCATACCTGATCATGGGATTTGGAGAACAGGATATTGAACAGGCCCTGGCTATTACCAAAAAGGCCGGATTAAAATATCTGTATCATCCGGGACCTTTTGAATACTGGGGACATTTTAAATTGAAAGAAGCATCCTTTCCGGATGGAACCCAAAGCATGAAACGATGTGTGGAAAAGGCAAAAAAAGAAGGGATCATGCTTGGAGTCCATACCCTTTCTAATTTCATCACCACTAATGACCCTTATGTTACACCGGTACCTGACAAGCGTTTGGCCAAAGTCGGAAGCAGTACCCTTTCACAGGTCTTGGATAATGAAAAAACGGAGATATATATTGACTCTCCTGATTTTTTTAACCAGTATAAAAATAACAATTTAAGAACGGTCAGGGTGGGTACTGAGTTAATCAGGTACGGCAAAGTTTCAGAAAATTCTCCATGGAAATTACTCGATTGCCAGCGGGGTGCCTGGGGGTCGAAGATCACCAGCCATAAGAAAGGTGAAGAAATAAGTGTGCTGGCTGATCATGCATACAAAGTATTCCTGACCGATGCTGACCTCAGCATGGAAGTGGCAGGAAATATTGCCCGGCTCTTCAGTAAAACCGGCCTGCGTCAGATTTCTTTTGACGGTCTGGAAGGAAACCGTTCAACAGGCATGGGAAATTATGGAGAGATTCTGTTCACCACAACATGGTTCAATAATTTAAGTGACGATATCAAGCAGCATTACATTGCTGATGCCAGCCGTACATCCCATTACTTCTGGCATATTTACACCCGTATGAACTGGGGGGAACCCTGGTATGCAGGCTTCAGGGAAAGCCAGACTGATTACCGGATGAAGAATCAAAAGTATTTTAAGCGGAACCTGATGCCGGGTATGCTGGGATGGTTTAGCTTAAATCCCGGAACAAGTGTGGAAGACATTGAATGGATGTTGGCCCGGTCGGCAGCATTCGATGCAGGTTACGGATTCAGCACCAGTTATAAAACACTGGCGGAAAACGGAAATACTGAAAAAATATTACACCTCCTCGGAGAATGGGAAAAAGCAAGGATGTCCGGAGCATTTACAGAGCCACAAAAAGAGCTGATGAAGGATATCAATAATGAATTCACTCTGGAAACGATGGGAGAGAAGGAATGGGAGCTATACCGGATATATTCCTGGAAGTTTCATTATAAGAAAAAAGCTAAGCAGCCGGGAGAACCTCTTTATGAACAATTTAAGTTTAATAATCCTGAAGAAGAACAAAGCATGGAGTTCATCCTCACTGCCAAAGACGGCAGGGTTTCCGGAATTAAAATGGAACTTGATAATTACAGGGAAATTAAACTCCCGGTGAATCTGAATGAAGGACAAAGCCTGAAGTATGAAGGTGGGGAAAAGGCTGGAATTTATAATAAATCCTGGCACCGCATCAAGGATGTTCCTGTGGATGCTTCCGGGCTGATGTTGGACAAAGGAGCCCACAGCCTGACTTTTGAGTGCAGTTTTTCCGGAGGAAAAGAACCAAATGTAAATCTTGAAGTGAGAATGAAGGGAAAAGGGGAAAAGATTACAGGAGAATAACCAGAAATATCAAAATAATAGTAAACCAGAATATTTGAATCTTTCTAATATTAAAACTATGGCAAAAGGAATTATTTATCAACCGGTACTTACCAAATTATTAAGCGGCTTACAAAGCGGAAACCAATCTGTTCTTTTTGAAATGGAAGACGGAAGTATGAAAACCCTGGCTGAAGTAAAAGATTTTCATGAGGTTAAAACTGCCTTGAAACCGGAAGAAGTGGTGGATCATATCCTGACAGAATTGTTTGGTGATCATCCTAAAACAAAAGCGGGCTTGAAAAGAGAGCATTTTGAAAGCTTCATGGCCTTGTTTAAGGTGGTACTTGATCATACCTCAGCCCCGGTAGTAAAATCGGTATCAGGTAAATACAAACTATCCATTTCAAAAGAAGATGCCGGGGGAGGGAAGATTGCTTCGGAGATGCTTAGGGAATAGAAAACAAGATTCAAAGAATCAAGAAACAAGAACCAAGAAACAAAATTCAAGAGCCACCCTTCTCTCACAGGGATCCCTTCGGGGGACCCGGTTCAGGGTGGTGATAATTTGCAGGTTCTGGTAGTCCGGGTTTATTTTTAGTTCTGTTGATCCTGTGCAGCCTGATCTTTAGCTGCCTGTTCTTCTTCAGCAGAAATCCATCCGCCACCGAGGGCTTTATACAATTTCACATATGAATTTAACCTTCGCTGATAAGTTTCAGAAGTGGATAACTCTGCATTGAACAGGGATCTTTCTGAATCAAGGACCTCAAGATAACTGGTCACTCCACCATCGTATCTTTCCTTGGAAAGCATATTTGCATTTTGGGCAGCATCTCTTTGTCTTATCCTCGAACTCAGCTCCTTTTTATAAGTATGTACCTCAACAAGGGCATCCTCTACATCCCTGAAGGCATTTAACACCGTATTTTCATAGAAGAGCAGCGACTGATCGGTTTTCTGTCTTTCAATCTGAACCCTGCGTTTATTCTTCCCAAAGTTAAAAATAGGACCAACGATTCCACCCCCAACTGACCAGGCCAGGGATCCTGAGGACAATAAAGAGGTCAGATCCCCACTTGCAACACCTAATCCGGCAGTCAGGCTTATCACGGGCCAGCGCATGGCCTGTGCCACTCCTATTCGTGCATTCTGAGCTGCATATCTGTGCTCGGCTTCCATTACATCCAATCTGCGTTGCAGCAAATCAGAAGGTATTCCTGCCGGAATATCCGGAGGTTCTTTTTGATCGGTTAATATACCAGAAGCCGGTATTGATTCGGGATTCTGGCCAAGCAGAATGCTTAGTGCATGTTCGGTTTGTGCAACCGATCGTTCAAATTTCGGAACAGAAGCCGCCGCAATGGCTTCCTGAATTTCTGCCTGATTTAAATCCAGCTCAGGAATTGTACCATACTCAAACTTATCCTTCATAATCCTCAAACCCTTTCTTCTGGACTCAAGGGTTTGTCTGGCAATTTCCAGTCTTGAATTATAGTCCAGCAGCAAGAAATAGGTACTTGCCACCTCCGAGATCAAACTTATCATTACCGCTCTGTGGGCATATTGGGTTCCCATAAGTTCTTCCCGGGCAGCTTCATTCATCCGGCGGTATTTACCCCAGAAAGAAACTTCCCAACTCACATTTCCCATTGTGGTAAAGCTGTTAAACGGAGAGTTCATATTTTCACCTAGATTCAGTTTTTGACGTCCGGCCTTCATATCATATCCAAAAAACGGCCATTGGTCAGCCCTGGTATAACCCACCACAAATCTCGCCTCTTCAACCCTTGAGGCTGCAATTCTTACATCCCTGTTATTTACAAGGGCAGTGTCAATATGTGCAATTAGTTGCTCATCGTTAAACAATTCCCACCACCTCAGGTTAAGAACCGTATCTGCTCTCAGGCTGTCATAGTTAAAATGGTCAGGTTTATCAACTACAGGCTTTTCAAAATTCGGGCCTACTGCACATCCTGCCACACCAATTAAAAGAATGACTAAAAAATATTTTATTGACCTGTTCATTACTATTTATGAATTATGGATTATATAAACCTCAAAAAACAAATAAATCACAATATTGAAATTTATCAAAACTATTTATTCTGTAACAGGAACCATTTCTCTGTCCCTTTTCTTCTCATAACCTGCAATTTTCCCAATCAAAATAAAAAGCATAGGATAGAGGAATACACCAAGTAAAGTTGCAAGCCCCATCCCGCCCAACAATGCCATTCCCATAACCTTCCTGGCTTCTGCACCTGAACCGGATGCAACAACCAATGGAAAAACACCCAGGATAAATGAAAATGCCGTCATCAATATAGGGCGGAACCTTGATCTGGCAGCAGTCATTGCTGCATCGTAAAGACTTGCACCTTTTTTGAATTCGTCATTTGCAAATTCCACAATCAAAATAGCATTTTTTGCTGCCATGCCAATAAGCATCACAAAAGAAACCTGGGCAAAAATATTATTTTCAAATGTCGGGCTGAATAATCTTGCCGCCCAGAGTGCAAATAAGGCACCGAAAATAGCAAAAGGCGTTCCTAACAAAATACTGAAAGGTAAAGACCAGCTCTCGTATTGTGCTGACAAAATGAGAAAAACAAACAACAATGAAAAAGTAAGGATCATCATAAGAGAACCGGATGCCTTTTCTTCCTGAAACGACATCGCATTCCAGGCATATCCCATATCCGGTGGCAGGACTTCATCTGCCACTTCTTTTAAGGCAGCCCGGGCCTGATTGGAAGTATATCCTTCTGCCGGCCCCCCGGTTACTTCCACCGATCGGTATAAATTAAAACGTACGGTATAATCCGGGCCCGAAATAGGTTTTACCGTGGCCAGCGTAGCAAGGGGAACCATATTCCCTTCTTTATTTTTAATGAAGAAATTGTTAATTTGTGATTCATCCACCCGGTATTGGGGTTCTGCCTGAATATAGGTTTTATATAAACGCCCGAAACGGGTAAAATCGTTCACGTAAGCTCCTCCCATAAAAGCGCCCAGGGTAGTATAAAGTTCATCAAGCTTCACTCCCAGTTTCAGGGCCTTTTCCTTATCTATGTCCATATATCGCTGGGGAACATTTGCCTGAAATGTGGTAAATGCGGCACCTATTTCCGGCCTCTCATTGGCAGCTTTAATAAACTTCATGGCATTTTCAGCCAGGTATTCAGGAGTTTTTCCTGTCCGGTCCTGTAACATAATACTAAAACCGGAGCCATTTCCAAGTCCCGGAATTGCAGGGGGCCCAAAAGCAAACACTTGTGCACCTTTTATTTCCCTGATAAGCTTTTTATTTACTTTGGCAATCAATTGCTCGGCAGTAAGGCTCCTTTCATCCCAGTTTTTCAGGGAAATAAATATGAATGCTGTATTTGAAGTCATAGCACCCGATAAAATGCTATAGCCGGTTGCTGTAGTTACAAAATCTACTTCCTCAAAACTCATCAGGATATCCTCAACCTTTTTTGAAATCTCATCTGATCTTTGAATGGAAGCAGCATCAGGCAATTGTATATTCACAAAAAAGTAGCCCATATCTTCACTTGGAATAAATCCACCGGGTACCAGTCCGCCAAAAATTCCTGCACCAACTGTCATTACTAAAATGAAAACCACCCCTCTTTTTATTTTTCTTGAAACGATGGAAGAAAAACTCATATACGATTCTGTTGTTCTGTCCATTCCCTTATTGAATTTGCCAAAAAACCAGCCTAAAGGACCTTTGTAAGGTTTCGGTTTTTTTAATAACAGGGAACACAGTGCCGGGCTAAGGGTTAATGCATTAATTGAAGAAACCACAACCGAAACCACAATCGTTATCGCAAACTGCTGATAAAGGATTCCTGTTATACCTGCCATACCTGCTACCGGAATAAATACTGCGATCAACACCAGGGTAGTTGCAATAACCGGGGCCGTCACCTTGCGCATGGCATCCAGCGTCGCTTCTTTGGCTGACATTCCTTTTTCTATGTTTACCTGAACGGCTTCGACAACAACAATGGCATCATCTACTACAATACCGATGGCCAACACCAGCCCCAGAAGGGATAATACATTAATCGTAAAACCAAGGGCAGGGAAGAAAATAAATGCTCCGATCAGGGAAACGGGAATGGCAAGGGTGGGTATCAAAGTCGCCCGCCAGTCCTGGATAAAAATAAATACAACCAGAATTACCAGAACTAGGGCAATAAACAATGTAACTACAATATCCCGGATACCTGCATCAATGGCTTTTGTGGTATCCATTGAAATATCATATCTGATACTCTCCGGGAAATCTTTTGCAAGGACATTCATCTCATCTTTGATGCTTTGGGCCAGTTCCACGGCATTTGACCCCGGAGACTGATAAAGAGCGATAATAGCCGAAGTCTTACCATTCAACCGGGGAATCATGTTATAGGTTTCCACACCCAGATTAATGGTAGCCACATCTTTCAGTTTAATCTGGGATCCATCTGATTTAGTACGAACGACAATCTCTCCAAATGCTTCCGGCGAATTGAACCTCTCCGGCAGGCGTACGGTATAAGTAAATTCCGTTCCCGGGGGTGCGGGTTCCGCACCAAACTTTCCGCCAGGTACAATCACATTCTGATTGTTAATTGCATTGATAATTTCAGGCACGGTAAGCCCCATTTGTGAGAGACGATCCGGTTTAATCCATATCCGCATGGAGTAATCTGATGCACCTAAAACATCCACCCTCCCAATCCCTTTTATTCTGGATAACTGATCTTTAAGATTGATTAAAGCATAATTTCCTAAAAAATCCTGATCGTAACGGCCGTCAGAAGTCAGGGTAACAAGCATTAAAATATTTGCCAGTGATTTTTCAGTTGTCACCCCGAATTTTGTAACGGAGGCCGGAAGCTTTGCTGATGCTGCAGAAACCCGGTTCTGGGTTAAAACGGTGTTCATGTCCGGATCTGTGCCAACGTCAAAGGAAACCTGAATATTCATGGTGCCATCATTCGCGTTGGTAGATTTCATGTAAATCATATTGTCAACTCCGTTGATTTTCTGCTCCAGCGGGGTTGCTACAGATTCTTCCACATTAATTGCATTTGCACCTGTGTAGGTTGCCCTTACCTGAACAATTGGCGGAGTAAGGTTTGGATATTGCTCAATGGGTAAACCAATCATTGAAATGGTACCAACGATAACAATAACAATCGCAATGACCATGGCAACTATGGGCCGGTGTACAAAAAAATTTCCTTTATCTTCTGCCATATTATTAATTATTGCTGATTGGATTTACTTTTAAAAACAGTAACAACTGGATTTACTTCCATTCCTTCCGAAACTTTTTGTAGTCCTTCAAGAACTACTTTGTCTCCGGGTTCGAGACCCTTCTTAATCAACCACAGGTCTACTATCCGGTCTCCGGGAACCACTTGTCTGGACTCAATTTTATTTTCAGCATTTACTATAAAAACAGAATATTGGCCCTGTAATTCCATCATACATCTTTGTGGAACCAACAATGCACCCTTTGCCGTTTCCATAAGCACTTTTACTTTTGCATATAAACCCGGCCGTAACAATAAATTGGGATTAGGGAAAGTGGCCTGAACTAAAATTGAACCTGTATTCGAATCTACGTTCCGATCAATGAAATCAGTAGTTCCTGTATGATTATAAACCGAGCCGTCTGATAAAATTAATTCAAGCTGGCTTTTTTCTTCTTCCTTCAACTTTCTTCTCATATCAGCTTTAATCTCTTTTTCAAACCTTCGCGAGAGAAAAAGATATTCAGATTCCGTCAGGAAAAAAGTAACCCTCACACTGTCAGTTTTCGATACGGTATTCAAAATAACCGGATTAGGTTCACGGCCTACGAAATCACCCACTCTGGCAAGAGTTCTTCCAATTACCCCGGTAATGGGTGATTTTATTCTTGTATATCCCAGCTCGATCTCAGCTGAACGAAGGTTCGATTTAGCAGCAGATACCGAAGATAAGGCAGCATCATACTCTGCCTGGGCTGCATCCAGATCACTCTTGCTTACCGCATTCTTCTCAGCAAGCGGTTTGGTTCTGTTCAGGTCATTTCTGGCTTTCACCAGCATGGTTTCAGCTTCTGCCAATCTACTTTTCTGGGTATTCACCTTTGCCTGAAATGGAATGGGATCAATAGAATACAAAAGCTGGCCTTTCTTTACCATCAGGCCTTCTTCAAAGTAGATACCTTCCAGGAAACCTTCAACCCTGGCCCGTATCGGAATATCCTTTTGTCCGTAAACCTGTCCGACAAACTCGTTATAAAGAGGAACATCTTTTTGAATAACCTCCACAACCTGAATTTCAGGAGGAGGCGGAGGAGTAACCTGGGTTTTTTCTTTACAGGAATTAAAAAGTATGGTAACTGTTATTACCGGAATAAGAAATTTTAGTAATTTGTTTTTCATAATTATTAATGCGAAAGGATTTTAAAAATCATATTTGAAAACTTTTGTTTTTCTTCTTTTTTTCACCCGGGAAATCATATCGATCAAAGTGAAAATTATGAAAAATAAAAGGTGCAAGACTATAAACAGGCTCATATAAAAAGGAATCATGGATCTTATCCTTTGGAAGGAAACTTGCCCGTTTATCCAATGCTCCTAAAATAACCAGTAAAATACTAACAATTAATGCTGTTTTTAATAAACCGAAAACCATCCCTGAAAGTCGGTTTACCAGGCTTAAAACCGGTATTTTCGAAAACTTATCGAGCAGATCACCAATAAAATGAACCGCTATGATAATTACAATAAAGGTTATGACAAAAGATAATACAGGGAGATAGTTCCCCGAAAGCTTAAAATGTTCAATTAAAAGGGAGGAAGTAAATTCTGAAAATTTTATAGCCCCAAAAATTCCCAGAATAAGGGCTGCCAGGGAAGTTAACTCACGGATTAAACCATTTGTAAACCCACGGATCAAACCCAGTCCCAGTAAAATAATAAGAATAATATCAAGGTAATTCATTCAGCAAAAATAACAATACCATATTATTAAAAAACCAGCTTTTAAAATAATTTATCAAAACCCTGCACTGATCCCCACACTGAAAATTGGTTCCCATGATTTATAGGGAGAATTATCAGCATGCAATACATCAAACAGAACCTGGGCATTTAACCTGACATTTCCACCCAGCGGCTGACTGTAACCACCACCCAGTAATAAAAAATTCACCCATTCACGATTTGAATTTCCACTGGAATCATACAAATCATAATTTGTGGATTGAAATTCTGCATGAGCATATAAATTACGAAAAAACCTTAATCGGGAAAACAAACTATAACCATAATTTGAGGTTTCATAATCCTCAGCCCATCTTTTATCTTTAATGTATTCATATCCAATTTTTGCACCTACCGATAGTTTGGGTAAAAGCTTAAAACCCACCAATGGATAAATTCCAATCCGGGTATAACTTCCCACATTGAAAGTTACATTACCCCCAAAATAAAGCCTTTTTCCTCTTTTGGATGATTTTTTATTCGGCTGTTTTTGTGCCGGAGGGGGTGAAGGCTCCGCCTGCTGATGAACTTGTGTAGTATCCTGAGTAGTAGGTACCGTTTCCTGACTAAAAGAAGAAACAGAAATGAAAACCAATATAAGCCCTGTAAACAATAATTTTTTCATAATTCCCTGTTGTAAATTTATAAGAAATGTAAAGATAAAAAAAATCTATTCATAAAGGAATTTAAATTAAGTTGCCGATAGCCTGACTATTACTTTTGCAAATACCAGAGTTTTTGAATACTTTTGTTCGCTCTAATTATGTTTGGCCCCATAGTTCAATGGATAGAATAGCGGTTTCCTAAACCGTAGATCCAGGTTCGATTCCTGGTGGGGCTACCATATAGACAGCCAGTCAGGCTGTCTTTTTTTATTCGTTCCCAGGAATCGAACACCTGCCCCGCATTCCCTACCGATGCTTAAAATGATCCACCGGATCATTTCTTAACTGCACCGCGCCTGGTGGGGCTACCAAATAGACAGTCATCAGACTGTCTTTGGCGTCTTTTAAGAAGCCACTTGAAAAGTTAAGAGTTTTCTTAGAAGCACTAGATAACAAAAGAAGAATAGATGATCGAAATGCGACTCCACTGGAGTCGGTGTCATATGATATAATACTGTGCTTGTTACAATAATATGACTTCTACGGAGTCTGCAGTCTGTTCTGATTGACCAGAATATATTGCATTTCTACCACCGCTCCCCCCACGATTGTATCGTGTGGGTTGTTGGTCATTTCGTGGCAGATCTACGATGGCAAGAAATCTGCTTCATTGGTAGGATTTCTAAGCCATTCTTCCTAACCTGTTTACCACATTATTAGTCTGACTGATATTCAAGAATATCCCCCGGCTGACATTCCAGCACCTCACAAATTCTTTCCAGAGTAGAAAACCGGATGGCTTTTGCCTTTCCCTTCTTCAAAACAGATAAATTAGACATGGTTATGCCTACCCTTACAGATAGTTCGGTTAAACTCATCTTGCGTTTGGCAAGCATCACATCTAAATTTACAATTATAGCCATAGTCAAATAGTTAAATCGTTTTCCTGCTTTAATTTTGCACCGGTAATAAATATATGTGCCAGCATCCAAAGAAATATGGCAATAAATAAAACCCCTGAATAGTACTGAACCTCACTGGTAATCCGGACATTTTCAAATTCAAGGTATTTGGCCATAAAATGATAGGAAAGTTGCATATAAATTATCGTGAAAAGCCAGAGCCCGGCTATTCCGTAGGCCAGTCTTTTGAGCAGGGAGATATTGCTGACCGTAAAGATCTCTCCGTTTTTAACATTTTTCATAAAACGCTGAAATGTCCAGGTCAAAAATATTGTAAACAACACTACAACCATAAGCATTACCCCGACTTTCCTGGTAATAAAGGAAGGAGTATTGAAAAAATGGATCTGAGTGGTAGCATCCACCAGTTCAACTTTAATATCCTGATTCATCAGGTGCAGGTTTCCGGTTTCCAGGAAATCTACTTTTACAGGCAATCGGGTATGCAGTTGAACATCATCACCAATAACATCTGTAAACAGAAGAAGGTTAAATACAATAGATGCAATAAATACCAGCATCAATAATCCGAGTATAATATTGGTAAACCAATAAATTATTCTGATACTTAAAGTAGCTTTTTCTTTCATTTTTTAAGATTTAAATTATTCTTCAGCAAAGATAAGTTGTTTTATCCAAATAGCAATAAAAAATTATCGATTATCGATAAATTATAATCGTTTTAAATTAATAATATATCATTAAAAAACTGTTTTAATTAGTTTCACGGGAATCCTACAGAAATTATTATATTTGTACATACAAAAAAACTGAAAATTATGAGAAGAGTATTCATTGCCCTGATTGCTTTTGTACTGCTCTCCTCACATGATCTCTTTTTCAAAACACATTCATATTTTCTGAAAAGTAATGAAACCAGTGAATTGTTTTTAGTTAACGGTACGTTTGAAAAAAGTGAAAACCCGATTTCAAGAGACCGGATGAGGGATGTACGGATCGTTGGTCCGGATTATAAATTTGTACCAAACGATGGGGACTGGTATGATAAAGAAAATATCAGTTATCTGAAATTTAAAACAGGGGCAGGTGGAACCTATGTTGCAGGCGTTTCAACTTTGCCTAGCATGATAGAGTTAACAGCGGATGAATTTAATGAATATCTTGAACACGATGGCATCCTGGATGTGCTTGCAGAAAGAAAGAAAAACGGGAACATGGACAAACCATCCAAAGAGAAGTATGCCAAACATGTGAAAATTCTTTTCCAGGTATCCGGCAAGAAAACTAAACACTTTAAAACTGTTTTTAATTATCCGGTTGAATTTGTTCCAAATGACAATCCTTACGATGCAAAGCCAGGAGATAAAATCAGCTTTACACTGTTTAAAAATTCAAAACCTTTATCCAATCATCTGATTTATTTTAGCAATAAACCTGCATCTGCAGAAGTCCATGAGCACAATCATGGTGAATCAGAATCTCTTCGTTCAAATAAAAAAGGAGAATTTACCATTGAAATTGATCATGCCGGAATATGGTACATCCGCACAATAGATATGGTGAAAAGTAAGAATAAGAATACGGATTATGTGTCGAACTGGGCTACTTTAACATTTGAAATCAAATAGTTTGTCTTTAAAGTCCGGTATCAGCGTTGTTGATCTATTTTATTTCTCTGAACTTTTTGGTTCATATTGAAGTTCATTTTCAAGAAGTACAGGCCTGAGGGCATTTCTCCAGATGATATAGCCCTCTCTTTTCATATGCAGCATGTCATCCTTAAATATTTCTATGCGGGGTTTCCCGGATTGATCAAGCATCCCTGAGGCTACGTCCACATAGGTAAGACGACTGTCTTTCCCACATATTTCCACAATGAGGTGATTTGTTTCTTCCATTAAAGGCCAGAGTTTCCAGCGGCTCGGACTCGGCTTAACAGATAGAAAATAGATACGGCATTCCGGAAGTTTCTGATGTACTTTTTTTACGAATTTTTTAAACTTCAATGCAATTATATCCGGTGAAATACCCTGAGCAATGTCATTATCTCCTTCATAAACCACGATGGCCCGTGGTTTATAGGCAAGGACAATTCTGTCTGTATAATACAGCGCATCATTCATATTGCTACCGCCAAAACCACGGGGTATAATGCTTAAAGGTGCCAGGTCTTTTGTTATTGTACCGGACCACCCCCGCATACTTGAACTCCCGGTACAAACAATGGCATTGGGAGGTGGAAATGAAATGCTGTCCTCAGATTCAAAATTCCGGATTGTTTGCTCAAAACGAACCGGATCAGGATATTCCGGTCCTGTCTTTTGAGCACCACAGGGAAAGTTCAAAAACCCGGTCAGACAGATCAGGAAAAGTAATTTAAAAATTTTCATCATCCTGCATATTGCTTATAAGGGTGAATCATCTGGCAAGAAAGGGTCATTTGAACGGTCATTTATTCCGGCTTTTCTGAATAATCATTATGAATAACTTTCTCAAAAACTTTCCAGTGCGCATCCGTCATTCTTCGCGGAGTGAAAAGGCAGATTCCTGTTGCTCCGTTTTCCATAGACACGCGAATGGCTTCTTCCAGCTCTTCAGGAAGCAGGCCATGGTTCTCGGGATCCGGTTCTCCAGCCTTTTTCTTAGGATTCGGACAAATAAATAATCCACTATAAAGCGGCTTCCTGTTTTCAATGGCTGTAACCCCTTCTTTACATACTTCACCTATCCATGACGGACCTTCGAGATAAAAATCATTGTAATTCATAGGATAGAAAGCATCAATGTTCCATTTATCCCATTCCTGCCGGACTATCTTTTTTGCTACTGAATTCGGTCCGGGAAATACCGCAGCATTTATGTCTTTTCCTTTGGAATGAACCATTTCAGTAAGCCGGTTTACCAGATTTGTAATCAGATCATAGCGGAATTGTTTCCATTCCTCCACCTGTGAAGGATCCTCAACGGATTTTATGTCGATACCCGTCAGGTCTTTAAAATCAGAAACACATTTATCACAATAACAATAATCAAACTGAGGGTATTCCCTGTCCATTACCAGTCCGTATTTGTCCCATAAACCACGGGCCAGAATTACATCGGGGAAACGAATAAAGTCCAGATGAATTCCATCCACATCAGGTATATCCGCAACTTTGCCATACAAATCAGCTAAAAAATCATAGACCTCCTCATGATTTGGACAAAGAAATTTATAATGGTTATTATATGCCGGTTTATCGTATGCAGATTCACCCAAACCATTTATGGCATACCATTCTTTTTTAAGTTTTGGGTTCTCTCCCTGAATAAGTGTTGGAATCCATGCATGAAATTCCAGCCCGGCTTCTTTGGCAATTTTTCCAATCCGCTTATATGTTTCGGACTTATGACCTCCGGAATACATTAAACCATCAATTCCTTTCTTTTTAAAATCGGAGAATTTTTCAAACAATTCACTATCCGAAGCTTTTCCCGGTCCACTTACCCATGCATATACGGGAATTTTATATTCGTTACGGGTACAGGCAAGCATTAAGACCATTGCGAGCAGGCTTATTAACTTTTTCATGGTTCCTGAATTTATAAGTTATAAAATATTCAATGAATATAAACAAATATAGTGGAAATTACAGCTTTTACAAAATCAGAGTCCCGTTAAGGACAGGATATTTGTAAATACAATACACGCCCTGGTCAGAGTCCCATGTAGGACGCAAAAAAGCATAATCTGGTTTTCAGCTTTTTGCATTCCAACCCTGAATGTTTCAATAGATTATGTTATGTCCTTTATAATTTGTTTATTACTATGCTAAGATGCAATCAAATATACATATCAATTTGCAGCTGCTTCTCAAATAAGTTAATAAGCCCACAATTATCAAACTTAATAAATTAGTGCAGGTTTAAACTGTATTTCTCCGGAGACCTCTTTTTTGCCTTCCAGTTTAAAGCGCAAGGAAATTGTACTTTCACCGATGACTTGTGCAGTGCGGTTTATGTTTATTTCATTGCCTTTTACCGAGGTGAAATCCCCCAGCACCACCCGTCCGTCATAAATTAGTTCAACATTACTGATTTTAATTTTTTCATTTGAATTCTCAGGTTCAACCCTTACAATGAACTGGCCTGGCATTTTAATTCTACCGGTAAGGTCAGCTTCGATTTTCGTGTTTTCTTTTGTGTTGAAATCACCGATAATTTGCCAGTCCGACCACGGGCTAATACCGTGTTTGGGCGGAGCGACAAAATCTTCAACATAATATGCTGACAGTTTTCTGAGCACGGGTTCGTTGACCGATTTTAAAACATTAAGTCGAATTTTTGAAACTTCAATTTCATCGAAAAAATCTATCTTTTTACGTCCAACCGATTGACCATTATACAATTCCTTCCAAATTCCCTCAATAAAGCCTTCAATTTTATATTCCCGGATCTGGTGACCCATGCGGTAATCTTCCATGGTTACTACATGGTTTATTTTTTTCTTCCCAACCAGATCAAGTTCTACAATATTCCCTTTCTGTTCATCAATTGAAGCAATTGGCGTTTTAAAACGGCGGTCAATTTCATCACCAAAAGCTTTGTAGAGTTTTCTATCTGCAGTAGGAATTAAACCGCTTGTGTCGGGTGATGAATTCAGTAAAAACACGCTTCCATAACCAATCGATTTGTAATAACATTCCATTAATTCATCAAGGGATTTTCGTTTCTCTTCTTTTTTAGCGGACCAAAACCAAAAGTGGTCATAAAGTGTTGTATTTGTTTCGACCGGAGCCCAGGCATCGCCTTTGGGATCATCATTTACCTGTGTTGCAACACCTGCTTTTAATTCTTCACTTTTTACTGTATTCCAATACGGATAAAACAGTTTGCCTGATTCTGTTCCCGACCAACGAAGTGTAGCATGCGGCCCTTGAAAGATGACAGAATTTTTAGCGTATTTTTCCAAAATATCGGAAACATCAATCACACAACTTCCATCGAACCAAACCTCAATTACTTCCCCATAATTTGCCAGGGTCTCTTCCAGTTGTGTTCTGAAAACTTCATTGTAGGCTTCCTGTTTTGTGGGGTCTTTGGTTCGGCCGCCACTTCCGATTCCGGCACCCCAGGTTTCATCACCGGGATAAACATAAATACCAAGACTTAATCCATACTTTTTGCAGGACGCTGCAAGTTCTTTTAAAACATCACCTTTGCCATTCTTATAAGGTGTGTCTTTTATTCCATAATCGGTAGTTTTAGTTTGCCACCAACAAAATCCGCCGGTGTGTTTTGCCACAAAAAGAATCTCTTTCGCGCCCCACAACTGTGCTGTTTCGCACCATTGATCGGTGTTCAGTTTTTCAGGATTTATCTGCTCCAGTGGAGTAGAATGATTGTCGTACTCTCGTCCCTGCCATGTGCATGGGTCTAAACAAACAAACATTATCCTTTCCTGTTCATGCCATTTGTACTGTATTTTAGATGGAGTTGCAAGTTTTATATTGTTTTGGGCAATACAAGTGTTACTGCTCAAAAGATTCAGAAGAATTAAACCCACGAAAAAGAACCTGGCAAATCGCAAAAGTTTGGTATTCATTTTGGACATAATTTGATTTTTCTAATACCTTATACAATGAAACCATGCAATTTACAATGATACCAAATTACCAATAAAAAATCAATACTCATTTTAGTGTAGTTTTTGTACAAATCCGATATTTTAAAGATCTTTAATCCTTCAATAGAATCATTATGGGCTTATTATCAGATACTTTTCCTTTAAGAATTCTGAACGTTGCATATTCAGAACTTGACTAAAATTGGAATAACAATGATATTTGCAGCCCTTTTTACAGAATGTATTGCATTTTCGATGGAGAAGGATTTATTATGCACAAAGGAATAACATACGAACTTACCCAGGGCAAACTTTTTCTTATTCCCAGCTTTACAAATAGCAGCTACTCCTGTAATGAAAGTGTGAGTATGATTTATGTTATTTTCACAAACCAATTGTTTAACGAAATTAGAATGTTTATTTTTCATGATAAGGTATTTGAAGTGGAGGCTCAGCCTCAGGATAGAAGCTTATTTGAACGACTACTTTTGTTAAATCCCAGGATGGAATTGGTTAACAATGATCCACAAAAATATGATAACTGGAACTATCTCGACAAGAGTAGAAACAGTGAACCCGAGAAACCACTTCATGACCTATTAAAAAGTCAGGAAATACTACTGCAGCTTCTTTCAAGATCTAAAGCATCTGAAAACAACGACCTAAACATAGAAAACAGACCGATAAGCAAAATACTACCTGCAATACAATACATCAATAATAATATTGAAAAGAGTTTATCTATTGAAAAACTTGCCGAAGAGATTTGCCTGTTGCCCGATTATTTTTCTCGTCTGTTTCTTGAGGTTACTAAAAGTCGCCCCATTGAATATATTCAGCGAAAAAGAGTTGGAAAGGCTCAGCTTTTATTAGTTACAACAAAACATTCGCTGGAAATAATTGCAGAATTGACTGGTTTAAATAATGCATCTTATTTAAGCCGGCTATTTAAGAGATATGTTGGGAAATCACCTGGTAAATACAGGCTGGCTGGTTTTGTGTAGAATTATATGTTCAAATATCTGCAACTTATAAAAACAAAGCGAAGAAAGAATCTTCGCTTTGTTTCGATGATCCTCTGATTAATCCTAACCATATGTAACTAATATGCATTTTACTCTATTCCCTCTAATTCTTTATAGCTTTCCCGGAGCATTAACTTAAGAGTTTTTTTCCCTGAGGTAGTTTTGAAATATTTTTCACGCCGCATTGCATCTTTTTGTGATAAGTAGTATTCACAAAAAATCAACTTAAATGGCCTTCGGGATACCGTACTTTTCGTTCTTCCTTTAAAATGGTCTGTTAATCTCCGCGTCAAATTTGTTGTATAACCAATATATAGTTTGAAATCCTTCAAACTATATAAAATATAAACACAATACTTTAATTTTGACATCTTAATATAATAAAAAAGGTAGTGAAAATCCACTACCTTTGATTCATTACACCGCTGTGAAGGACTTTGCCTACACAGCGGTGAAGCGAACTTGTTCTGGTTCACCGCTCCTCAGGCTGGACTCGAACCAGCGACCCTCTGATTAACAGTCAGATGCTCTAACCAACTGAGCTACTGAGGAATATTTCACTTCACCCCCTTTAACCTGTGGTTAATCCCCTTGCAGGAAGGTTCTAACCAATCCCGAAAAACCAGAAATCTTCGATTTCATTGTTTTTCGAGGATCCTCGATTCCGTACTCGGAATCGGGACTGAGCTACTGAGGAATATATTTTTAAAATTCGCGTGGCAAAAATAAACTGTTTTCGTTAATTAAACAATATATTTGCAAGAATTTTAATAATTAAATTCAATTTCATGCAAAAAGTGCTTGGACTGGGGAATGCCCTGGTGGATATATTGATCCGGTTAAATGATGATAAGTTATTAACAGAATTCTCTCTGCCCAAAGGAAGTATGCAGCTGACTGGCCCTGAAACTGCTCATGAAATAATGGATAGTGCTAAAGGACTGAAGATTAGCATCAGTGCCGGTGGTTCTGCGGCGAATACCATAAACGGACTTGCCCGTTTGGGAATTCCAACCGGTTATATTGGTGCTATTGGAAAAGACAAATACGGGGAGTATTTCAGAGAAGGACTGGAAAAATATCATACTACTACTTATTTTAACTACAGGGATACCGATACCGGCATAGCAACCGGACTGATAACTCCGGATTCGGAAAGGACTTTTGCCACTTATCTGGGTGCGGCACTTGAACTGGAAGCTTCCATGTTAAAGGAAGAGCAATTCAAGGGATATGCTTATTTGCATTTTGAGGGATATCTGGTTCCGAATCATGCCCTGGTTGAAAAGGCTCTGGAAATGGCACATCGAAACGGCCTGGTTACTTCTATTGACATGGCCAGTTATAATATTGTGGAAGAAAATTATGATTTCCTGAGGAAAACAATAAAAAAGCATGTTGATATTGTGTTTGCTAATGAAGATGAAGCGAAAGCGCTAACGGGAAAAGAACCGGAGGCTGCTTTGGAAGAGATTGCCGGAATGTGTGATATTGCAATTGTGAAAATCGGGAAAAACGGCTCATTGATTAAGCAGGGTACTAAAGTTTTCAAGGTGGGAGTGATTGATGCTCAAAGTCTGGATACCACCGGTGCAGGAGATTTATATGCTTCCGGATTTTTCTATGGACTTATAAACAAGTTTCCATTGGATGAATGTGGCAGAATTGCCTCCGTTTTGGCAGGAAAAGTTATAGAAGTGATTGGATCCAAAATGGATAATCAGCGCTGGGAGGAGGTCAGGGAGTTGATTCGTAAATAGAGTTTGCTGAAAAACACTTAAACTTCATATAATCAATTAGATAAAAGTACGTATTTCAATCCAGCTGCAAGGTTTTTTATAGATTTTTACTAAAAACCCTGCATTTTTTACTATTGTTAGCCCATAACATACCATCTACTTCATTGCTACGGCTCGCAGTATATCTATACAGCTTTGCCTTGCAGCTTTGTATATGGCATGTTATGGACTTTTTCAGCAAACCCTAAATAAGATTTACTGAGGAAGTCAATGCAACTAAACTTAGCAAACAAATATATTAACATCCGGCAATAATGGGGAAATTGTTTCTATAGTTTTTTATAATTAAGCAACATCTGTCAGTTAAGCAGAGACTCGATGCATCGCGTCTTTACTACAATGTGGCACCAGTAATCTCTTAGTCACTCCATCACTCCGTCTCTTCGTCTCTCCATTCCCTTCATCTCTTAGGTCATCCGTCTGTACGGGTTGTTTTGTTAGGCATTCTCATGTAGCTAAGCAGAGACGTGATGCATCACGTCTTTACTACAATATGCCTGCAGTTATCTTTTAGACACCCGGTTATCTGGCTTTACGGACTGCTTCATTTAAGCCTTCATACATTCATGCATTTTAGCATTATCTTATAGTTAAGCTGAGACGCGAAGCATCACGTTTTTACCACAATCTGGCAACTTCTCTCAGACACCCCATCACTCCCTCCCTCCGTCCCTCCCTCCGTCCCTCCCTCACTCATCGTATCTTCCTGAAAATCCGTTCCCACCTGAACCCCCGGTAGCCTTTTGACCATAGCACCCTTGTGGCTTTGCCGGTGATCAGTTCTTCGGGCATAATTGCCCACATATGATGGGTACTTTAATTCTGTCGGTTGTTGCTTATTATAATGTAGTCATCTTCATTGAAAGAGTGTAAAAATGCACATGGCTTTGAAATAAAGTTTGATTTTTTCGTTAATTGTACTGCGTTGCATTGATTGTTAACGGGGGAATCCTAAATTAATACTTTAATTCTTCAGGTTAAGAAATGGAGTTACTTCTGAGCAAAATGAAAATATTTCTTTTCAATATCCATATTATTTATTGGGTCTCCCTTGACTAAAATATCTCCCTTGCTATTGATCAGAAATGTTTCATTACCATTGTGAATCAACTTTTTATTCCATTTGTAAAAACAATGATGGACATCATAAAGAACAGGTGTTTTAAACTTTAACCTGTCAAGCAGATAGTAATTTAGCAAAACCGTATCCTCAACATTTGCAACAAACACCATTCCTATAGTACCATTAAATAACGAA
>JANTGF010000052.1 GCA_024763075.1 Bacteroidales bacterium | reverse complement strand
AATTTAAGAACAGATGTAACCACTCCGTTCTCCCATGAACTTGTTTTAATCATTTTCGTGGGTGAACTTTTGATTAAAAAAGTTCATGTTCGTTTCAGGTGATAAGATTATTTAGAAAATGCAGTATAATGTACTGTATGCCATTAGTATAGCAGTAGTATTTAAAAATTGTAGTGAATAATGTGGGTTAAACTATGGGTTCCAGCTCTACGAGGATGGTTCCCTTTGGGAAAGTTTCACCGGTTTTTACAAAAATAGTTTTAACTATAGCATCTTTGTTGGCATGTACCCTGTTATTCATTTTCATCGCTTCAAAAACCATCAATTTCTCACCTTTTTTAACTTTCTGACCCTCTTTAACAAATATTTGTTTTAATAATCCGGGAATGTAAGCGGATAGTTTATTGTCATCCGGCTTTTCCCAGGTTTTCCGCATCTTATATTTCCGGGTTAATTGCGTTTTATATTTGGTCTCATCAATAAAAATAGAGTTAAACCTGACTTTATTTTTTGATTCTTTCTTTACCATGAGTCTTGAATTAAAGTTATACTAAAGTAATGGATAAAGGAATACTAAAAAGGAGGAATGCCATGTTTTTTCTTTGGGCCGGCCATGCTTTTATGTTGTGAAACCTTTAGAGCATGTATAATTAAATTGCGGGTTTCCTTTGGTTCAATTACTGCATCAATGTATCCTTTTGAAGCAGCTACATAAGGGTTGGAGAATTTAGTTTTGTATTCCCTGACCTTTTGTTTTCTCATCTTCTCAGGATCTGCGGCTTCCTTGATTTCTCTGCGGAAAATAATATTAGCCGCACCTTCAGGCCCCATTACAGCAATTTCAGCACCCGGCCAGGCAAATACAAAGTCGGCTCTGATATGCCTGGAGCTCATTGCAATATAACCTCCCCCGTAAGCCTTTCTCAATATTAGTGTAATTTTAGGAACTGTAGCTTCACTATAGGCATACAACACTTTGGCACCGTGCCTGATAACACCGGCATGCTCCTGATCCACCCCGGGAAGATAACCTGGAAGGTCAACCAGTGTAACAATCGGGATGTTAAAAGCATCGCAGTAACGGATAAACCGTGCCGCTTTGTCAGAGGAATCAACATCCAGCACACCCGCAAGAACAAGTGGTTGATTGCAAACAAATCCAACAGTTTTACCATCGATCCGGCCAAAACCTATGACCAAATTTGCGGCCCAGTTTTTTTGCACCTCAAAGAAGTTAGAGTCATCCACAATGGATTTTATAACATTTATAACATCATAAGGAATTTTAGGGTCATCGGGTACAATCTGGTCAATTTTAAACTCCCTTTTCGGATCTCTTACCCTTGTGGATTCATGTTCTACACTGTTATTCCATGGAATAAAAGAAAGGAGTTCTTTGATCTGGGCAAAGCTATCTTTTTCACTCTTTGCGAAAAAATGTGCATTTCCGGTAATTTCACTGTGTACCCTTGCACCCCCAAGATCTTCCATAGATATTTCTTCTCCCAGTACTGTTTTTATAACTTCCGGTCCTGTGATAAACATTTTTGAAATCTTATCAACCACAAAAACAAAATCTGTAAGAGCAGGGGAATAGACGGCTCCTCCTGCACAGGGGCCTAATATTACAGATATCTGTGGAATCACACCTGATGATAAGGTATTTCTGAAAAAGATTTCACCATAACCTGCCAGCGAATTTACACCTTCCTGTATTCTTGCGCCTCCCGAATCGTTGATCCCTATCAGGGGCATCCGCATTTTAAGGGCATAATCCATGATCTTTGTAATCTTCCGGCTGTGCATTAAACCCAGGGAACCTCCGGCAACAGTAAAATCCTGCGCAAAAATGGCAACCGGTTTCTTATGGATTGTTCCAGTTCCAATAATCACACCATCACCGTGTAATATTTTCTTATCCATATTAAAATCACGGGCTTCATGTTCTACAAAAAGATCGTATTCACTAAAAGAGTTCTTATCCACCAGGCTCAGGATCCTTTCCCTTGCTGTTAGCTTTCCCATAGCTATTTGCTTTTCAATAGCTTTTTCTCCACCGCCCGATATAACCTGTTCCCTTTTCTTTTGTAGCTCCTTGATTTTTCTTTTTAGAGGCATTTTATTGTTTATTAAGTAGTTAGGTGAATAAGTCAGTTTTGAACCTGACGTATTTTATTATGCAACTATACTAAATCATGTTATGTTTTGAAAATTTATTTCGAAATATTTTCAATTAATATTTGTAGTATATTAGTAATGAGTAGTTTATAAATTATGGATTTTTTTGTCCTACTTTGGTGCTTTTAAGTATAAAACCACCCCTATTCCAAGGTAGATGATATTCGGTATCCATACTGCAAGCAAAGGGTTAATGTTTCCGCTGATGGCAAACTGTGAAGAGAATTGCTGGAACAGGATGTACGTGAAACTCAGACCAATTCCCGCACCAATGTAAGCACCGATTCCTCCTCTGATTTTTCTGGAGGATAATGAAACGCCAATCAGGGTTAAGATAAAAGTTGAAAAAGGTGTGGCGACCCTTTTGTAACGCTCAATTAGATAGGGAGTTACATTTTCCGACCCTTTTAGTTCCTGCTGATCAATGAATTCTTTCAGCTCTTTCATATTCATGGTAAGCATAAAATTCTCTCCTCTGGAAAAATCTTCCGGGAAAATATTCAGTGTAGTATCAATATCCCTTCCTTCAACAATGGTTTCCTTTTCGTTGTTAATGGTTCTAATATAATAATTGTGTGCCCTCCACTTATTATTTACCGTATCCCATTTTACATAGTCAGCTATAAGTTTGGAAATAAGCTCACCTTTGTCATTGAACTTTTCAATAGAAAACTTATAGCCTATGTTACTGGAATTGCTGTAGCTTTGCATGTAAACATATTCATTGGTCCTAACCTGCATGTGAATATCTCTTTTACTAAAACTGCCAATGGAGTTGTGAACATAAGTATTTTCAAAATCAAGCCGGGTTTTATTTGCATGAGGAATTACAAAGTTTCCCAATACAAATGTGAAAATCGCAATGGCCAGGGCGGATATAAAATAGGGAAAGAGTAACCTTCTAAAACTTACTCCGCTGCTCAGCATAGCTATTATTTCAGTATTGTAAGCCATTTTTGAGGTGAAATAAATGACGGTAATAAAAGTAAACAGCGGACTGAAGAGTAAAGCAAAGAATGGGATAAAATTGAAATAATAATCAAAAATAATGGCCTGCAAAGGAGCTTTTTTTTCAATGAATTCGTCCAGTTTCTCAGAAAGGTCAAATACAACAACAATAAGCATAAGCAATGACAGGGCAAAAACAAAAGTGCCGAGGAAATTCTTAATGATATAAATGTCCAGAATCCTGCTTCCTTTCCTTTTCATAGGCGGTATTTAAGCTTTGGTAATATCTGATTTTTCCAGGAAGAAAAGCTGTTGTTCAGAATCTGGTTTCGTGCTTCATTCATTAACCAGACATAAAACTCCAGATTATGAATACTTGCGATCTGAGCGCCCGTCATTTCTTTGGAAATGATCAGATGCCTTAAGTAGGCTTTTGAATAAAGGGATCCGATGCCGGTTGTTCTTGTTGGGTCAAGTTGGGAAAAATCATTTCTCCATTTTTGATTTCTTATGTTGATGATGCCTTCAGAAGTAAATAGCATTCCATTTCTTCCGTTCCGGGTGGGCATAACACAATCAAACATATCAACACCCAGTGAAATTGACTCTATGATATTGGCAGGTGTACCTACCCCCATAAGATACCGTGGTTTGTCCGCAGGGAGAATGGAAGTCACTACATCCGTCATTTCGTACATTTCTTCTTCGGGTTCACCCACAGACAATCCTCCGATTGCATTTCCTTCACGGTCCTGTTCGCTAATAAAAGTAGCCGATTCTTTTCGCAGATCCTTGTAAACGCTCCCCTGTACAATGGGGAAAAATGTCTGACTATGCCCATATTTTGCTTGTGTTGAATCAAATTGAAGAATGCCTCTTTTCAGCCAGCGATGTGTAAGTCCAAGTGAGTCTTTTGCGTAATTGTAATCGCAGGGGTAGGGAGTGCATTCATCCAGTGCCATTGTAATATCTGACCCTATGGATCTTTGGATATCCACAACATTTTCCGGTGTAAATGTATGTCTTGATCCGTCAATATGGGATTGAAAAACATAACCGTTTTCCGTAAGTTTCCTGTTTTCCGAAAGAGAAAAAACCTGATATCCGCCACTATCGGTAAGCAGGGGTCTGTTCCATGCAATAAATTTGTGGAGGCCCCCTGCTTGTTCAATAATATCAATGCCGGGCCTTAAATACAAATGGTATGTGTTCCCCAGTATAATATTTGCCTTAACCCGGGCTTTCAAATCTTTATGTAAAACTCCTTTCACAGCTCCGGCTGTTCCAACAGGCATAAAAACCGGGGTTGGAATATGCCCGTGGCCTGTGTTTAGAGTACCTGCACGTGCTCCTGAAGAAGAATCTTTATGGTCTAAATGGAATTCCATTGCTACAAAGATAATTATTAATAACAGATTTATTTAATTATGAGGTAACATAGGATTTGGTTTCCCCGTAAAACTTTAATAAACTTGCCGAATTATTTATACTATGGATATTAATCTTCTCAACCATTTTACAATTGCAGACTTGATTCTGTTTATATTCTTACTTTCTGCTCTTTTTCAGTTTTTTTATTGGGGATTTTTTTATTCCCGGCTGGCATTTTATAAGGAAAAAAGAAAAAATGCAAAACACTGTCCTGTTTCCGTGATAATTTGTGCAAAGGATGAAGGTGAAAATCTGAAAAAGTATCTGCCCTCAGTTTTAACTCAGAATTATTCTGATTACGAAGTAATTGTTGTCAATGATTGTTCAGAAGATAATACTGCGGAAATACTTGAAGAATTTGAAAAGAAATATCCCCGTTTGAGAACTACTGCCATTAAAAAGGATGCTAAATTTACTCATGGAAAGAAACTGGCGCTTACCATAGGAATTAAGGCTGCAAAAAACGAATGGTTGTTAATGACGGATGCAGATTGTGAACCTGAATCACCGGAGTGGATTTCTTCCATGCAGAAAAATTTTACCAGCGATACATCAGTGGTTTTAGGATATGGCGGCTATTTTCAGGGGAAAGGTCTATTAAACAACTATATCAGAAATGATGCACTTTCAGTTGCCATTCAATATTTAAGTTTTACTATGAGAGGGCTTCCATACATGGGTGTTGGCCGGAACCTTGCCTATAGAAGATCTGTTTTTTTTGATAATAAAGGCTTTTCTTCTCATGCAAAATTAGCTTCAGGTGATGATGATTTATTTGTGAATCAGGTTGCGAATAAAAACAATACTAAAATTGAAATAAGCCGGGAAAGCTTTACACACACTGAAGCAAAGAAATCCTTTCCGGAATGGGCCAAACAAAAAAGACGGCATTTGACAACAGGTAAATATTATAATTCAAAAACCAAATGGCTTCTTGGGGGAGAGCTGTTTAGCCGGGTCTTTTTTTATATTGGTTTTTTAATATTGATAATTAACCTGAGTTATCCTGTTCTAGTTGCGTCTGTTTTTGTTTTACGGGCTGTTCTTATAGGAATTGTTATTAAATTATCTATGAATCATTTGAATGAAAAATATTTATTTTTAACTTCGCAGGCTTATGATTTTGTTTCACCATTGGTGAATTTTTTCTTTTTTATTGCAAATAAATTTAGCCCGCGGAAACCCTCATGGAAATAAATCAAAATCTTTCTGAAAAAGCACAATATGACTTCAGCCTGGTAATGCAGGCTGTGAACGGTGATCAAAAAGCATATGCTGAACTAATGGACCGGTACAGGGATGCGATTTATTTTATGTTATTAAAAATGGTAAATAACCCGATTGATGCAGAGGATATGACCATTGAGGCTTTCGGAAAAGCGTTTAAAAATATTCATCAATACACTCCTAATTACGCTTTCAGTACTTGGCTTTTTAAAATTGCAACCAATAATTGTATTGACCATATCCGAAAGAAAAGAGGAAATATGGTCTCAATCGACCAGAATGAAGAAGAGACTGAAAATGCACCTCTTTCCATTCAGAGTTCATCTCCTGATCCGGAAGAGGATATGATAAAAAAACAAAAGGAAATACTTATGCGTGATGTGGTTACACAACTTAAACCCCGTTACCGCCATTTGATTGAACTGAGGTATTTCAAGGAGTATTCGTATGAGGAGATCGCTACAGAAATGGATCTTCCTTTGGGCACGGTAAAAGCACAGTTGTTCAGGGCAAGAGAACTTCTTTTCAATATACTGAACAGCTCCAGAGGTTATGTGTGATCGTCTTTTCCATGAAAATCATTCAAAAGTATTTTAAAAATCTTTCTCCCCTTCAGATTGACAGGTTTTCCGGTTTATCAGAAATCTACCAATACTGGAACAGCCGGATTAATGTTATTTCCAGAAAGGACATTGAACATTTATATACCCGTCACGTATTGCATTCACTGGCCATTGCCAAAGTAGTTTCTTTTCCTGAGGGAGCAGACGTGCTGGATGTAGGGACCGGTGGCGGGTTTCCGGGCATTCCCCTGGCAATAATATTTCCTCATACAAATTTCTTTCTTATTGATGGTACCGGAAAGAAAATTAAAGTTGTAAACGAGGTGAAGAATGCCCTGGAGCTTGACAATGTTGAAGCTGCACATTTAAGGGCAGAGGACTTGAAATTACGGTTTAATTTTATCGTTAGCCGTGCTGTAACTACCCTGCCGGAGTTTTATCAGCTGGTAAAAAAGAATTTCACTAAACCCTACAAGCCAAATCAGAGAGAAGGGATTTATTATTTAAAGGGAGGGGATATCTCTGCCGAACTGGCCGGCTTTAAAGGAAAATCAAAAGAAATCCATATTTCTGATTTTTTTACCGAGCCGTATTTTGATACAAAAAAAGTAATTTTTATCCCATCCCGATAAATTTTCCATCTTGTTTTTGTATTTTTTAAAAAAAGATTACCTTTGCAATCTCATTTTTTGAAAGTAAAGATAGTTACAATATAAATTTCTGATCATTTATTTTAAGAGAGTCAGAATCATAAAATCCAGAAAAGATGAAAAGGACATTTCAGCCCTCAAACAGGAAAAGAAAAAATAAACATGGCTTCAGAGAAAGAATGTCAACTGCAAACGGAAGAAAAGTTCTTGCCTCCAGAAGAAGCAAGGGGCGCCAAAAACTTACTGTTTCAGATGAAGCCAGGCATAAGGTTTAGTTTTACTGAAAAAATTTTAAGAAATCAGGAAGGGTCAGGTTTGACCCTTTTTTTGTGCTTCTTTTTTTCCATATTTGTATTTTATTTGAAGCCTGTAAAATATATTTTGCATTTTGCCTGATTTTAAGAAACGGTTTGGCAGATATTGATTTTTAATAATGGAATATGAGTTTACCAGAAAATGTTGAGGTATTGCTACCCGGCCTTGATGAAAATTTAAAAGGAATAGCTGAGAAGGTATTCAATGAGCAGCGGATAAGTGAAGAAGAAGGTTTGCTCCTTTATGAAAAGGCAGATCTTGGTTTCCTCGGGATACTGGCTGATCATGTCAGGGCAAAAAAAAATGGAGATTATACTTACTTTAACCGGAATTTTCATTTTGAACCGACTAATATTTGCATATACAATTGTAAGTTTTGTTCATACAAACGGAAGGTTAATGAACCCGGAAGCTGGGAATATTCTTACGATGATTTACTTCGTAAATTAAAAGAGTATGATGGTAAACCGCTGACAGAAGTTCATATTGTTGGTGGTGTACATCCGCACAGGGACCTGCATTATTACGGCAAAATGCTCCATCTGGTAAAATCTCACCGGCCGGATATTCACATAAAAGCTTTTACGGCCATTGAACTGGATTTTATGATAAAAAAAGCCGGTATGGGGATTAAAGAGGGACTGAAGTTACTTAAAGAATATGGTCTGGATTCTATTCCGGGAGGTGGTGCAGAAATCTTTAATGAAGAAGTCCGTAAAAGGATTTGTTTCGACAAATCGGATTCTGGTTTGTGGTTACGAATTCATAAAACAGCGCATGAACTTGGCATTCCTTCCAATGCCACTATTTTGTATGGCCATGTTGAAAAATACACCGACAGGATTGATCACATGTCAAGGCTCAGGGAGTTACAGGATGAAACCGGAGGGTTTAATGTATATATTCCATTAAAATTTAAAAAAGAGAACAACCTGCTTTCAGAAGTTGGGGAAGTCTCTGTCCTTGAAGATCTTCGTAATTTTGCAGTCTCAAGGGTATTCCTTGATAATTTTCCACATATTAAAGCCTACTGGCCTATGCTGGGGAAGGAGATTTCTCAACTCTCCCTGGCATTTGGTGTGGATGATATTGACGGAACCATTGATGATTCAACAAAAATATATTCCATGGCCGGTTCGGAAGATAAGTCCCCTCAATTGTCTACGGAAGAATTGATCAGGATCATTAAAGAAGCGGGGAGAATACCTGTTGAAAGGGATACATTGTATAAAAAACTTCAGATTTATGATGCCTGATTTTGATATTTTTCTCTGTAAAAAAGAGTCTTTTTTGAAGTTTTCAATTGTGAAAGTATAATTTTATATTTGTCCATTCGTTATAATGGTAATTTTCCTCCATAGATTTGAATAATGAGATTTCTGAAATTTATTTTTAGCAAGGTGTTTTTAAAGAATTTTGCTTACTCGGTCTTAATAAGTATTGTACTTATTTTTGTTGTTCTTATCGGATTGAAATTGTTTACACATCATGGCAAATCAAAACCGGTTCCTGATTTCTATGGACTTACTGCTGCTGAAGCAAAAGAGCTTGCAGAACAGGAAAAGCTGAGGATTGAGATTTCTGATTCAGTTTATAATTTTAATGCCGAGAGGGGAACAATTGTAGAGCAAAATCCGGCTTTGGGTAAAAAAGTTAAGAAAAACAGGATGGTTTTTCTAACGATCAATGCTGTAAATCCTGAAATGGTTACTATGCCTGATGTTGTAGGTGTATCACACCGGCAGGCAAAGGCTTTGATTGAGGCAAACGGCCTGAAAGTGGGAAAGTTAAGTTATATCCCGGATGTTGCTAAAAACAATGTACTACAACAAAAGTATCATGGGAGGGAGATAAGTAAAGGCGATACCATACCTAAAGGTTCTGTAATTGACCTGGTGCTTGGAACCGGGCTTAGTAACCGGGAAACGATTGTCCCTGATTTGGTTGGACTGAATTTTTCCGATGCCAGAAACAAAATTCTTCATGCTTCTTTAAATATGGGTGCGGTAATTTTTGACGAAACGGTAGAGAATGAGGAAGATTCAAGCCTGGCTTTTATCTGGAAGCAAAACCCAGAATTTGATGAAGAAAAACAAATACCTTTAGGGTCACCTGTTTATTTATGGATGACGCTGGATTCTACCCTTCTTCCTCAGCCTGATTCTGTTGATATTAATATTGAACAACTTTGATGAACCGACTTCGGATCTTAATAAGTTACGTTTTTGCTTTTTCTTTTCTGCCGGTCCTTGTATTGGCACAGGAAAGGATTGTTGGTTTGGAAAGCAATCCTGTAATCAGAAAAGCCAGAAGAGACAATCCGGTTACCAGAAAAAACTTACAATTTAAAGATACTCTTGAATTACCGTTTTTTGATGACTTTTCAAGAAGCTCAATTTTTCCTTCACCTGACCGCTGGGAAGACCAGGAAGCTTTTGTGAATTTTTCCTATGGCATCAATCCTCCTTCCATTGGAGTGGCAACGCTGGATGCAATTGATAGCACCGGCTATATTTATGAACATGCGAAATATGAACCTTTTGAGGCCGATCATCTTACATCCTTGCCGCTTAATCTTAAAGATGCCGGAAATGAGGTATTTCTGAGTTTTTATTACCAGGCTGCCGGAAGAGGAGACTACCCTCAGGTTGAGGATTCCCTGTTCCTGGAATTTTTTTCACCCACAGATACATCCTGGACGATTGTATGGAAGATTCCGGGACCGGGAAAAGATTCCCTTGAACAGTTCAGACAGGTTATTCTTCCGGTGGATCAGGACAAATACCTGGTAAAGGGTTTTAAATTCAGATTCAGAAATCTGGCCAGTATTACAAACTTCAAAGATTCCCGGGGGCGGGAGATGAACGGAGATTTCTGGAATCTCGATTACATCCTGCTGGATAAGGGAAGATCTTTAGTTGATACGGTACACCATGATGTGGCGGTATTCTCACCCATAGGAACCCTTATTAAAAATTATGAATCCATGCCATGGAAGCATTTCCGGAAAGTTTACCTCTCGGAAATGGGGAGTACAATCCCTTTGAATTATATTAATCAGGATGATATTACACGGAATGTGACCCGGAATTTTATAATTGAAGATGTTTACAATTCTACCATTGCTCACTCCTATACCGGTGGGGCTTTAAATATTGATGCATGGGATACTATCCATTACAGATCCAATCTGCTTTATACTTTTAATTCGCCAAGGGAAAATACAGCACTTTTTAAGATTACCGCTTACCTTATTACAGATGATTTTGATAAGAAAATAAATGATACCGTAAATTATTATCAGGTTTTTGGTGATTATTTTGCCTATGATGACGGAACCCCGGAAGCGGGTTATGGTGTGGATGGCTCAGGGGCTCAGCGGGCCAGCGTTGCCTGTCAGTTTAAGTCGGAAATTCCGGATAGTCTGCAAGCGGTACAAATTTATTTCAACCAGTCGTTTCAAAATGCCAATGATGTTTACTTTAACCTGGTTGTATGGAACGATAATGATGGAAAACCGGGAGAGGCTCTTTACAGAGAGGAAGCACTTAAACCGGTTCTCCCGGATAGTTTAATGGAATTTTACACATATAAATTGTCTGCAAAAGTACCCATTGACGGAGTTTTCTATGTTGGGTGGGAACAAACATCCGAAACTTTTATAAATGTAGGATTTGATATGAGTAGTAAAAGTTTCAGCCGTTTCTTTTTTACGATGAATGAGATATGGAGTAAATCCCAGTTTACAGGGGATTTAATGATCCGGCCGGTTATATCAAGCGGTTTTGTAACAGGAATAACAGAAATGCCTGAAGAAGTACGGTTTGATGTTTACCCAAATCCTGCTTCTTCTGAGTTAATTATCAATACCGAAAGGAATTCAATAATTAGCAGAATTAAAATCTACAATACGTTTGGTAAACTAATGAGGATCATTGATACTCCGGAGGATAGAATAAATGTCTCAGACCTTGACGATGGATTGTATATTATAGAAATTAATGCCTCCGGAAAAACAGGTCGGAAAAAGTTTCTTAAAATATCCTATTAAACCCCACTCAATATTATCCGATATGAAAGATGAATTTCCGGATCAACAGGAGCTATATGAACATTACCGGATTGTGGCGGATAAAGGACAAAGTTCGTTGAGGATTGATAAGTTCCTGGTAAATAAACTGGAGAATGTAAGCAGGTCAAGGATTCAGAATGCAGCATCAGCAGGCAATATTCTTGTTAATCAGAAACCGGTAAAGCCAAATTATAAGGTAAAACCCAACGATGTTATTACCATTGTTCTGGCTTTTCCTCCCCGCGAACTGGAAATTCTTCCCGAAAATATACCTCTGGACATAGTTTATGAAGATGACGATGTTTTATTGGTCAATAAAAAACCGGGAATGACCGTACATCCCGGTATTGGAAATTATACAGGTACACTTATCAATGCACTGATGTGGCATTTAAAGGATTTGCCCTTGTTTACCTCTGGAGAAGTCCGGCCGGGCCTGGTTCACAGGATTGATAAAAACACTTCCGGTTTACTGGTAATTGCAAAAAATGAATTTTCACTGAATCATCTGGCAAAACAATTTTTTGATCATACGGTTGACCGTACATATCAGGCGCTGGTTTGGGGAGTACCTAAAGAACCGGAAGGAATAATTGAAGGCAATATTGGCAGAAGTATGAAAGACCGCACGAAAATGTTTGTATATAAAGACGGATCACAGGGGAAGACGGCAATTACACATTATAAGGTACTGGAAGATCTGGGCTACATATCTTTAGTGGAGTGTCGCCTGGAAACAGGCCGGACCCATCAGATAAGGGTGCATTTTCAGTTCATGGGGCATCCGCTTTTTAACGACAGTGAATATGGGGGAAACCAGATTCTGAGAGGAACCACTTTTTCAAAATACAGACAATTTGTCCTGAATAATTTTAAAACCTTGCCCAGACAGGCATTGCATGCCAAATCACTTGGATTTACACATCCGGCAACCGGAAAAAGAATGAATTTTAATTCTGAACTTCCGGAAGATATGCAGACTGTAATGAGAAAATGGAAAATTTATACTGCCGGCAGACTGGAAAATCAGGAATAAGATTCTTAAAGAAGAGTAGAAAAAAGAGTAATTTGTCTTTATTCTAAATAATTGAATGTGTAAGTTTACCAAAAATTTTGCAGGGTAATACAATGCTTGTATGTCCTTATTATTAATGTAATGATTAACAAAATGAAAAAATTATTATTGTTGGCAGTATTGGTTATTTCTGTATTGTCATGTACACAGAAAGAACCTCAGTATGTGTTGACCGGAAACCTTGACGGTTTAACAGATGGAGGGAAAGTTTATCTTAAGAAAAGAAAAGCCGGTGAATATGTCACTGTTGATTCTGCAATTGCCTCAAACGGAAGTTTTATGATGGTGGGCGCTGTTGAATTCCCGGAAATGTATTATTTGTTTGTTGATGGTAAAAGAGGCGCAGGAAGACTTTTCATCGAAAATTCAGAAATTGAAATTACCGGAAGTGCAGATACGCTTTATAAAATTGAAGTTGCTGGATGTGCCATACAAGATGAGTACAAGGCATTTAATGATGGGATGAGCCATTTTAATGATGAGTTCAGGGCAAACTATAAGCAGCGCAATGAGGCAAAGCAGGCTGGAGATACAGAAAAACAGGCCATGCTAGAAGCTCAGTCTGATTCTATCTACGATAGTTACATAGCCTATCAACTGGATTTTGTAAAAAACAATCCTTCATCCTTTATTTCTCCCACCGTTCTGAGAGGAGCAGCCTATGGATTGAGTGGGGAAGAACTGGGTGAATATGTCAATTCGTTTGATGAATCACTTAGTGGTCTGGATGATGTCAAATCACTGAAGGAAAGAGTAGAAGTACTGAAAAAGGTTGCAATTGGACAGCCGGCTCCAGATTTTACACAAAATGATCCCGATGGGAATCCTGTTAAGCTTTCATCAAAATTCGGCAATTATCTGTTGGTTGATTTTTGGGCGGCATGGTGTGGCCCGTGCAGGGCTGAAAATCCCAATGTGGTTAAGGCTTATCAGAAGTACCACAATAAAGGGTTTGATGTATTTGGTGTTTCTCTGGACAGGGACAAGGATAAATGGCTGGAAGCTATAAAAAAAGACAATCTTACCTGGACACAGGTTTCGGATTTACAATACTGGCAAAATGCTGCAGCAAAACTTTACGGTGTAAATTCAATTCCCGGAAATTTTCTTCTTGATAAAGACGGGATTATCATTGCGACAAATGTCCGTGGAGGTGACCTTCAGCAAAAACTAGCAGAATTATTGGATTAATATTTACCCTGATAATCTGACTACTGAAGATTTGCCTGTTCCTGCTAAAGGAACGGGCTTTTTTTTTACTTTTGCATCATGATGGTTTTTATAAAATATTGGAGAATCAGTGTGACCTTCCTGCTTTCTGTTCTTTTGTGGTTTGGCTCTTGTACCAAAGAAAAAGGCTATATAATTAACGGAGAATTTGCTGCCTATCCTGGTGCCAGTGTTTCACTTATGCATGAAACCATGGCAGGGTGGGAAGTGGTCTCAAAAGTAAAGCTTGACAATAAAGGTTCTTTTAGATTTAAAGGGGAACTGGATTTTCCTGAGTTTGTGTATATAACAGTTGATAAGAACAGGGAATTTGTTCGTTTTTTTCTTGAAAACAATAAGATCAGGGTGAGAGTTAAAGACAGTTTACTGCGGAATCCTGAGATTTCAGGGTCTGAACTTCAACGAAAATTTGAAAAGTTTGACCGTCAGAGCAGGACCGAGTTTTCCGATACCCTGTTTTCTCTATATAAACACTGGCAAATAGCTTCAAATAAGGGCGATTCTATTATGACCTCTCGATTGGATTCCATCCGAGCTGTTTTTTATAAACGGAAACTTCAATATCATAAAACTTTTATAAAAGAGAATGCGGATAATGTGCTTGGTGCATTTATTCTGAATCTGGTTTATTCTGACTTTGATACAGATACTTTGATTTTTTTATCTGACCAGATGGATCCCGGCCTGGACAGTTCTTTGTATGTGCAGCAGGTCCGGCAAAAAATCCATGCTATTGAAGCTACAAAGCCCGGTCAGACCTTTCTGAATTTCACGCTGTCTGATTCAGCGGGGGTGAAACATCAGTTGTCATCACTGGTTAATTTTGATAAAATACTGGTTTTGGATTTCTGGGCCTCATGGAGCGGGAAATGTTTGCTTGAAACAGATAAGAAAATTGAGTTGTATAACAGATATTTCGACAGAGGAGTTGATTTTGTAAGTATATCATTGGATGTAAACAGGTTGAAATGGTTAAAATCCATTGATGATCTGAAAATGCCCTGGTTACAGTTAAATGATGGAAAAGGCCCAAGGGGAGATGTGGCAAAAGAATACCTGATAACCGGATTACCTGTAAAATTTATACTGGATCAGGAAGGTCATATTTTAACTAAAGTACGCACAGTGGAGGAACTGGAGGAAGAGCTTAAGTCCATTTTTGATTAACCTCAATCAATCAATTTTCCTGTTTGTATAAATTAGTTATCTCCGTTTTGTTTAAAGCAGATAACAAATTTTTTATAAATCATTGAGAAAATTACAACTGACCTGGAAATATCAGGGATTATTATCTGATATTTTCTAACTTTGGACTGAAATCAATAAATTTTATTAATATGAATTACGATTTACTTATTATAGGAAGCGGGCCAGGTGGTTATGTAGCTGCCATCAGAGCCTCACAGTTAGGAATGAAAGTTGGTGTTATTGAACGGGAATCGGTTGGCGGGATTTGCCTGAACTGGGGATGTATACCGACGAAAGCTTTGCTTAAAAGTGCACAGGTGTTTGATTCCCTGAAGCATACTGCCGATTATGGTATTATTCTTGAAGGTGAAGCAAAGCCGGATATGCCAAAAATAGTGGAAAGAAGCCGGAATGTGGCTGAGGGCATGAGCAAAGGAGTTCAGTTTTTATTCAGAAAGAATAAGATTGAAGTCATAAATGGTACCGGGAAACTGGTTTCTGCAAATGAGGTGGAAGTGATAGCAGGAGACGGGAAAAAGCAAAAATATTCTGCTCCTCATATTATACTTGCAACAGGGGCCAGGTCTAAAGAACTTCCTAATTTAAAACAGGATGGTGAAAAGGTAATAGGATACCGGAAAGCAATGACACTGGATAAATTACCGGAATCAATGGTGGTTGTCGGGTCGGGTGCAATTGGAATTGAATTTGCATGGTTTTACCATACCATGGGTACAAAAGTGACCCTGGTTGAATTCCTACCGAATGTTGTTCCTCTGGAGGATGAAGAAGTTTCCAAACAACTGGAGCGGTCTTTCAAAAAGGCAAAGATGAAGGTGATGGTAAACTCATCTGTTGAATCTGTAGATACCTCAGGAGAGAAATGTAAAGTTAAGATCAATACAAAGAAAGGAATGGTTGAAGTGGTAGCGGATATTGTTTTATCTGCGGTAGGTGTAACTCCAAACCTGGAGGGAATTGGTGTGGAAGAGCTTGGGATTGAACTTGAAAAAGGAAAAGTGAAGGTGGATGATTACTACCGGACCAATGTTCCGGGGGTATATGCAATCGGAGACATTGTACACGGGCAGGCACTGGCGCATGTTGCCTCTGCCGAGGGGATTATTTGTGTTGAGAAAATTGCCGGTGAGAAACCACAAGCAATGGATTATGAGAATATTCCGGGTTGTACTTACTGTTCTCCTGAAGTTGCATCGGTGGGTTTAACTGAAAAGCAGGCCATTGAAAGGGGTTATGAAATAAAAGTAGGGAAATTTCCTTTTACAGCTTCTGGAAAAGCCAGTGCAGCAGGTCAGAAGGAAGGATTTGTGAAATTGATCTTTGATGCAAAATACGGTGAATTGCTGGGCGGGCATATGATTGGAGCAAATGTGACGGAAATGATCGCTGAGATTGTTGTAGCAAGAAAACTGGAGACCACAGGCTATGAAATGATCAAGTCGGTTCATCCGCATCCTACCATGTCGGAAGCTTTGATGGAAGCCGCCGCTGCTGCTTATGATGAGGTAATTCACCTATAGACATAGGTTCTCTTAAAAATTAAAACCGGGGGTAGGTAATTCATAAAAAAATGAAGATTCAGCATAGTGGGGCCCGTTATTCTGCCATTGTTGGGATTGGTGAGAAGGTTAAAAAACTTGGTGAAGAAAGCGGGATAGAATACCTGGCATTGAACAGGGGAGTCAATGCTGTGGTTCATATTGATCTGACGGAGGTTGTTAAGCGAATTGACTTTAACTCAGATATTATCCAGGTTTATCCGCCTAATTCAGGTTTCCCAAAACTAAAATCTGCCATAAATGATGCATACTTCCTGGGCAAGGCCAGTCCGGAAAATATAACCATAGCTGCAGGTGGAATGGGTGGACTGGATCTTACCTTTCAGGTACTGGATATTAAAAAACTACTTTTACCTGAATATTACTGGGGTGCTTATGCAAATATGTCTGCAATCCGGGATCTTCAAAACGATACTTATACTGATTTGGTCTCTTTGAGAAACAGGCCGAATGATTTTACAAATACTGCTGTAATTATTTGTGACCCGAATAATCCCATTGGCAATAAATATCCCGATAATGAAGTCCTGGAAACGGTTTCTGAGCTTAATAATAAAGGAGTTCCCGTAATCTTTGACAGTCCGTACAGGCGTGTTTTTTATGACCGGGATGATCCAATGTTTGACATACTGGCTTCAATGGATAATGTGATTATTGTGGAAAGTTTCAGTAAATCGGTTGGTTTAAGTGGTCAGCGCCTTGCCTTTGTTCATTCGGTGGATAAGGATTTTAACCGTGAACTGGGAATCAGGGTGCTTTATGCAAATAACGGGATCAATGGTTTTGCACAGGAACTGGTTTATGAATTGCTTGCTTCTCCTGAAGGCCGTAAAGCAGTGGATGACTTCCGTTTGAAAACGGTGACAAATATCGGATTAAATATTCAGTATCTAATAAAAAAAGGCTTCCTGGCTACACAGTTTTACCGTGATTCTGATCCGGTGGGAATTTTTGTTATCGTAAATCTGACGGAAAAGTATTTACTGGATCATTATATTGCAGGTGTGCCTTTGAGTTATTTTACCCGGGACAGAAAGGAAGAAGCCGCAAAATATACCAGATTATGTGTTTCTGTTCCTCATCAGGAGTTTGTTGATTTCTTCAGTAAACTTTGATTGAATTTTGAGAATTGATACGCGTAATAATCTTGCTTTTTTGGTTTTGGAAGGCTTAAGCCATACTGTTTTTAAATTTAAAATATCTGTAATGAAGAATAAAACTATTCTGTATTTTTTTCTGGTGCTGTTTAGTTTGTTATTTACATTCAAAAATGTTCAGGCTCAGCACCGTCCCATTGACCAGCTTGAAAAAGAGGATCGTTTTGGATTAACCAGCATGTTCTATTATACTTATCGAAACTGGATAACAGAGTCTCAAAGAAATAAAGGAAACCTGCGTTTTGATAGTTTTCGGATTTGGGCACAGACAGACATTAAAGATGATTTTTTTGCAGGTGTTCAATACCGGTTTTATGAAGGCTGGAATACCCCCACCTATCTTTATGTGGGTTACAGGTTTGACCACAGCACCTTGCAGCTTGGTCAGACATGGGTGCCATTTGGAATTGGTTATCAGCCATTTGATGACTGGGGAAACATTACTTTTTATGTAGGTTTGCAGGATGATTATGACCTGGGGATAACCTGGAACAGACCTTTTGGGATTTTTGAATTTTCAGCAGGCTTCTTCAAAAATCAACAGCTTTCAAGCAGCTCTTCCCAACGATATGATACAGACATATATTCAGGAGGAAAAGGCAATGATGACATAATTCTTATACAAAAAAGAAATGAAGAGGTGAATCAGATTAATCTGAGAGGAGTATTTAATCTTGGAAATGAGAATTGGGTTTTGAATCTGGGTTTATCGGGTATGCTTGGCCAGATCTACAACATGGATACATACGATAATGGTACACGATCGGCTTTTGCAGTTCATGGTGTTTTTAGTAAGGGCATTTTTCATTTTAATATCCAGGAAACGTATTATAATTATTCTCAGGTTTTACCGGGAAACCCTACCACGGATGAGCAGAATTTCATTAATGTAGGAAGCTGGAATTTTTCCTATGAGATTCCGGTGGAGGCTTCCATATTATCTACATCGGCAGCTGTAGATATAATTGGAGAAAAACTTACAGCCCATTTGAACTATAGCTGGCTTACGGGAGGGACTTCAACAGGCGATTCCCAACTCTTTACAGCAGGTTTACGGTCGGTGTGGAAATCATTTGAGGTATTTGCTGAAGCCTATTATGGAGAAAATGATCCTCAGCTTAGTGGGAATGCTTCGGGTTATGGACGGAATGCAGGTACACACGATTTTCGTTTTGATATTCGTTTCTTCTATAACCTGAGAGTTCTGAACAAACAAAATATTGATAATTTATTAAAGAACCGCTAAAGGCCGGGTGATTGTATTTAATAACTGGGGTTTGTGAAAAGGTCCGGAACATGCCAAATACAAAGTTGCGCGGTAAATTTATTATATGAAATAGAAGTGTTTTTGACCAAGCCCTAACTAACTTACTTCTTTAGAAAATAGATTCCCTGGTAGTTCATTTCCATTTCTTTGCCGTTTATCAATACCTCGGAGTAGGGGAAGGATCGGCAGCAGTAATGAAGGTATTCGGTAACATTTACATAAAGGGTATCTGTATCGCTGGAATTTAACTTAACAAAAAAAGTCTTACTGTCTCCGCCTGCACTGATCCATGGCAGGTTTTCTGATTCAATCACACTTTCCTGTGAGTTAAATTCATTGATCTGGAAAGATACTTTTTTCTTCTCTTCATTTAGAAAATAAAATATTTCCAGAGAATCTCTGAAATAAGTCTTTTCATCAATCAGATCGGCTCCGGTATCTTTATCCACAATCATCATTCTGAAAACTTCAGGAGGAGTAATACAATCATCACAGTTGGTTTCATCACATGAAATAAAAATAAGGGTAAATATTAGCAACAGCCATCCAATTTTAAAAAACTTCTTCATAACCATTCGTTTTAATCAACTATATCCAGACTGGTTTTTGCCTTGATATTTCCCATCCATATTCTCCCATTTGCCTGGTCTCTTTCTTTTTTACTCAGCTGAAAGTTTAAACCCGGATAATCAAAAATACACTGATATTCCCCCGGGTAAATATATTGATAATCCAGCGAGCCAAGAGTACGGGTTATCTGTTCGCCTTTTTTTAAAACAAACAACCACTTAGTTTCCCAGTGATCCCAGGGTTCAGGAGAAACCAGGTCTCCAGTATAACTGTAATATCTTTTTCTGTCATGGCTTATCAGAAGTAGCCCGTTCGTAAAATAATGGAACAACTGGCTTCCCATTAAATCCGGATCTAAAATATATAAATCAGTTTGATCATTGTTTTTCAGAGTAAAAGTAAATTGAATTTCACTTGTATTTAATGGCATTTCATTTTTTGTAACTGTTATCTGATTCAGGGTGCAGGATAAGCCTGCACGGTAAAGCCCGGATCTTTTCATTGCCGAGATGATTTCCGGATCATATCTTGGGTCATTAAAATCCGACTCTAAGGTGTCGTAATATGCTATGTGAACAACGTCATTACTGTATAAACCGGGTACAAGAATTGAAACTCCCGGATAGATTGAGCTGAACCAGATGGGTTGAAAATTACCCTTGTAAACTTCCCTGCCTTCCAACTGAACACTAAAAGGTCCCTTAAAAACCTTAAAGAATTCCGCAGGGTTTGAGAATAATATGTCATCCTTATTCAGGTAGATAAGCTGGCTTGAAAAATCATAGAATTCGATATCATTTTCTGTAATCCATACTTTATTACCCACCGATATCTGAAAAGTTCCCGCATCCTTTTTTTCACAGGAAGTAACCATGAGTATTAAAAGACTGAAAACTATTACTGTAATTCTTTCTGGCATTATCTATGACTTTAACTAATTGCAGTTAACTGATGTAACCTGATTTTCCATTTTCCTTCCTTCTTTTCCATAACCACTAAATACCACGAAGCACACATGGGCCCACAATAAGAATTGTAGCTGAATACAGCCATTTTTTGTTCAGGAATATTTGTCTCGTAAATGTAAGGTAAACCCCAGAAAAAGATAGTATTGGCATTATACCTTTCAATCATTTCCTGGAATGAATGGAGTTTATAATAATCCATCTCTGCATTGCTTAACAGAAAGAATTGTGTTTCGGGTTTGATTTTGTTATCCAGAAAATATGATTTTTTGTTCAATTGAACTGCCTGAGCGATGACGGTTGAGTCAATTCCCAGGGAATCAAGTTGCAGATAATAGGCAAGGCTGCAATCCTGCGTGGTATCTGTTGCCTGGGGTGCTACAAGTGCCGGAATGTATGAATAATACTCATTTATCAATACGGTATATATCTCATAAACATCATCTGATAAAACATCCGGGGTATCGGGCTCAAAATCAGGATAGCTATCTTTATTTTCACATCCACTCAGGGAAATGATTGTTATGGAAATGAAAAAAAATATGGCGAAGGTATTAATTTTAAATACATTGGTTTGATTTTCCTCATTACAGCCCCAAAAAATAAAACCTGCCAGAATCGGAAGAAAATTTTTTATTTTCATTTTGTTGATTATTTCAATCTATTTTATCAGTTTTAATAATCATACCGGATCGTCCGGCTATAGTCTGATCCTTCAAAATTCAGTCTTAGTATAAATGTAACTGAATGTGTGCCAGCAGACTGAAGCTCTTTAAGGTCAAATGACACCTTTCTTGTAATCCATGCTTCACAAAGATCATTATTTGCTTCGTGGCATAGCATAAGTGTATTCAAAGGACCCATTGTGGGCAGGTTGGTAAGCTGAAAATAGTGATTTTTACAACCTCCTCCGTATGAAACTGTTAGTTCCAGGCAATCATTTATTATTTGCAGGCTGTCCACAGTAAAAGCATCATTTGGCAACTTGCTGGAATAGGTAGTAAGTCCCTTGCATTCCGCTTCCCGGATGGTTTCAATTTTTACAATTTTCCCAACCATACAAATACTTCCAACATCCTTAAGTTCTGTATAGGTAAAAATAACTTTCTGGCCGTCGTAAAACACAAAATTACTATCCAGCACCTGGGCAGGTTCCAGTTTGTCTCCGTTTTCAAGCTCAATGATAAAACCACATCCATCCAGACCGGTGTAATCCTTTACAATACCTTCCACTTCTCCTTTAAAAACGGGTTCAATATTACCACATCCCTGTAAAAACAGAATAAATGAAATAGATAATATGTACATGAATGTTCTCATAGCTAATGTTTTTTGTTACAAATTCTTTTGTACTTCTTCCAGCCAGGAAACTAGATTACGGGCTGCTGAAGATTTGTTAAATTGCTCATAATCGCCTTTTAGGTCCAGTAAAATTCTTCTGTATTTTTTATTACAGGAATCCCATATATAACAATAGTATGACCAGCCTCCGGCATCAGCCATTGCATTTTCTGGGTCGGATAGTCTGCCTACAGCTGCTTCAGGGATCAAATTAATTTTTTGATCGAAATCTGGTGTATCGATTTGATAATCGTAAATCGTATCAGTCCGGGATAAATTCATTTCGAGATCAGTTTCAGAAATAAAGCCAGATGAATCCGGGAAATTCCATTCATCCGGCAGTTTATAGCCATGGATTTTCCCCGATTGATCAATCAGCCATCCGGTATGCTGATTTACCCAAGCATAGTTAATATACTCATATTCAAAATAAACAGTCTGTCCTTCCCGGAGAGAAAGATTCTCTTTTGTACAGTTTCCGGTTAATAATGCCAGTGCGATATAGAATAATATTCTCATTTATTTATCAGATCAATTTTTTCATTCACTTTATCAATAAACCCGTGCAAATAGCCAGGAACATTGCTTTTCATCTGGTCGATTAACCAGAATTTTCTTACCCCGTCATAATTATATTCTATGTACAAACCTCCCCAATCCCCAGCATCTGGTTGGCCAATTACTTTATTATCTTCATTTAGCAATGCTTCCGGGAAAAAGTCAACAAGATCTTTTACCTCTTCAAATTTTTCATTGCTGATTTCATGGTAATTCCCCTGGTAGAAGTCTGAGTAACCCGGGTATCTGTCATTATTATCCTTAAGGAGCTTGTTTGCTTCAAGCCTGAAAATTTCAACGCATTCCTCTCCAAAACACTCTCCATAAAAATGTCCGAATATCAGATAGTCTCCGTCGGATAATTTTATCCCATCATCTTTATTGCAGGAAGTTGCCAGAATGAATCCGGCCAACACTGTTAATAAAATTTTTATTTTCATTGGTTTGATTTTTAAATATTAATTTATGACCCTGTATTCGGCTCTAGAACTTTTCCCATAAACATAATCGCACCGGTAGTTCGTTCCCTGATCACAAAAACAAAAGGATGATCGGCTCTAAATTCAATGCTGCCATCACCACCACCCCCTGCCGATGTATAACTTATGGTAATTGAAGTTACCGCTGCTGCCTCGGTTCCCTCTTCATCCACTTCAATAAAAGTTTTATGTTTTACAGAAGAAATATACAAATTCCCGGCATTATTAATTTTAGTAAAGTCAGCAAAATCAGTAAAAGCAATACCCATTCCAAGCCGGGTAAGATCAGGTTTTAACTCTTTGTCAGATTCTATCTTAAATTTTGGCAGGTAAACATTGACTTCAATATTGTCTGAGAAACTGTTAATCAGATTACCCCAGGAATCCTTGTTCATAGAAGAAATCACACTATCTACACTTATCCCGAAATTTGGCAGCAGGATGGACATGCTGAAGTTCCCCTGGCCATAGGGAAGATCAATAGCGCTGAACAACTCATTTGAAGTGTAGTTTACTTTTTCTTTAAATGACATCATTTGCACATTCTTAAGAAAATTCCCGTTCTGGTTAAAAAATGGCTCCTCCTTTGTATCTTCTTTATTGAACTGGTATTTCCAGATGCCTTTAAAGTAAACTGCATTGATCAAAAACATTACATTCTCGGGCTCAATTTTGTCAATAATCTTGTCAATTTTTTCGTGTGTTTTGTTTGAAACCCAGTTATTGATGATGTCAACAGAAGCCGGGTCAGCAAAATTCAATTTGGTAATCTCTGCATCGTAATATGTTTTATTTACATTCAGAAAATCATTTTCCACAGAAAAGTCATCGCGGTACCAGATAGAATTTGCTATTTCCATGATCACCTTCGGATCAACATTAAGCAAGGCACTGACAAGGCTCTGGTAGGATTGATTAATCTCCTCCACACTTAAACCATTCAGATGCAATACCTTTTCAAAAGCTTCTTTTGTATCATTATCCGCCCCATTGTAAGTCATAGCCAGTGCCAGTGAAATGCTGAGGGGAGAGATCATCAGATTATCCTTTTCTTCTTCAAGGGAAACTACCGTATTAAAAATATCAAAAGCAAAATCATTGCTTGTTTGTAATAATTGAAGGGATTTCTGATCCAGGTTAATGGGTTTTGGCCCAGGTTGTGGGTTGGGATCTTTCTGGCAGCTTCCCAGCAATAATGCCGGTATCAGTATGAAATAGAATATAGGTTTTGTTTTCATCTGTTTATAAGTTTTTATTTTATTTTTGTTTTAGAATTATTTTCCCTTGTCCTTCAAATATTAGTTCTTTGCCTTTCCCATAATAATTTGTCATCTTGGGTATTAATTGCATTAAATCTACTGCATAATCAGAATCACAACATAATTCTGTACAGAATCTTTCTTTCCACTCGATATTTCCATTCCCTATTATATTGTATTTAACTTTACATCTATTTACATCGAGATTGAAATCTAATATTGAATCACTAATAAATTTAAGTATATAACTTTCTTTTGCTAATGAATAAGAGGATTCCCCTTGTTTCTTTATTTTTACAACCACCCAATTATTTGATTTCAGGTTAATATCTATGTCTTCTTTTTCACAAGACCAAACAATGAATCCAATAAAGACTGAAAAAATTATGATTAATATTTTCATTAATTTCCCCATGGATAATGTTTTCTGGTTACGCAAAATGAGCCTTCTGTTATATTTTTTAAATCTAATTCAAAATTTAACTTTTCCTCGTCAATGGCGTAAGGCTCAATTATTTTGATATAATAAGTCTTAGATTCAACTCCATTTAGCTCAATATCTAAATCATATAAACAAATGCAATTACAAGATGATTCTTTTTCAAACTCCTCAACAATAATGGTATCATTACTTAATGAAACAGTACAATACAAACTTTCAGGACAACAATTAAATCCCGCATTTATATGTTTCAGAATGAGCTGGTTTACTGAAGCATCATAGCTGTAAAATATACAACTTAATGTGTCTGAAACCTCTGACCCGATATTAGCAGATTTGAAAGTTTTACAATCAGTGTATTTAATTAGCTTACCGGAAATATCATTACTTATATTATTCCTTTCACAACTATAGTTTGAAAAAATTAATATGCCTATGAATATAATAGTGTAAGTTATTGATTTCATTTTTTTATTCAAGTCTTAATGAATTTAATCAATCCTATTTATTTTATCAATTCCCACATAATATAAATCAAATCCGTCTTTTCCACCGGGCCTGTTTGATGAAAAGATCATAAAATCGTTTCTGAAATCCCACTGGGGTCTTACAATTGGACGGTATTCATCGTATCTGGTATTAATTTTTTCACCAAAATTTACCGGGGCACTCCATTTTCCGTCCTCAAAGCGGGAATAATACAGGTCATATCCGCCAAAACCACCCTCTCTGTTGGACGTAAATACCATTAGGTCATGAGAAATAAACGGACATTTATCGTCAAATTCAGATGACAATATTGTGTCCTTTTCCACCAGGACAGGAGAATCGTCTGTTAATATTTCCAGAATTTCTTTGCTGTTGTCAGTTTCTGCTTTATAAATATTGAAGCTTCCTTCACGGTTTGAAGTAAAATAGATCTCAGAATTATCATGATTGAAAACAGGATAAGCATCATCAGACGCTGAGTTTAAAAAATTAACCTTTACGGTGGGAGCATAATTTTCATTCTCAATATTCTGTGTAAACATAATATCCTGATCTCCACTTGAATTATTTGAATATATAAAGATATATGTTTGAAATTTTACGGGAGTATTTGTTCCGTTAAAATTTCTTCCTTGTGGAATTAAATAAGGTCCAAATTCGTCGTAGGAAGTATTGATTTTACTTAATGCATTATTTATATTAGTATTTTCAGTATAAACATTAAGATTTGATGAGGTATTTTCATAAATATGAAGTGTCCCGTTTATTTTTGAGAATTCGATGGACATTAATTTATAAACAATGTCATAGTTTGCACCCTGGCTGTTTCTTGTGGATGAAAAACATAAAGGAAATGTTTCTCCTAAAATGGGGCTGGCAGAATTGTAATCATCGTATTCAGAATTAAATTCCATAAGGTTGACAGGTGTTTCAGAAAATTGCCCGGTGAAATATTTGTATTTATTGCATGTTAAAGCCATCAGTACTAAACCGGATACTAAAATGATACCAAAGAATGCTCGTTTTTTCATATTTTTTATGAGCTAATGATAGTTATTCAACTTTCGTTATAATTTGATTCCTGGCAATTAGGAACTTCATTTTATTGTTAGTTAAGTCTATAATTGAAATAACCACATCAACATATATTCCAGTTTCCCATTCCGGTCCACCTTTGCTGATCATATATGATTTATAATCTGGTGTGAAGTCATCAGGATTAGTTTCGGGTTTGGAAGTCCAAACCTGGTCATTATTAATTATATAAAGTTTTGAAACAATGAAATTCTGTGTTATCAAAATACTATCGGTATTAACGATCCATATGGGTGCAAATAACCTCTTGTCTCTATTGTTGATAGGTCCGCCAGGGAAAAAATTTCTATAAATTTCCGTTTCAAGGATTAAATTTTGATTCTCGATTATAATAGTATCTGATGAGTTTGTGTATAAATTCTCAATAAATGCCGGGTCATTTATTATTTCTCCTTCTAATTTCTCCTTTTGACAAGAGAATAGAGTTAAAATAATAAAGACTATTAGAAGTCTGATAAAAACATTGAAATTAACTTTCATAGCTATTTTTATCAATTAAATAATCGACTCATAAAATAATTTCCAACTAACGGATCAGACAAATGTCAATATTATGAACCTGTTTCCGGTTCAATAACTTTCCCCATAAACATAATAGCCCCGGTACTTTGTTCCCTGATCACAAAAATAAAGGGGTGATCGGCCCTGAATTCATCGGAAGGGCCGATACTCGTAAGCCTTATGGTTACCGATGTAACTGCTGCTGCTTCAGTTCCTTCCTCATTTACCTCGATAAACGTTTTATGCATTACCTCTGAAATGGAAAGATTTCCCTGCGGGTTGATTTTGGTAAAATCGGCAGTACCGGAAAAAGCATTCCCAAGTCCCAGACTGATCAGCGCATCATTCAGTTTTTTCTTGTATTCAAACTTGAATTTAGGAATATAGATGCTATAATCCTTTTTTTCATAAAAGCTTTCTGTCCATGTTTTCCAGTTTTGATCCGTCATGTTTTCAACAAGATCATTCAGGGATTTACCTTCTTCAGGCAGTAAAATGGTCATGCTGAAATTACCCTGTCCGTAAGGCAGGTCAATGGCCTGAAAGAGATCATTGGAAAAATAACTGATGTCTCCTTTGATGTGCATCATTTTTGCATTTCCGGATGAATTTCCCGTTTCATCATAAAAAGGAGCTTCCTGTGTATTGTTTTCATCAAACTGATATTTCCAGGTTCCTTTAAAATATACTGCATTAATAAGGTACATCACATCCATGGGATCAATCTGATCGATTATTTTATCGATTTTGTTGTGTGTATGATCTGCAACCCATTGGTTAATTGTTTTAAGAGAAGCCGGATCTGCAAAATTCAATGCACTAACCCGGGCATCATAATAAGTCTTGTTGACATTGAGGAATTCATCCTCAACATGAAATGTATTTCTGTACCAGATGGAATTCGCTATTTCCATGATTACTTTCGGATCTACACTTAACAAGGCCTTTATAAGGCTTTGATAGGACTTATTAATGTCGTCAGCACTGAGTCCGTTTAGATGCAATACCTTTTCAAATGCTTTTTTGGTTTCATTGTCAGCTCCATTATATGTCATTGCCAGTGCCAGTGAAACGCTCAATGGTGATATCATCAGGTTTTCATCCTTCTGTTCGTCCCGGTCTATTTCCTTAAATAGATCAAATGCAAAGTCATTTCCGGATTGTATCAGTGACTTTGATTTGAGATCTACAGGGATCTTTTTTGGTCCGGGGGCTACAGGTTCTGTTTTCTGGCAGCTTCCCAGGGTAAAAATCATTGGAAGGATAAAGGAGATCAGAATAAATTTTTTCATAATTCTATCGGTTAATTTCAAAATCATTCAGGTCGATATCTTATTATTCTTAAAGAAATGCTCAAAATTTATGCCATTTTGGGGTAAAAAAATGTTTTTTTATTGTTAATAAAATATTTCAATGCTGATTTTGAAATTATTTGTTTTGTATAAAATTGATTGCCATTAAGATAGTGTTATTTAATTATCAGAAGGATTTTTTATCCCAACAGTTGAACAGATTAAATACAGATAAGAACGCAACCTTTTTTAGACTTTAAACATCAATAGATTACGTAGCTCTTTGAAAAAATAATTATCTGTGACCTGTCGTTGTAGTTTTTTCTGTTAATTTTATCATTTTTGTAGGGTAAACAAAAAAGAATTGGGACAGGATTTTCAGGCGTTGATTAAGGATTGTATTTCGGGGAGCCAGTTGGCACAAAAAAAATTGTACGACTTGTTTTCTCCGGGAATGTATGGGGTATGTCTGATGTATTCAAGAGATTCTGAGGAGGCAAAGGATATTCTGCAGGAAGGATTTATCAAAATCTTTCAGAAGTTGAAACAGTATTCGGGAAAAGGATCTTTTGAAGGATGGATGCGAAGGATCTTTATTAATTCTGCGCTGGAAAGATACAGAGTTAAGCAATCTGTATCGATGGTGGATAAGGATATGGAAGTACTGGCAGGAGAAATGGATGAAAATATTACAGATCAGCTTTCAGCAAATGATCTGTTGGCTATGATCCGGGAACTTTCACCACAATACAAAATGGTTTTTAATTTGTATGCGATTGAGGGATATTCACATAAAGAGATAAGTAAAAAATTAAATATTTCAGAAGGGACCTCAAAATCTAACCTGTCAAGGGCAAGGAGCATACTTCAGGATAAATTATTGAAACTCCGGCAGCGTGAGCTGGGAGAAAATAGAAATGCAAAGTAGAAAAGAAGAACATATTGACAAAATTTTCAGAGATGGTCTGAAAGATTTTAAGATGATTCCACCTCCGGATGTCTGGAATGGTGTGGCTTCATCTGTTACTTCGGGTACCCGTAAACGCTTTTACTGGATTGCCGGAGTAGCTGCTACTCTGTTGTTCTTCCTGGGGATGGCATGGCTAATAATATCACAGGGACCGGAACCTTCCGTGATTTCCGAACAAAATATTGTTTCCCCGAAAGTGAATAAACCTGTAACCGGAGATAAAAATCAAAAGAAAATGAAGTTTCCGGCTATCGGAAAAAAGGAAATAAAACCTGCTACCGGTAGTCAGAAAATAAATAACTTACCTGAGGACGAGAAAGTTCCGGTATTAACTGAAAAGACAGACCTTAAATATGTGGCAGAAAAGGAAAATGTACCGGTTGAAGAAAAGGTAGAAGCAATTAGTTTAAAGGATGGTAGTTTGATATCGTCTCCATTTACAGCCTTAAAGCTGAATACTACCCAACAACGGAAAGAAGAGTCACCGTTTTCCTTTGATATTTCAAATTCGGATATAAACAACATGGCAAAACTTGATTTTGCCCCGGTAAAAACTCCAAAAGAATCAAAGTGGGGTATGGGAGGAAGTTTATCGCCTTTGTATTCATTCAGGTATAGTAGTTCAGAGAATAACAATGATATGAACTACTTTTATAACAATGAAAGTCCGGGCTATGGGTTCACAGGTAGCCTAAGCGCTATCTTTAGAGCAAAAAAGCGTCTGACAATTCAAACCGGTGTGCAATTTTCGAGGTCCGGGATTTCCAGAAGTGATGTAATGTTTTATAGTAATCCTGAAACCGGAAGTTTGCTTAAAAGTGGTATTTTAAGAAATAATATCCCTTATCCCATTGAAAGTTCGTTGGGAACGATTACTTCCAAAGATAATCCCTTTTATCTGATAGATTTTGTTCTTCCGGATGGAGAATTATATACGGGTAATCTGTCTGCATTACCGGAATTTGAAAGATACGAATCTTTCCAGTCAACTCTGGTTCAAAGTTTTGAGTTTCTGGAGGTTCCATTTCTGGTCCGGTATAAATTGATAGACCGTAAATTTGGTGTGAGTGTTATGAGTGGGGTAGGAACCAGCTTCCTGGTTGGGAACGACGTTTTTATTTATCATCAGAATGAAAAGGTTCCTCTTGGTCAAACGGATGATGTTAGTAAATTGAACATTACAGGTTCTGCAGGTCTGGGTTTTGAGTATTCTTTCAATCCTAAGTTTTCACTCAACCTTGAACCTACTTTTAAATATTTTCTTAATTCTTTTAATACTAATCCTGATGTTAGTACACATCCCTACTTCTTTGGGATATACTCAGGTTTGAGTTTCTATTTTTAAGGGGGAATAAGATCCCAAATTTCATATTACCCCTGTTTCTGAATTCATTTGCCTTTTTTATAAACAGAGACTTCCGTAAGAATGGCTTAACCCGCATTATTAATGCTTTTAGCTTTATACAGATACACCGCGTGTCGCTGAAGCTATAGCGGAGGCATAAGACGTCGAAGCCCGTAGATATATCCTTACTGACCTTTCCCATGTTGATTTAATATGGGTTATAAATAATTCTATTCTCATATTAATAATTTGTCCTTATGTCGGACGGGCACTTACTTTTTTGCTACAGCTAAAAAAAGTAAGCAAAAAAAGCCGCCGCTGCGGGAAAAATTGCTAAAAATAAATTCATTTCACTAAAAGAAAATAACTC
>JANTGF010000051.1 GCA_024763075.1 Bacteroidales bacterium | reverse complement strand
AACCGTTTGCTTTGGTTTTAAAGGAGGAATTGGAACTGCGTCCAGGGTAGTCCATATAAATTCAGAGAATTATACGCTTGGCGTATTGGTTCAGACCAATTTTGGCGGAGTACTGGAGATAAATGGAGTTCCCATAGCCTGTGAATTAAAAAACGACCGGGATAACAGGAAAAATGAAGTGGATGGTTCCTGTATGATTGTTGTCATTACCGATGCTCCGCTTAGTTCCCGAAATCTGGAAAGAGTTGCCAAAAGAGCAATTATGGGCCTGGCCAAAACCGGAGGAATTGCCTCCAACGGCAGCGGGGATTATGTAATTGCCATGTCAAATGCAAAGGATAATCTGATTCCTTATTCAGGCAAATCCTTGTACTATGAGCCTAAAGTACTGCGAAATGATGCCATGACACCGGTTTTTCAGGCTACCATTGAAGCCACTGAAGAAGCCATTGTCAATTCATTGTTTGCCGCCACCACCATGACTGGCAGGGATGGCCACAAAATAAAAGCACTACCGGTTGACAGGGTGATTGAAATAATGAAGAGGTATAATAAGATCGTAAAATAATCCGGGAGATTTTTATAACAGCTTGTGATTTGCAACAAGGAAAGTGTTCTGAGAGATGCTTTTTATATATATCAGGTAAATGCTGCAAATCACAGCTAAGACACAGCTATATTGAAAAAATTAGGTAACTTTACCCTGAAAAGTCATCTGTATAACGTCGTTTACTCCAATTAAAACAAATATTACAATAACTAATGATGAAGAATCTTTTAATTACAATCTTACTGGCTTTTAGCTTATCAGGCTTTGCTCAAAAAATTGATTTACTAAAACTGCAAAAAAATGTAGAAAGTGTAAATGTTTCTTTTTCGGAAGGAAACTACAGAGGAAAAAAATCAATAAAAGTAATTCCTTCTGCTGCCCAAACGGAGGCCAGATTTGTAAAACTGAAAACAATTGAATTTGAAAATGGCACCATTGAAATAGATGTGGCAGGCAAACGCATGGAAGGCGCCGGTGGAGCTGCAAGAGGATTTGTTGGAATAGCTTTTAGGATAAACGGGGACAATTCAGAATTTGAGTGCTTTTACATACGCCCGACAAATGGTCGGGCAGAAGACCAGCTAAGGCGCAATCATTCGGTTCAATACATTTGCTACCCTGAATTCCCCTGGTATAAATTACGCAAAGAAACTCCTGGTATGTATGAGACTTATGCGGATTTAGAGGAAGGAGTTTGGACAAAATTAAAAATAGAAGTGGAAGGTGATAAAGCAAAACTATATGTAAATGGTGTGGAGCAACCTACACTGCTCGTTAACGACTTAAAGCTTGGGACAGATGTCCCGGGGAAACTTGGTCTATGGGTGGGGCCTGGTACTGAAGCATACTTCGCTAACTTGAAAATCACGAATAAGTAATAGATTAATATATGAATGGGAAAACTGAATATCTGCTCATAACAAATGTAAATTGCATTGGGTACCTGGATGGCAGTAACAGAAATATTGATCTAAATAAATACAGCAAACAACCCCAGGCTGTCCCGCCGGCAGGCACTAACGGGGAGAACCTCTTACATGCTTGCGCTGAAACTATGGCACAGGTACCAGAACTGAATCACGCCATGCTGCAGGACTTTTCCCGGTAAAAGGCCGGAAATTTTAACTTTATTTAACAATGCAATTTAAGGATCTGAAATACTGAAAGTTATTCAGATAATCCCGGCTTTTATTGCCACGAATTCTATTTGCAGTGTATTCGTTATAAAATTACAATCTTTATTTTTGTGTATAGTTTAACCGTATTTTAAAAGAAAATAATTATGATAGCAAGAACATCTGTTAGTCGTATGTTATTATCTTCTTTAATGTGGATAATAACTTTAGCAAGTCTTCAGGCAAATGAAGAAAAAATCATTGAGCTTTATACAACCAACACAAAGATTTCCATTCCTCCTGGAGAATCTGTTAGTTACAGTATCGAAGTTAAAAACAACAGTGATGAAATTCAATTTTGCAATCTGGGTGTTTACGGAGTACCCTCAACGTGGAACTACAGCCTGAAATCAGGTACATACAATATCAGGCAAATTGCGATTCAACCCCGGGGCAAGAATACGATTTCTCTTAAAGTTGAAGTCCCGCTTAAAGTAAACAAAGGAAATTATAGGATTAATGTAAAAGCAGGAACAGCTTCATTGCCGTTAATAGTGAACATCTCAAAGCAGGGTAGCCAGAAAACTGAGTTTACAACTGACCAGGCAAATATGGAAGGTCATTCAAAGTCGGACTTTTCATTCCGTACAAAATTAAAAAACCGGACAGGTGAAAAGCAACGTTATTCCCTGATAAGTAAAGCCCCAAGAGGATGGCAGGTTATATTCAAACCTAACTACAAACAAGCTACCTCTGTAGAAATAGAACCCAACAGCACCAAAGATGTTACCATAGAAATCAAGCCTTCCCGGAATGTAAATGCCGGGACATATAAAATACCTGTACGTGCGATGACTAACCTGAGTTCCGCCGACCTGGAATTAGAAGTTGTTATTACCGGAACATACGAAATACAATTAACAACACCACAAGGGTTGGTTAGTACAAAAATAACTGCCGGTGGTGAAAAAAATATGGAGCTAATTGTTAGAAATACAGGAACTGCAAAACTTGAAAATATAAAATTAAGTGCCTCGAAGCCGTCGGGGTGGAAGGCTGCTTTTGAACCCTCCGGAATTGAGATCCTGGGACCCGGACAGCAAAGAACAGTTAATGTTAAACTTATTGCCGGTAAAAAAGCAATTGCCGGAGATTATGTTGCCAGGTTCACTGCCAGTGTGCCTGAAGCTTCCTCAGATGTTTCATTCAGAGTTGCCGTTAAAACTCCTGCAATATGGGGGTGGATTGGTATCCTGGTAATTTTCATTGCTTTGGGAATTGTAATTTACCTGTTCCGGAAATATGGAAGGAGGTAGATTATGGACAGGAATATTATTAAGATTCATGAACTATATAAAAAGTATGGCTCGCAAACAGTTGTTGAAAACCTTTGCCTTAATATAAAAGAAGGTGAAGTGTTTGGATTACTCGGTCCCAATGGAGCAGGAAAATCAACAACCATTAGAATGATACTGGGATTTAGTGAACCCTCATCGGGTTCAATTACTGTTGGCGGTTATTCTTCAACAAGCCAAGCTTTAAAAGTAAAAGAACTGGTAGGATACCTGCCCGAGGAAGTTGGCTTTTACAATAACCTTACCGGGTATGAAAATCTTATGTATACTGCCAGGTTAAATCGTATTCCCGTACAGGAAGCAGAAGAAAGAGTAAACAACTTGCTTCAAAAAGTAAATTTGACCGATGAAGCTACTAAAAAGGCCGGGGCATATTCAAGAGGCATGAAGCAACGATTAGGGCTCGCTGATGTGTTGGTAAAGAACCCCAGGGTTATCATATTGGATGAACCAACACTTGGCCTTGACCCAAAAGGAATGAAAGAACTGCTGGGCCTGATTTCGGATTTAAGTAAAAACGAGGGGCTTACGGTATTGTTTTCATCACATCATTTGCACCAGGTCCAGCATATTTGCGACAGGGTGGGCTTATTTGTAGATGGCAAACTCATTGCCTGTGATGATATTCAAAGTCTTTCTGATGGGTTATTTACAAAGAGTGCTATCGTAATTGAAGCTAAAATCAATACTCCTGCAAGTTCAACTCTGAAAAATAATAAATATTCTGCCATTATTGATAAAATAGGGAAAATTAAAGATGTTACCGATATTAAAATAAATGATGGTTTATTTACAATTGAATGCAGTATTGATGTAACCGCCGATGTTGCAAAAGCGATAGTAGAGAATAACTACGACTTAACATATCTAAATAAAAAGGAGTATGGATTAGACGATATTTATCACAAATACTTTGAAGGAGGAGAATAAAATGGCAGAAGAATTAAAAAGAAGAAAAGCTGTCCCTTTTTTCAATAGAATGTTTTGGGGAAAAAATAAAGATACGATAAATCCATTTTGGGTTATCGTCAATAAAGAAATTGCTGACCATATCAGAAGCTGGAGATTCGTAGTATTAATAACAATAATTGCTTTGACCTGCTTTGGCTCTATGTACACCGCCATAACAAGCATCGGGGAAGCATTAAAAAGTGGAAAGGCCGATGACGTATTCATATTCTTAAAAGTGTTTACAGTTTCTGATGGTACTCTTCCGTCGTATTTTATTTTTATTAGTTTTCTGGGGCCTTTGCTCGGTATCGGATTGGGATTTGATGTAATAAATTCGGAACAAAACAGGGGTACCCTGACCAGGGTTCTGGCACAGCCAATTCCTCGTGACTATTTAATAAATGCGAAATTTTTAGCTGCTCTCATAGTTATTAGTGTTTTATTTCTTGTTTTGAGTTTACTGGTGATAGGGGCTGGTCTAATTGCAATAGGTATCCCCCCCACACCGGAGGAATTTATCAGGATATTCTTATTTACGATTGCAGCAATAATTTATGTTGCCTTTTGGCTTAACCTGTCGATTGTTTTTTCTATACGTTTTCAGCAGCCTGCAACATCAGCGCTGTCAGGGATAGCATCATGGTTGTTTTTTACAATCTTTTATTCCATGATAGTAAATGTTGTTTTTAACATTTTTATACCGGAAGGAAAAAAACTCTCAATAGCCGGAGAACAATTAAAATTAGCCATACAAAGAGTTGCTCCTAACCAGTTATTTAGTGATATAACAACAAGTTTCTTATCACCATCGGTTCGTAGCCTTGGGCCATTAACTATGCAGCAGATGCAAGGCGCAATTCCCGGTCATTTACCAGTTGATCAGAGCTTTACTCTGGTATGGTCTCAAATTGTGGGACTTGTGGCATTATCAACTTTATGTTTCATAGTTTCTTATGTTTTGTTTATGAAGAAGGAAATAAAATAGGGCCTGCTGAAAAACGCAAAATTCTTCAGGAATATTAAGTGATAAAAAAATGATTATGGTAAAGCAATTGTTTTAATTGGTGTACTGTTAAGTGGGGGGAACCCTTTCATAGAATTAATGTTAGGGACAAAAGATTGCCATCTTCCTGATAAGGGTTGGTTTAAAAAAGGCCTCAGGATATTACTTGAAATCCTTTCTGTAGAATAGTGGGGTATGGCAGATTCGAACTGCCGACCTCATGCCTGTCAAGCATGCGCTCTAAACCAACTGAGCTAATACCCCGCAATGTTTATACCTCTGCAAATTTAAGAATTTTATAGAGATAATAATTTATTAATTCTATCCCTCAAGGGTCTTTGGAGAAAACCATTTCAGAAACTGTTTCTGTATAAGGATCGTTAGACGGTACATCACCGGTACAATGATCAGTGTCAGAAATGTAGCAAAGGTCAAACCAAATATTACTGTCCAGGAAATAGGTCCCCAAAAAGCAACCATATCTCCACCTAAAAAAAACTGAGGGTCAAACCGGCTCAGCATAGTTCCAAAATCCAGGTTAACACCAATGGCAAGGGAAATCAATCCAAGTACTGTTGTAATGGCTGTAAGCAAAACAGGTCTGAGCCTTGTCTTTCCTCCCTGTACGATACACTCCGTAGCGGCCTCAATAGGCAGGTAAGCATTTGGTTCAAGGCCCAGCTCTTCTCTTTTTCTTTCTTTTAATAATTCAATATAATCAATAAGCACTATGGCATTATTGACCACAATTCCGGCCAGTGAAACTATCCCTATCCCCATCATTACCACAATAAAATCCATTTTGAAAGTGGCAATCCCCCCAAAAACACCAATGGTACTGAATAAAACACTCACCATAATGATCACCGGTCGTATGAGAGAGTTAAACTGTGTTACCAGGATCATCAGAATCAATGAAACAGCAATAAGCATTGCCCGTTCAAGAAAAGCCATGGAATCTTTCTGTTCTTCCTGTTCCCCGGTAAATTCATAGGAATAACCTTCCGGCATCTGGAAATCTTTCAGTACACCGGCAATATCTGCATTGATCTCATTCGCATTAAATCCTTCCACAACATTCGAATAGAGAGTTACCACCCTTTTTCTGTCTTTCCGGTTTACGGCGCCATATGTGGAGCTGTATTGGATTGTGGCTACAGAAGAGAGCGGGACTTTAATCGTTTTTCCATCCTCCTTAAAATAGATTTCCTGATTCATCAAAGAAGAAATACTGTAGCGGTACTGATCTTTTAAGCGGATTAAAATAGGATATTCGTCTTCACCCACTTTAAAGTCAGAGATCTCTTTCCCAAAAAGCGAGGTTCTGAGATTCTGTGCAATAACTGCAGTTGACAGTCCGAATCTTCTGGCCTTATCCCGGTCAATCTGTACAATCAGCTCTGGTTTCCCCACATCCAGGTCAATTTTCATCCCTTCAATTCCCGGAATATTCTCTTTTTGGATGAAATTTTTCATGGTATCCGAAAGGAAGATCAGTTTATCAAAATCTTCTCCTATTATCTCTATATTGATTGCTTTCCCGGTTGGTGGCCCCATGGTATTTTTTTCAAATGAAATCAGTACTCCCGGGTATCTTCCAATTAGTTCATTACTTAAGTGAGCCATGATATCGGTAGTTTTAACCCCGCCCCTGAATTGATAATCGACAAAATCAATGGTTATGATGGACTTATTCGCTTCATCCCCCAGGGCAATCCGGTCCGAAGCTCCTTTCCCTACCGTGGTAAGAATGGATTTAACAATCTTTTTATTGGGTTCCAGCAATTTTTCCAGGTCATTTTCAAGTTTCATACTGAAAGAATCTGTTGCATAAATACTGGTTCCTATAGGAAGTTCAGAAACGATATTGATGTAGGAAGGATCATTGTTGGGGAATAACCGAATACTCGGACTTCTCAATCCAAAGAAAATCAAGGTGAAGATAAGAAGTAGGAATGTGCCTGAAAAGAATAGCCAGGGACTTTTCCCTTTTAGTGAATATCTCAGGGTCTTTATATAGATAGTTTCCAACCAGGGCAGGAATGTATATTGAAACCATTGTCCGATTCTGTAAAACATTGCCTGGTTCAGCAGCAAAATAATTGCAAAAATAGTGGACAGATTGGCAATGGTGTACTTCCCCAGCAGATATCCGATGGCAGCTAAAACAAGCAATCCAAAAGAAACAATCAGGTTCTTCTTCCTTCCTTTTCTAAAAGAGTCTTTGCCTTCTATCCGGATGAATGAGGATGAAAAAACCGGAATAATTACCAGTGCAACAAAAAGTGAAGAAGTCAGAACAATGATGAGGGTTACCGGAAGCATTCTCATAAATTTACCGATCATGCTGTCCCAAAAAGCAAGTGGTAAGAAAGCTGCCAGTGTGGTTATGGTAGAGGCAATAATAGGGATAGCCACTTCTCCCACACCCCTCCGGGCCGCCTCCACGGGTTTGTATCCAAGCGAGATTAAACGGTAGATATTTTCCACCACCACTATGGCATTGTCCACAAGCATTCCCAATGCAAGGATCAGCGCAAATAAGATGATCATATTGATGGTATAACCCAGCATAGAGAGTACAATAAAGCTGGTAAACATGGAAAGGGGAATTGCCAGTCCGACGATCAGTGCATTTCGTGAACCCAGAAAATAAAACAGGATAAGGGTGACAAAGATCACACCCATGATCATATTATTTACCAGGTTATTTAATTGTTTCCGAACACGATCGGACTGGTCGTTGGTATAATGAATCTCCAGGCTTTCAGGAATGGCATGGCTCTTTTGTGCCTGGTCCATTAAGGCAAATATTTTATCTGTGGCATTCAGCAGGTTCTCCCCGCTTTTCTTCACTACCTGAAGGGAAACAACCGGATTTTTATTCAGACGTGCAAAATTGGTGGGATCCTTAAACCCGTAGATTACATCAGCAACATCCTTCAGGTAAACAATTTGTCCTTTATCTTTTTTAACAATTACATTTTCAATCTCAGCCACATTTTTAAATTCCCCTGAAATCCGGATCGACCTTTGGAAATTACCCTGAATTATTTCCCCACCGGACATGGAAAGGTTCTCAGATGTAACGGCAGATTCAATATCAAAAAAGGAAATATTATAGGCTTGCAGCTTCAACAGATCCACATTGATCTTAATTTCCCTTTCATTCACCCCTTTGATATCAACCCTGGAAATTTCAGAAACGGATTCAATTTCATCCTGAAGGTATTCGGCATAATTCCGCAACTCCTCAACACTATAGTCGCCTGATAGATTGATGGTTATAATAGGAAACTCAGACATATCAATATCTTTTACAACCGGATCCGTTAGAAGATCATTCGGCAGGTCGCTTTTCGCTTTATCCACTGCATCTTTCACGTCGCTTATGGCCTTATCCAGATCCACATCAGAATTGAATTCTGCTGTAATGATGGACACATCCTGCATCGAGTTTGATTTAAGTGTTTTTAAGCCTTTTACCGTTTCAATCTCTTTTTCCAGTGGACGGGTAATCAGGTTTTCCATATCAACCGGGGCATTCCCGGGGTAAACCGTTTGAATCAATACCGTAGGGAAAGATACCTCAGGGAATAGTTCTTTTGGAAGATTATTGAAAGAGAACAGACCGAAAATAATAATAATCGCGGTAAGGATAAACACGGTATTCTTATTTCCGAGGGCAAGAGTAGTGAGTTTAAATTCTCTTTCTTTCTTTTTACTTGTTGGCTTGTCACTCATAAAATATAACTTTTACTGTTTTTTTACCCCCGGATGGTTACTTCTGATCCATTGGTAACCAGGTTGTATCCTGAAACAATTATTTTATCTCCAGACGATAGTCCTGAGTTTATCATGGTCCTGCCTTCATAGGTAATGCCCGGTTTTATATAAACTTTCTTCACGGTGAACTTACCATCCCCGGATTCCGTAATATAAATATAAGATCCTTTTACATCCTGTTTAATCAGATATGAGGGAATTACCAGAGCATCATTTGCGGAAAAGTCATTTAACTTAATTTTAGAGATCAGATTTGGCAGTAATTTCTTATTCCTGTTATCAATTTTTAATTCTATTCTGAATGTACGGCTCTTTTCGTTTATGACTTTTCCAGTACGGAAAATCTCCTCTTCCATGGTATATCCTGGGAAGGCCGGAAAACTAATCTCTGCAATATCCCCGGCATGTACACTTGAAAGGTAACGCTCCGAAACATCTGCATAAATCTTCAACTTATTAATATTTACAATATGCAAAATTTTCATTCCCGGGGCAGCCTGTTCGCCTGTTTTTACATATATTTCATCCACAATACCATCAAAAGAGGCTTTGATCTTTGCCATTTCAAGCTGTGTCTGAAGTGTGTGCAGTTTGTTTTCAAGGGTTTCTTTATTGTTTTTTGCCTGAAGGTACTGCATTTCCGTACCAATTTTTTCATTCCAGAGTTGCTCCTGTTTTTGATAAGTCAGTGTTGCCAGTTTCAAACTGGTTTTTACTTCTCTGATATTACTCTCAATGAGGCTGGTATTGAGGCTCACCAAAAGTTTGCCTTTTTTCACTTCCTGGCCTTCTTTAATGTATATAGCTTTGATCCGTCCTCCCACTTCAGGACTCACAATTGCTTCTTCCTCAGCTTGTACAGTGCCGTTTACCTCTATGTAATGACTGAAGTTTTCAGGTTTTACCTCCAGTACTTCAACTGCAACTCTTTTTCCTGAGTTGGCTCCGGCAGATTTATCTGTCTGGCCGAAAGCTTCATTTCCTGTATTATTCTCCTGTTTTCCGGGCTGGTTACAAGCTGTAAGAAAGAGAAGAATTAAAATTATGAATATTCCTGATTTTTGCATTTCCGGTTGTTTTAAAATTTTATAAACGATTCATTGCCTTATCCAGTTTGAGCTTTGCATTCAGCAAATCAAACATGGCAGAGATATAATTTGATTGTGTGGTAAGATATTGATTGTTAATCTGTGTGAAATCCAGGCTGGAAGCCATTCCTTCCCGTACCTTTATCCTGGTTCTTTCCAGAATTTTTCTGGATACTTCAACGTTTTCTTTCTGACTGAGGTATTTTTCATATGCCGTAACAAAATCTGAACGGGATTGTTGAATTTGCAGTATGAGTTGGTCCTGAATTAATTTCTTACTATTTACAGCTTTTTCGTATTCAATTTTCTTTTCACTTACCATGGCCCTTCTATTACCGCTTGAAAAAATTGGTATGGATATTGTGACGCCAAGTAAAGATGAAAAATACCATTTTTCATCAGGATTAAAAAAATTGAACTGATCGCGCATTGCAGACCAGTTATTATTAAAATTTGCATTAATTCCCGGCAGATATTCGGTTTTCTTAAGTTTTAACTGCAATTCTGCCAGTTTTTCAGCAGTTTGCATAAGCTGAAAATCAATGTGTTCATTTACATTGAATGTATCGGCCAGCGTTGTTTCCAGATTTACCTGTGATACAATATCATTCAGCTTTTCTGATAAGCTGATTTCTACATTCAGATCAATTCCCAGCTGGTATTTCAACATTTTATAGGCAACTTCAATCTGGCTTTTCGCTGATTTCAGTGAATTTTGTAAAGAAATCATATTTACCCTGATCTGATCAGCATCCGTTTCTTCAGCAAACCCTGATTCATACATTTTTTGTGTTTCGTAATATGTTTTCTCCAGATTCTGCACATTACTGTCGATGATGGAATAGGTTTCTTCAGCCAGCAATGCCAGATAATAGTTCTGGGCAATCAGTTCCTTTGTATCATATTCTGTTTTTACCAGCTGTTCTTCTGTTGATTTTTTAAAGATCTTTGATGCCTGTAGTCCAACAATAAAAGGTCCACTGAAAATCATTTGAGTAGTATTTATTCCGGCCATTGCGTTATGCTGGGTACCAAACTGCACTTCAATATCTTCTCCCGGCCTGCCGACGATCTCACCGGGAAGCAGAGTGGTAGGAAGATTAAGATTGTTATTGTAACTTACAGTTGAGTTTATCTGCGGGAAACCGATAGATGTATTTTCCCAGATTACTTTTTCTGCATGTTCCACATCCAGTCGGGCATTTTTAACATTCAGGTTGTTTTCCAGCGCAAATTCCTGTGCTTCTTTCACCGTAAATGACCGGATTTCCGGTTGTTCCTGACCGAATCCGGTAAATGGTACTAAAAAAGTAATAATTAAAAATATTAATTTAAAAGAAAGTCGTCTCATTTTTTAATTTTTTTAATGTTCCGGAAGTAGTTTATCAATATTATTTTCCAGAAATTTAATTCCTTCGGCACTAGCGATCCCCCGGATATGATATACAAACATTTCATAAATAAACCTGGAAGATGTAAATTCTTTTGCAGAAACGATCTCATTATGAGGTATCCGGTGCATCCTTAAAACATACATGCGTGCAATGATATCTTCATCAAAATCCTCCCTGTAAAGTTTTTCCTTCTTCCCTTTCCTGAGATTTGCCAGCATGGATTCCATAATTTTTTTTGTTTTTAAAGTATGGAACTTTTCATAAATAGCCGGGTAATATTTTTGCAGATCGTATTCCTTGGAGGGATTTGTGTCTTTAATGGCCTGGTTGATCACCCGGTTTACCCAAAAAAGATCTTCAATCGCATTTTGCTTTTGTAAATCAATGTCTTTTGGCCTTCTGCCGGAAAGTTCAAATAGCATTACCTTCTCAACAAGATCGCTTTTGTCCTGTACAAATTTGTATAAGGTTTTTTTTGAGATGCCCATTTCATGGGCTACATCGTCCATAGATATACTCCGTATGCCGTACCGGTTGTATAAATCGCTAACTTTTTTCAGAATATCCTCTAGCTCTAAATTCATGCTGCAAAGATAAAATGAAAAAACTTAGGAAACAAAAATAATATAAAATGTTTCCTAAGTTTTTTATAAATGATAAAGAACAGCATTCAGGGTTTTTAATCTCTCTATGCAAATCAAGCACCAAAAAAAGCAGGATTTAGACCTGAACAATCTTCTTGTTTGGAGTTGCCGGAAGAGGCCTGGGAAGACCCGGGGCTTTTAGGCCATTGCCCCTATTGTGGGGAGGGGTTATAATTTAATCCGTTAATTGCCGGTGGGAGAAGAATATTAATCGTAAGATTAAGTTTCAGATAACAGAAATAAATTAATATTTATTCTTTCAGTTAACAGAAATATTATTATCTTTGATGAAAAATATAGAACATGGACAAGAGCAACTTATTTGCAATACTTAACGAATGGAATTTTTGGGAAAAACCGGTACCAGAATTCTTTCCACGAGAAGAATATCAATCAAAAATAAACACATACCTGAAGTCAGGGGAGATCATTATTCTGAAAGGTATCAGGAGGTCGGGGAAATCTACTCTGTTGATTAACCATATCCGTCATTTGATCAGCAATGCTGTTGATAAAAATGAAATCCTCTTTGTAAATTTTGAAGATCCGCGATTTAGCAATGAATTGAACAGTGATCTGCTGGAGCAGATATTTGAAGTTTATAAAGAGTATATAAATAACGAAACCAAGCCTCATATTTTCCTTGATGAAGTTCAGAATGTGAGCCGGTGGGAGAAATGGGTTTTAGCAGGCTATGAACTTAACAGAGCACATTTATATATTACCGGTTCATCCTCAAAACTGCTGAGCAAAGAGTTTGGTACTGCATTGAGCGGAAGGCACCTTGCTATTGATGTTTTTCCTCTTAGCTTTGATGAGTATTTGTTATTCAGGGATATTAAAAAGCCCGACAAGAAAACGATGGCTATTCAAAGAATAACATATAAAAAGGCTTTCAATGAATACATTAAATCGGGTGGTTTCCCAAAAATTAATTTTCTTCCTGATGATTTGATAAAACCCGAAATCATTATGTATTACGAAACTATTATCCTCAAAGATATTGTTGCACGCCATAGGCTTAAAAATTATGATAATGTTAAAAAAGTGGCTTTATATCTGTTGTCAAATATTGGAAAGCCCCTTAACCTAAACAAGGTAAGGACTTCAATACAGTTATCTTACGATTTGGCAGATAAATATTTTGAATACCTGAAAGACACTTTCCTTTTAATGGAAGTAAATCAATTTGACTATTCGCTAAAAAAGCAATTTGCCAATCGCCGGAAGGTTTACTGCATAGATAATGGTATACTTTCGAATACCTCGTTCAGGATTTCAGAAGATTACGGCCGCTATCTTGAAAATCTTGTTTTTATCGAATTTATGCGCAGGGAGTATGAAATATATTTTTACAAAGGGAAAAAGGAATGTGATTTTGTGATTAAAGAAGGCGTAAACATTAGTATGGCAATTCAGGTATGCAGGACATTGATTGACGATAAAACAAAAAAACGAGAACTGGATGGATTGATAGAAGCCATTACTACATTTGGATTAAAAGAAGGTATGATCCTGACTGAGGATGAAGAAGAAATTCTTGAGCTTGAAAATTATAAGATTTACGTACAACCAGTTTGGAAATGGTTACTGGAAAAGTAGATATTGGAAATTGTGTTTATCTTGAGATGCCTGTAGAGAGTGAAAAATAAATTTGTAAACTAAAAGATAATCTTATGAGTAAAGAAAAAAATGGTCCTTTCTTAGCAGTCCGGGCAATTATTCTTAATGAAGAAAAAACGGATACTTTTGCTTAAACGTGCCAGTAATGATGCATATGGCGATTTGTGGTGTTTGCCTGGTGGATGGAGAAATAAAACTTAACAGGGAATTCTCAGAATTCAAATGGGCCGGGCTGGAAGAACTGAATAAGTTTGATATTGCTTTTAAAAATGAGGAAGCAATCAGAGATTATTGGAAAACGCAAAAGAAAACATAAGTGCCAACATCTATTTTAAGTCAGGATATGCTGGCAATCTGCCTTTTTCTTGCTGATGGAAATATTGATTTATCCATGAAAGAAATGAAAATAGCCGAGGCTATTTTGCATAATTGTTCAAGAATTGGCAAATCCAGTTAAAATTGAATTACAAGTTTTTTGTTTCACCCGGTGAACTTTTTTGTATTTGTTACGAAATCAATAGGTTCAACCCTTGATTCGCAAAATTTGGATTATTATCAGGTTTTCTTGCCGAAGACGCTCACGGAGCTTTCGGAATATTTTGAGGTTACCCGGCCTTCCCTGAGCAGGGTACTGGGGTAGATTGAAAAGAAAGGGGTCATCCGGGCAAATCGTGGTAAAATTCAAATTCTCAACAGAGAAAAGCTGATAAAGATTGTTGAATCTGGCAGATAAATGAAGCAGAGGTTTTTAACCACCCGGGAAGGGAGGGATCAAAGCCACCTCATCACCATTTTTCAAAGCTTGCTTATCTGACATCTGTTTATGGTTTACAAACAACTGCAGGCGGTAAGTTGAAAATGCAGGAAAACGTTTCTGAAGTTTATCCAGTAATTCTTTCGCATTACTTATACTTTCAACTTCCAGTTCCTTCAAACCGGCTTCTGAAGCCAGAATACCAAATAATAATACTTTTATCATTTAACAGGAGTCATTTATCAATTATCAGTTAACAAATATCTAGTAAAAGCGTGCCAGTTGACAGAATCATTTATCAAAGTTTTGAAGCTAACAGGTAAAAAAACTTTCGGACAATTATAAACCAGTTCTATTTTTTGCTTTTGTAAAATTAGCAAAGTTTTTCAAAAAAATAAGAGTTCATAATGTTTTTGGTAATGATTTTTGTGCTCTTTTTTTCAATGGCCTGATTATTGACCTTCTGTTCATCATTCAACCTTCATCCTTCGACCTTTCTTACAAAACATAAGCAAGTACCGCAATGCTAACTTTTGTTCCGGGTGCTTCCAGAACGGCATCTGTACAGGCTTCCAGCGTGGCTCCTGTGGTTAATACATCATCCACCAGTAAAATATGCCTACCTTTAAACCTATCAGGATCTTTGAGTTCAAAAATGCCCTCTACATTTTCCCATCTCTCCACCCTTGTTTTCCGCGTTTGTGTCGGATTGGCAACTTTTCTCACCAGTGTTTTTGTATCCACCTCTTTTTTCATAGCTTCTGACATGCCGTGAGATATCAACTCACTTTGATTAAACCCGCGCTTTTTCAGCTTTTTATAGTGCAGAGGTACCGGAATAATCAGGTCAACCTGCTGAAATACAGTCTCCTGTAAATTGTCTCCAAACATTTTCCCCAGTTCCAGTCCAATATTTTTCCGGCCTTTATATTTCAACTGATGAATCAGCTTTTGATACTTACTTCCTTTTTCAAAAAGATAATAGGCAGTTGCATTTTCAACCTTCACCCTTCCCCAAAAAGCTTTTGCAACAGGATTATCCTCATATTCATGATAATTTGAAAGCGGCATGTGCAGGAGGCAACCGGTACATAAGAATTTTTCACCATGCACCAGTTGTGTGCCACAAACCGGACATATAAGCGGGTAAAACAATTGTATAAAGTCTTCAACCAGCGGTTTTAGCATATAGTGTTTAGCTGAATTCACGAAATTTATTCTGAATATTTTACGATGCAATCAATAGAAAGTTGTGATAAATTTTTTTGTTTTTGAGCATATGTTCGCTAAATTTGTAGAATAAAGATGATATAAAATGTGCCCCAGGCCAAAGAGATTTAGAAAAATGGGAAGGCCTCCGATTTTGAGAGGCTTCCGGCCAATTGGCCTGTTTAGTCGAAATGATACAGGAATTTCAATTCAGTATGAAGAATTTGAAGCCTTCCGGCTTGCTGATTATGAACACCTGTCACATGAACAGGCAGCAAAAAAGATGGGTATTTCCCGACCTACGTTTACCCGGATTTATGAAGAAGTAAGAAAAAAAATTGCCCAGGCTTTCGTAGAGGGCAGATCCATTCATTTTGAGGGAGGTAATGTGGAATTTGATAAAGACTGGTTCCGCTGCTCTGAATGTCATCATGTTTTTCATCTGGAAGAAAAGGAACCCAAAGTCTGTACTAATTGCGGCTCTGAACGGATTGAAAATGTGAATGATGCCATACGTAACCGGTTTTCGGGAAGAGGTTACCGGAGGATGAAAGGTTTCAAAGGAGATGAGAAATGTATTTGTCCTGAATGTGGCACTTCTGTCGCCCATGAGCCGGGCATTCCCTGCCGGCAGATGCATTGTCCTAATTGTAAAGCCTTAATGATCAGACTTGTCTGAATTTTTTAAAATGACCACTAAAAAAATTGCCATTCCGGTAAAAGATAATGAGCTGAGCATCCATTTCGGACTGGCTGAGCGATTCTTTATTTATACTTTAAAAGAAAAAGAAATACTTAATAAAGAAGTTCTGGTTCCTCCTCCGCATGACACAGGGATCTTTCCAAAATGGCTGAAAGAATTGGGTGTTACAGATGTTATCACCTCAGGGATTGGCCAAAAGGCACTGGACTGGTTTAACACCGTTAATGTAAAAGTATTTACGGGTGTTGAGGAAAAAGAACCCGAAGAACTTATCCGCGAATTTTTATCCGGTACTTTAAAGCAGAATATTAATTTTTGTGATCATTAAGAAATACTTAAAATTCAAAATGCCAGAAATTAAAAATTACAAAAATAAAAGACTGAGGGTAAGGCAAATAGCTTACAAAGCATAAAAATGTTCATACTAACCATCCGGTTTTTAAAAACTAATTCGAATACCGAACGCTGAATGATGATTTCCGAAGTAAATACCCTGTGAATGTGGCTCTTGTTTCTTGCTTATTGTTTCTTAGTAACTTGGTTTTTGTTTCTTGTTTCTTGATTCCTGGTTCTTTTTTCATTCAACCTTCAACCTTCATCGTTCAACCTTCAACCTTTAACCTTCCTGAACCGGAATATTCAGAATAAACAAATCCTCTTCATCCTTCCCGTGTATGATCTGTCCGCTGACTTCACCATATGAGCCTTTTCTTAATTCATCAAGTAAAACTTTAAGATCTTTTGAAAAAGCTTTGTCTTCCGGATTCCATACAGACGGAAATTTCATTTCACAATTTCTGCTGTATGCTGCAGGAATGATCCAGCCAATGTTGAAGCATTTAAAGTTTTCTGATTGCTCAAATTGAAAAATCATATCTTTGGGCAGGAACTCTGAGTCTGAGAAACAAACGGAAGGTATGAGGTTTATCAATCGATAAAACAGTGTGGGGAATTCCGGATGATCAATAAAGGGCCGGGGATTTATTTTATTTACAAACTCCATTAAAAAGTCAATTTCCTCTAGTGTGTTGGAGGCACAATTTCCTTTCAGTGTTAGACTGAAAGTATGATTCTTATAGAATACATATAGATATTCCAACAAATTAATGCTGAATTGCCTGGGGTCTGGTTTTTCTTCTTTGTTCTTTTGTATAACAGATTCCATCAGGAAAAAGGTGTTCGCCTCATTTAGCTCAATGAATTTAAAGTTGATGTTATTTGAGGATTTCCGGGCAACTTCAATTAAACCCAAACCGGCCCCTCCTTTTTGGGAAAGAACGGTTTCTTTAAGTAAAGTTTTATAATGAAGATCCAGTCCGAAATCTGAAAGGCTGTTTAGTTTTTCAAGTTTTGAATGCAGGGAAGGAGCATCTTCCGACTTCATAACATTTGCTGAGGCAATATTGAATAAATCCTCATTTCCCTGGACTAAAAAAAGTTCTTTAGGCATTTCACCCGGATTTTCATCAACGAAATGATGCCGGTTTACATTCTGAATGCACTCAATCATAATGTAAAAAGTCCTTTTCCTGAGAAAACGGGGTGCATTTGATTTTTTTATGATGGTCTCAGCAATAGGGATAAGCGCATCATTCACCTCATCGTTAAAATCACCAACATAAGCAAAAGTAAGCTGTTTCTCGATGATCTGTTTGTACAGAGAAACTCTTTCCTCAGAAAAAATATGATGGCTTTTTGTCATTAAGGGATACCTGTCAATGGAAATATAAAAATATTAATATTTTAAGAGCTTTGCAAAACTAATATGTTAAGATATCTGAATCCTTTTAAATTATGACTCCCAAACAAACGAAAATGTTGCTTCTGCAGTCTTAATCCGCCAATATCAGATTATTATCAAAAAGATAGGTTTTCCCTTTCTCAGTTGCCAGGTCAAGGTTTTTCCCTTTATAGGAAATATGGCAACTATTCCCAAGTTTGGAGTATAGCTGAATTTTGACTAATCTTCCGTTTGCCCATTCCATATCGATTTGAAAACCACCTCTGGCCATGAGCCCTTTCACTTTACCTTTTTCCCATTTATCCGGTAAAGCAGGAAGTAGAACAATCTCTCCGGCATGGCTTTGTAAAAGCATTTCCGCAATACCAGCTGTTCCGCCAAAATTTCCGTCAATCTGGAAAGGAGGGTGATTATCGAAAAGATTAGGAAGCGTTGATTTTATCAGGAGTGCCCGGACATTGTTATAGGCTTCATTCCCATCGTGCAGCCTTGCATAAAAATTAATGATCCATGCGCGGCTCCAGCCGGTATGACCACCACCGTATGACAGCCTGCGTTCAAGAGTTTTTCTTGAAGCTTCCATCATCTCCGGAGTGGTGGAAAAACTAAATTCCGTTCCGGGATACAATGCAAAGAGATGCGACATATGCCGGTGGCCAGGTTCTGCCTCTTTGTAGTCTTTTCGCCATTCCATAATGGTTCCGTTTGTACCAATTTGTACAGGGGCCAGCTTCTCCAGCTTCTTTTCCAGTGTTTTTCTGAGTTTTTCGTCTGTATTCAAGATTTTCGAGGCTTCAATGGTATTTTTAAAAAGATTATAGATGATTTCCTGATCCATTGTGGGTCCCATGTCCATACTTACCGCTTTCCCTTCCGAATCGAAATATGAATTTTCAGGCGACATGGAAGGACCTGAGACAAGCCATCCTGTTTCAGGATCTTTAACAAGAAAGGCATTAAAAAAGATGGAAGCTTCTTTCATGATTGGCCATGCTTTATTTTTCAAAAATTCTTTATCTCCGGTGTATAGAAAATGCTCCCAGGGGTGCAGGGCAAGCCAGGCACCGCCCATCGGCCACATTCCATAACTGGGATACCCGATGGGAGAAGTAGGAAACCAGACATCTGTGGTATGATGCACCACAAAACCCTTACATCCGTAAACCGTTTTAGCGGTTTTTTTACCATTTGGAATCAACTTTTCCGTGAAATTAAAAAGCGGCAAATGGCACTCTGATAAATTGGTAACTTCTGCCGGCCAGTAGTTCATTTGAATATTGATATTGGTATGATAATCAGCATTCCAGGGAGGTTTCATTCCTTCGGCCCAGATGCCTTGCAAATTTGCAGGAAGGCTTCCCGGTCTGGAGCTGGAAATTAACAAATAACGGCCAAACTGAAAGTAAAGTTCGATCAGGTCAGGATCCTCCGATCCGCGTTTCAGAGCTTCCAGCCTTTCATTGGTAGCAAAATATACAGCGGCTGAAGTACCCAGTTCCAGTTTTACCCGGTTAAATAAACTTTGATAGTCCATCACATGTGAAGCACGGATAGTCTGATAATCTTTCCCTTTGATCCGGCTGAGTTTTTCGATACATAATTGTCCGGGATCTTCTCCACGGTAATCAGTTGCAGCCACAAGGACAATAACAGCTTCATCTGCATTTTTTATGGAAAAGGAATTTCCGTCTTCAGATATTTCTCCGCCTTTGGTTCTGACTTTAAGCCGGGTTTCCATTTGCACCCCGTTCCCTATGTGTTCTTTCATTATAATCATCCCGGATTTATCATAGTTGATTTCCGGATTTGCCCCTTTACGGTCCAGCTTCAGTTTGAAGTTGATTTGTCCGGGTTGATCCGCTTTTATTCTCATCAGGAGAGCATCGTCCGGAGCACTGGAAAATATTTCTCTTGTGAAATGAATTTTACCTGCACGGTACTTTACTTTTACAAGGGCCGTTTTGAGATCAAGTTCCCTGCTGTAATCCTGTATCCTTCCGTAATTTTCAAATTCCATCCGGATATTTCCCAATGACTGATATGCATTTGTTCCCGTTGGCAACCGGGGAGATAATATTTTGTCGATGGTGAGCTTCTGAGCTTCTGTAATCTTTCCGGCAAAAAGCATTTTTCGGATTTCAGGAATGTACTTTTTAGCAACTTTTTTATCTTCTATTTTTCCGTTCCGTGTCCATACCGATTCTTCATTCAACTGGAGTCTTTCTTCGTTTATGCCACCAAAAATCATGGCTCCCAGCTTCCCATTTCCGACAGGAAGGGCCTCATTCCAGTTCGCTGCGGGAGTTTTATACCATAGCACAAGGTCAGTGTCTTTATCGGTCTGGCTGAATGTTGACATATACAGAAGAGAAAAAAATATGAGTAAACCAGGTTTTTTCATAGCATAAAAGTTAGATTTTTTAAATTCTCCGAAAGTACAAAAATTTTGAAACACAACTTGTCCTTAAAGAATGCCTAAAATTTAAAGTACCTAAAATGAACTAAATGCTTAAAATGAATATGTAACTTCCGTTTTCTTTCCAGCTTTCTGGTTTCGATAAGCTCAGCCAGCGGACAATTTATTCTGCATAACTACCACATCATTTTCAAATCATCAAATCATCAAATCATCAAATTTTCAAATCACTATGGTTCCTGGCTCTTTTTTTGGTCAACCTTCATATTTTAACCATATTCATGCCGTACCTACGGCACTTTTGAATAATTTATGACTTGGTAGGCTACAAATATTATGCACCTACGGCGCAACTAACTTTTTCATTTTTTATTTAACATTCATTATTTAATATTTTCGTTATGGGGTTTATTTGTTTCCTGGATCCTGGATTATGGTTCATTCGTGAAACTGGCTTCGACAGGCTCAGCCAGTGGACAATTTATTCTGCATAACTACCACAACATTTTCAAATCATCAAATCATCAAATTTTCAAATTGCTTTGCTTCCGCGCTTCTTTTTTTGATAAACATCATATCTCTACTATATTCATGCCGTACCTACGGCACTTTTAAAGAATTTATGACTTGGTAGGTTACAAATATTTTATTCCTAGGGCACTACGAACTTTTTCATTTTTTATTTAACATTCATTATTTAATATTTCGTTATGGAGTTTATTTGTTCTTGGATCTTGGATCTTGATTCTTGATTCTTTGTTTCTTTCAAATTCTTCATATGAACTTTCCCTTATTCGACTGTTTCCTGTTCAATGCCAACTGTTCCCTGTCTTTTGTCCTGTTTACCTGCAATATTTCTTAATCACAAAATAGGATTCTTCCAGACCTAACTCCCCGGCTTTGCTGATGTCTTCACAGCCATGGTCCATATCATTCATATAAATATAGATCAATCCCCGGTTAAAAAAAGCTGCTGCAAGATCAGGATCCAGGGAAACGGCCTGTTGATAATCCATGACCGCTCCGGAAAGGTCGTTCATTAGGCTTTTGATGTAAGCACGATTGAAATATGCCAGACTGAACTGAGGGTTCAGTATCAGTGCACGGTCGTAGAGGTGAAGGATTTCCAGATAATCCTTGTTGTTCTGTTCAAGTGTTCTTTTCGACTCCTTTTTCCGGTCCTCCACCACCAAAAAGTCATCCTTACTATCGATGGAACTAAGCAACTCAAGCAGCTTGTATTTTAAACCCGCCATATTGAAATAAACCAGGTAATTGTCCGGACTTTTTTTCAGGGCCTGTTCAAACAGGTTAAATGCTTTATTGAAATCGTGTTCGTAACCATAAAGTGTAGCCAGAATAAAATAGTTCCGGAATGAATTCTTTTTTAATTTAAAAGCTTTGCTTACCGATTCCTCATTCAGGTTCTCAGGGATATTATCCAATTGGTCCATGGGAATCATATCCAGATACCAGGAGCCGTCACTTGATTTATTTATCCCTCTTAAATCACTGTATTCAAACTCTTTATTAAAAGTTTTCGTGAAAGAAATCAGGAAAACAGGTTTCATTTTTACCGATGCATTCAAAGAAGCCAGGCCCTCATCCGAAAAATTGCCATTATCAAAATTTGCTTTGAGTTCAATGATCTTGTTAAAATAGTTTGAATCAATTCTTGCTATTCTGCTTTGCAGTAATGTATCCTGAGCAATTTTTTCTGCCATCGCCTGATCTTCCATAGCACCCGCATAGTCATTCAGCTGGTTTTTTGCAACAGCCCTGTTCTGGTAAGCCTGGGTAAAACCGGGATAAATTTCTATTACCCTTGAAAGGTCATCAATGGCACTGTATAATTCACCCATATCCATTTTTACTCCGGCCCTGTTAAACCAGGCAAAAATATTGTTGGGGTTTAATTCAATCACCCTGTCATAATCATCAATGGCACCCTCTTTATCCCCGATTTGTGTTTTCAGGATGGCCCGGTTATAATATGTAAGAGCATTTAGCGGGTCCAGCCCCAGTACTTTATCATAATCTTCCATGGCTCCTTTCAGGTCCTCTTTTTTATACCTGGCCAATGCCCGGTAATAATAGGCTCTGGAATTTGTGGAATCCACTTTGATCATAAAATCAAAATCATGGATGGCTTTGTCCATGTCTCCCTTGTAATAATAGATAATTCCCCTTCTGAAAAAGGCCTCAATGTTGTATTTGTTGATGCCGATGGCTTTGCTGCAATCGTCCAGCGCCTTGTCAAATTCTTTTTTCATGGACCAGATAAGACTGCGGTTCAGATAAGCCTGGTAGTTATTCGGATTCAGCAGGATGGCTTCGTTAAAGTCTTCCAGGGCACCGGTAGTATCGTTCATCAGCATGCGGGTAAAGCCCCTGCTTGCATATATATCAGGGTTTACCGGGTCAATTTTAAGTGCGGCATTGTAATCTTCCATGGCACTGTGGTAGTTGTTCAGCCTTTCTTCCGTAATTCCCCGGTAGTGATAGGCATGTGTAAAATAAGGATGCAGGCTAACGGCTTTGGAAAAGTCAGAGCGGGCACCAACGTAATCACCCAGGTTGTATTTAGCTAGCCCTCTGAAAAAATAAGGCTGAAAAAGCTCGGGATTTATTTTGATAGCCAGATTAAATTTGCGGATGGCATCTGCATTATCATTTCTGAACAGGCTTCTTTGCCCCTGATTGATAAGGTTTTGAATATTTATCTGTGCCATGGATTCCCGATGACTTAATGACAGGATAAAGAGAACCGGCAAGAGAAATTTATAAAGGTTTTTTTTTGTCATTATTTATTAATCGGGTTCCTGATACTCTCCGGATTACAAAGGAAAACAGACTATTGAAGGCCCAAAAATACAAAACTACCACTATAAACTCTATTTTCAGAAAATTATTTTCAATGAGGCTTTTTTCAGGAGAAGTCCATATTAATTTTTTGGCATGATAATTCTCTGACCTATTCTTCAGATGATTAGAGGTTTACCTTAAACCAGAGTTCAAGAGGTTCTGCTATTGCCGGGCGCTGTCCGGTTTTACCAGCTCCACCCCCTGAGGTCGTCCGCCAATTTAATTAGTGTCTCTTAGAAAACGCCAAATACTGCGTTATTCTCATTTTGAAAACGGTCATTTACAAAAGTAAACTCCCTGATTTTCAAAGATTCGAAAGCCTTGTCTTTGGCGTCTTCTAAGAAGCCACCTGAATAATTAAGAGTTTTCTTAGAAGCACTAATTAAGGAATGCCACACAATACAATCATGTGGTAGCACAGTGGACAGGATATCCAGTATCAAGCCATATGTAGGCTGTCATTTCGAACCTGAGGTATGACGGAGAGAATTCTTCTTAAATTATAAGTTTTCTCAGTCATACTTCCCTGGTTTCATCGCCTTCGCATAGCCAGGTAATAACTACCACACGATATAATCGTGCGGCAGCGCTGGGAAACTGACACATGATGTGGATATTAGTAGGTCAGGACGTATAAAACAGCAGGTTTTAATTATAATCATACAATTTTTTCTTGACATTCTTTGGTTTTTGTTGTAAATTGGTATTAAAAAAAATACGAACCTTCATAAGTCTTCTGTCATGAAAAAAAAATATGTTTTACTGACGCTAGCAGCCTTTTTCTTTTTTTCCTTCACTCTCCCTGCACAGTATGCCTGGAAATGGGCTGTAACAAACGGGAGTTCTTATGAACATATAAGATCATTGGCAGCTGACAGTACCGGGAATATATACATTACCGGATATTTTGCAGATACCTGTGTTTTTTTTGGGGATACGATCATCTCTGCCATAGGAAATGATTTCTTTACTGCTTCTTTTGACCCGGAGGGAAATTTTCGTTGGGTGCGTACCGGCAGAGTAAAATATAACATTCTTTCACGAAATGGTATGCCGGAAAATATATGTGTTGCTGGTAATTATGTTTATGTAACGGGTGAGTTTAATGATACTTTGATCTTTGATGTTGATACGATCGTTTCGCGCAGAGAAAACGTAAGTGATGTTTTCCTGGTAAAATATGACCTGGAGGGGAATCTGCAATGGGCTGTCAGCGGAGGTAGCAATGGCATGGATTTTAGCCATTCTGTGGCAGCGGATGATTCCGGTAATGTATATGTCATTGGCGAAATAGGCTGGTCAGCTGATTTTGGCGATCATTCTGTTCCCCGTTTTGGTAACTGGGATATCTTTTTTGCAAAGTATGATTCTTCCGGCGTATGCCGGTGGGCTAAAAGTGCCGGGGGAATATTAAATGACTACGGCTCTGGTATCAAGGTGGTGAATGATGCCCTGTTCATCACAGGAACCTTTACCTCAACCGCTGAATTTGATACGGTGACAGCAACACCTGCTGAGAATAATGATCTTTTTATTGCCCGTTATAAAACAAACGGAAAAATGGTGGAGTTTGTCCAGGGCGGCGGGAAAAATGTTGGGGCTATTGAAGACATGACTGTGGATAAGCATATGAATGTTTATTTGACCGGATCTTATATTTCGGAGATTACGATCGGAGATACCACGCTGTGGTCAGGAGGAGGCAAAAATACTTTTCTGGTACGGTATAAACCGGGAGAGGGTTTTATCTGGGCTCAGGCATTCAAATTGTCCGGAGCCCGTTTTCCTTCCAGATATCTGGATTGTGATAAAGAAGACAACATTATTTTCAGCGGAGAATTCATGGACTCTCTCAGACTGGGTGCGATCCGGCTGGATGCGGTGGCAACAGAGAATGTTTTTCTGGCCGTATTGGACAGCACCGGATCATTTGACCGGGGGCTTGCTGCCGGAGGTAGTATCACTGCTGATCCGATAGGTTGCGCGGCAGATGCAGGAAATAATTATTACCTGGCCGGAGAATTCAGGGGGCAGTTGATCGCAGGTCAGGCAGCGTTTGATCAAACAGGATACAACAATTTTTTTCTGGCAAAAGCAGTGGAAGGAAGTAGTTTCAGTGAGGAACAATATTCCGGCCCGCCGATACGTGTCACAGTAAAACCCAATCCTGCGGATAATATTACTGCTCTCAGTTACAGCATCCCTGTTCCGGGAGAGGTGAGGATAGAACTGTATGACATGCAGGGAAGAGAGATCAGGATGCTTGGTGACAGACGGCTACAGACGGGAGAATACACACTGCAGGTAGATGTGTCCAGCCTGCCGGCAGGGGCTTACTTTATAAGAGTGAAGACAGAATATCTGGATACTTTCGTAAAGATGATGGTGGTGAGGTGATTTCCTTTTAACTACATTTTAACTCTCATTTATCCCTGACCAGCCGTACACTGCAACCCTGGCCTTTTGTATCGGCATAGCGCCCGACACCTGAACCGAAAGCATCCAGGTAACGGTTCCAGGCACATTCACAATTGCTGTATTCCTCTGACTGTGCACTGGTGCCGGACCAAAAAAAAGTATAGTCACCCAGCCGTTGGAACGGAGCATCATTGATGTCCATGAGTACTTCCCCGGAGCGGAAACCGGCAGGAAGGGCTGTAAAACCGCTTTCATTTGTTCCGTTACCATCTCTTTGCCAGCCACTCGTAGCCTTTAATTTATTTCCTGTGCTTCCACGATACTGGTCATCCTTATCCGCATCTGCATTGCTCATCCCCAGAAAGATCTCCAGTTCTTTCCAGTCATCATCCGTAGGGACGTGCCAGCCCGGAGGAGCGATATTACGACTGTCGTTCACGGCATACCAGTTGTACAACCTGCCGTAGGTGGAAACATTGGAAGTATCATGATTATAATCACAGTATGCACCGGAAGTGAGATTTCCCCATGCCAGACCGTTTGTTATATCAGGTATGGGATCGCCGTTGCGGTAATGGGTGACTTTCAGATTTTCCTTCATCCACCACTGGTTGCCTATTTTAATTGTCTGGTAAACGTTACCATCTGCATCCGTAACTTTATCCGGTTCGTTTTTCGGTAATACGGACTCTTTTCTGCAGGATAAAGACAGGCACAGAAGCAGAGAAGAAAATGTTACGATAAAAAATACATTCTTAAACTTTAACATGACATACTCTTATTATTTGTTTACGAAATTTCTGAATACGATTATTTAACGATATTTATTTATTTTCCATGGTATTTGTAGAGTCCTAATTGCCACACGATACAATCGTGCGGCAGCGCAGCAGCGATAAGGACCGGTTATCTAATATCCAGTCATATGTAGGCTGTCATTTCGAACCTGAGGTACGATGGTGAGAAATCTTCTTAAATTATAAGATTCCTCAGTCATACTTGCCTGCCTTCATTGCCTTCGCTTCGCCATGTATTAACTGCCACACGATACAATCGTGCAGCAGCACTGGTATTATAAATGATCAAAGAAAAGAACCGGTAAGATTATAAACAAAGCCTTGTTTAATATTCATGGTATAGGTCCAGTTTGCATGTTTCCCCATTACATCACCTGATGTCCCGTAACCATTGGCTGTAACCGAGATGATTCCTTCACTCAGAAATTGTATTTCAGGATCGAATACACCTTCGGTTAATTGTCCTTCCCAGGTGAGTTCCCATATTCCCGTAGCAGCTTCTGCGCTACCTCCTGAGGGAACCCCTACGTATATCTTTGCCGTCCCCCATAACTTTGCACTGCTCCAATCGGGTTCCAACAGCCAGTTGACCGTCCAGATGGATTTCCCTGTAACCAGTTTCTCATCTGAAGAATCATACCATTCACCTATCTGATCTTCGATCAGCATTCTGCCTCCGTCCAGCATCGTGAGGGTACTCGGGTCAACATCGGCAACCCAAGTTGAGGTACCGGAAAAATCAGTTGCCTGGGGCGCCGTACAATTATCTTTGGAGCAGCCGGATAATAGAAGGGCAACTCCCAGAAATAATAAAATTAGCTTTTTCATGGTTTCTTGTTTTTAATTAGTTGGTAAATAATGAATTAACTATCCTTGGGGCATGCCCCGAGGATAGTTCGTTTTAATTTGTTAGCTCATTCCCTTTCCTGCAGGGGCAGAAAGCAGGAACTTTCTGCCCTCGGGAATATGCAGCCTACTGTTTACATTAGTAACCGGTAAACTTACAATTAGTGTCAAGCCATGTGTAGGCTGTCATTTCGAACCTGAGGTACGATGGTGAGAAATCTTCTTAAATTATTATATTTCTCAGTAATACTTCCCTGTCTTCATTGCCTTCGCTTCGCCAGGTAATAACTGCCACACGATACAATCGTGCAGCAGCGCTGGGAGTAAATGGTTGTAAAACAATTCAGATTTCATTCTTTAATACTTGTTAATCAGTTAGGGTTAAAACCCTCCATGTTGGTGCCTTCTCCAATTAGGATGGCAGTTTTTATCCAGGTAGTAACCATTGATTACATAGTATCCCACGGATGTATTCAATACATCCACCGTGTGATTAACCATTCCCTTCACTTCACCTGATTTGCCTACACCTGTAGTGTAAGCTGTGAATTCAAGTACTGGAGGTTCTTCTGAACCTCCTACAACAACAATATCTCCATGGAAATTTATATCCCATGTTCCACGGTTATCATTCCCAATATCAAAATCATCAGATTTCGTTGGATCAGTTACTCCAGGTTTAGGGGTAATAGTCTTCACTGTCATCCTGCCCTTACCCCAGTATTTTCCTGAAGATGCCCATGCTGCACCATCCCACAATATATTGAATGTCCAATCAGTTAGTCCGGAAGCCAATGGGGCATTTGTCACATCAAGCCATGTTGCAGAAACTCCCATTACCAGGATCTTACCATTCGGAAGAGGAGTTTCTTCACCCTGATCCCCAGGAGCATAAAAATATTCCTTACCGGTAAATTCAACTTTCATATTTCCTTTTTTCAAGTTGGTTACCTGATCACCCTGAACGGATTCCGGTTCAACGAATTCATCTTTTGAGCAACTGAAAAAGATAAGCGTTGCTCCCATAAACATTAAAATTAAACGTTTCATAGTTTTTTCTTTTAGTAGTTGATAATTTGTAATTCATATCTCTCTGTTGCCATCTGCCTTTAACTGCCGTTTGTAATGTGCAGTAATTCTTTTTGTCAGTATCCTTTGTTGATTTATGTTTATCTTCAGGATGTCTGTCTACAAAAATCAGTGGAGTAACAAAAAGATCTTATATTTAATTTGCAATATTTTAACAATACAAGTTAAACAATACGAATGAAGAGCTCTTGACTCATCATCTCAAAATATTGACTGAGGGTCTCAAAATCGGGGCAATGATCAAGAATCAATTAACAGTTAACGCTGCTCCCGCACGATTGTATGGTGTGGGTTGTTGCTAATAACCAACTTTAAAGAAAACAGAAAAGATCAGTTATTGCCACACGATATAGTCGTGCGGCAGCGCAGGGTTTTTAATTAGTTGGTAAATAATGAATTAACTATCCTTGGGGCATGCCCCAAGGATAGTTCGTTTTAGAACCGTTTAATGGCGGTGAGAAATCTTCTTAAATTGTAAGATTTCTCAGTCATACTTCCCTGCCTTCATCACCTTCGCATTGCCAAGTAATAACTGCCACACGATACAACCGTGCGGCAGCGCAGGGATATTTTTTTATTTTAAATGATGTTAAAGTCTTTGAATGATTAATTTCCCAGCACTCACATATTTATAATCAGCCTGAATTTTATATATATAAACCCCTTCCGGAAGTTCCTGTACTAGTATTAAATTATTGTTTTTAGAATCTGCATTGAAAGTTTTCACTTCTTTACCCATAAGATTATAGATGATTATGAGACAGTTTTTATTGTAAGAAATTGACTTTAAGTAACAAACATCGGAGGCAGGATTTGGATACAACAACATTTTATTTTGTGATTGTTTGGGAATAGAACTAACTAAGATTGTATCAGAACCATCAAGGCTGTATTTTTTAAAAAAATTCCACATTTCCACATTGGCATTAATATCTCCGGTAACATTTCCCTCATTTTCGTAGCCGGGTAGTCCGGCACCCGGCCATGTGTGGCCTCCGTTGTATATTTTATAAAAAATCACTTCATATTGGGTAGAAGTATTTAAATAGCGGATTTTTTCAACCGTACAATTGCTTATCCAGATCCGGTAAAGTTGAACTGTTCTTATTCTTGCAATTATTAAAAGTCACCCAGTGTTGGATAGTTTGATCTACTGAAAGCCAACCCGTAGTTCCATCATAGGGTACATAATAATCCGTTGTACCATGGAAATGTAAGACAGGCATGGGATGCGTTGCATTACAACTGTCAGCAGTACTGACCGAAAGGACACCGGAGACAGACGCTATGGCTGCAATACGATTACTTAGCTGGCAGGCTAGCTTATAGGTCATAAAACCACCGTTGAAATATCCACAGGCATAAACCTTATTAAGGTCAATGCTGTAATGCTCATCTAGTGTATCTATCAATGCATTTATAAACCCGACATCGTCAACATCAGGAGTAGGAAAACGGTAATTATAAGAAATTCCACTGTTCCAGTTTGGAATTCCACTGGGGTATGTAATGATAAAACCTGCCGTATCAGCAACTTCATAAAGTTTTGAATAGTCTTTGTCCTGATAGGCAGTCCAGCCATAGCTATGTAAATAAATTACCAAAGGCAGATTAGATGTATCGGTATAGTTTTCAGGGAGAAATACCATGTATTTCCTGTTTCGTCCGTCAAAATCAAAGTTTCCTTCTTGAATTTGAGCATGCAAAACGGATTGGATTAAAAACATACAAAGAGTGATAAAAATAATGCTGATCTGTTTTGATACACTGTGATAATGATTTTTCATTTTAAAGGAGTTTAGTTACTCAGAGTTCTCACACTATTTATTCAATAATATTTCAACGTCATGAAGTTAAACATTACGAATGAAGAGCCTTTGACTCATTATCTCAAAATATTGACTGAGAGTCTCAAAATCATAGATCAGTTAACAATAAACTATGGAACAGTTATCAGGGAACAGTTAACGCTGCTCCAGCACGATTGTATCGTGTGGGTTGTTGATTTTAAAAGATTACAAGCAAATCTATTGTAAGGGCTAATAACCAAGTCTAAAAAAAGCAGAAAAGATAGGTTGTTGCCACACGATACAATCGTGCGGCAGCGCTGGGATTGATCCCCGAGGGATCAAATTATTGGTGTGCCGGGCATGTTCTTACACTATATGGTGCAAATCCAGAGAGAGCCGTAATGACCGGAATCTCATAGCCGAAAGCAAGGGTGT
>JANTGF010000050.1 GCA_024763075.1 Bacteroidales bacterium | reverse complement strand
AAGCTACTTATATCGCACCGCTACAACCGCCTACCCTTGCTACCTTCCGGTCCTGGGGGAGTTCAGCAGGAGCTGGTCGTATAAGACTTACCCGGTGGCAAAAGTAGGAAAATTTAAGAGCTTTAACAAATATTATAAAAAACTCAGTTCATTTTAACAAAAATCTTATATTTGTTCATTAATCATTTCCTCTTATTAATCAATAAATTTTTAATTATGGAGAATACAAAAGTTTCAGTATGGAAAGCAAATCTGAATTGGGGTCTCATCCTTGGATTAGCTTTGGTTATTTACTCGGCCTTGTTATATTTTACAGACAATATGTTTAATAGAAGTCTGGGATATGTTTCTTATTTGTTAATTGTCATTGGAATCTTTTTTGGAGTTAAAGCTTATCGTGATAATTTTTTAGGAGGATATATAAGCTATGGGCAAACAATTGGTGCCGGTATAATAATTAGTTTATATGCTTCAATAATAGGCGCTGTTTTTACAATTCTCTTGTATAAATTCATTGACCCTGACCTGAGTCAAAAACTTTATGCGTTTAGTGAACAGCAAATGCTAGATAAGGGAACTCCGGAGGACCAGGTTGAGATGGCCATGAAGATGACGGAGAAGTTCTTAAATCCATATTTTATGGCAGGATTTGCAATTCTGGGTTCTGTTATCGTCGGATTGATTATTTCTCTTATTGAAGGTATTTTCCTGAAGAAAGAAAATCCGGCAAATGAGATTTCATAAGTAAAGAAGAAATAAGTAAGGAACCTGTTATATGGATGTATCTGTAGTAGTCCCACTGTACAATGAGGTGGAATCTTTACAAAAACTGGCCGATTGGGTGTCGAAAGTTTGTGAAGAAGCAAATTTGACATGGGAAATTGTTTTTATTGATGATGGCAGCACAGATGGTTCCTGGGACATAATCCAGCAATTAAGCGATAAGGATAAACGGATTAAAGGCATAAAATTCCGTAGGAATTATGGGAAATCTGCTGCACTGCATCATGGTTTCCAGGCTGCAAAGGGAAATGTAGTGATTACCATGGATGCAGATTTACAGGACAATCCGGACGAAATCCCGGAGCTTTATACTATGGTTATTGAAAAAAACTATGACCTGGTATCAGGCTGGAAGAAAAAAAGACACGACCCGATTGGTAAAACACTTCCCAGTAAATTCTTCAACCGTACTGCCAGAGCTGTGACCGGAATTAAATTGCATGATTTTAATTGCGGGTTGAAAGCCTATAAAAATGAGGTAGTTAAAAATATTGAAGTCTATGGGGAAATGCACCGCTATATTCCTGTAATTGCAAAACAGGCAGGTTTTACAAACATTGGGGAGAAAATTGTGCTACACCGGAAAAGGGAATTTGGTACGAGTAAGTTTGGTTTGGAAAGATATATAAATGGATTTCTGGATCTGATCTCTATTACCTTTATCTCCAGGTTTGGCAAAAAACCCATGCATCTGTTCGGTACACTGGGTAGCCTCATGTTCGTTTTCGGTTTTGTGGTTGCAGTGTGGCTGGGGGCAAGAAAATTTTATTTAATGGGTCATCATATTAAGGCACCTCTAGTTACACAAAGTCCGTATTTCTACATGGCTCTTGTAGCTATGATACTGGGAACGCAGCTTTTTCTGACTGGTTTCCTGGGGGAACTTATCTCCAGAAGCTCTACAGACCGTAATATTTATCAGGTTGATAAGCTGGTGAATCTGGATGCACAAAAGATGTCGCACAAATGATCATTCGTAGCAGGGCCCCGTTAAGGCTGGGACTAAGTGGGGGAGGTACCGATGTGTCTCCATACAGTGAAGAATACGGAGGGTGTACCCTGAGTACAACCATTAATATGTACGCTTATTGTACTATTATACCGGTTGATAGTAGCAGGATAGAATTCATTGCATCAGATTTGTCTCAAAGATTTGAAACAGAATCCAAACCTTTTCTTAGAATCGATGGTTTGCTTCCTCTCCACAAAGGGATTTATAACCGTATTGTGAAAGATTATCTTGATGACCGGCCTTTGTCTTTCAGAATGGTAACTTACTCAGATGCACTGCCAGGTTCCGGGCTGGGTTCTTCTTCTACAATGGTTGTAGCAATTATTCATGCTTTCAAAGAATGGCTTAAGTTGCCTTTGGGAGATTATGATATTGCCAAGCTGGCTTTTGATATCGAAAGAAATGATCTGGAACTTAAAGGTGGGAAACAGGATCAGTATTCAGCTACTTTTGGGGGGATAAATTTTATGGAGTTTTTGGGTGGAAATAAAGTCATTGTCAATCCTTTAAGGGTGAAGCAATGGATAAAGAATGAACTCGAGGATTCCATCGTACTTGTTTATACAGGTCAGTCCCGTGACTCCTCCCGGATCATTGAAGAGCAAATTAAAAATGCTACAATGAAGCATCCTTTCAGTCTTGAAGCCATGCACGAGGTGAAACAATCTTCAGTACGAATGAAGGAAGCGATGCTGACAGGTGATTTAAAGGGTTTTGTGGAATGTATGGAAAGCGGCTGGAAAGCTAAAAAAAATGCATCTTCGGCAATCACCAATGAGAAATTGAACGAAATCTATGACTTTGCCATGAAAAACGGAGCAAAAGCAGGAAAAATATCCGGTGCCGGTGGTGGAGGATTTTTTATGTTCTTTGTGGATATTGTCCGGAAAGTTGAGTTTGTTGAAGCTATGAAACAGAAAGGCTTGATGGTTCTGACACCAAAATTTGTTAAAAATGGCTCCGAAGCCTGGCAAATAAATTCTTTGTAACTTTGGAATCTCTCAGGCGTTTTTTACCTGATTATTTTAAGAATAGTATTGAAAATGGAAGCGATAATCCTGGCTGGTGGTTTTGGTTCCCGGTTGAAGAAACTAAATCTGGAGGTACCCAAACCTATGGTTCCGCTGGGGGAGTTTCCTTTTTTATTTTACATGCTTTCCTGGTTAAAAGCAAATGGAATGAAAAGGGTTATTTTATCTGTGGGTTTTAAATGGGAAGTTATAAAGGATTATTTTGGGAGTTCTTTCAGGGATATGGAACTCTTGTACTCTGTGGAAGATGAGCCTCTTGGAACCGGAGGAGCCGTAAAAAAAGCCATGAGTTATTGCAGGGGAAAGCTGATTTGGGTTTTAAATGGCGATACGTTTTTTGAAGTAGATTTGAATGGAATGCAGAATTATCATATAGAACAAATGAATCATTTTACCCTGGCTGCAAAACCTGTGCCGGATACTTCCAGGTATGGCCGGTTGCTGATGGATGAACAAAACAAGATTACCGGTTTTGGAGAGAAATCAGAAAAAGGGCCCGGTCTGATCAATGGTGGCATTTATTTATTCGAAAACAGTTTCTTAAAGGATAAATCTTCCGGAGATAAATTTTCATTTGAAAAGGATGTTCTTGAAAAGTATGTTTCACAGGAGAAATTTGGTGCATTTGTGTCTGATAGTTATTTCATTGATATAGGTACTCCTGAAGATTATACAAAGGCACAAAAAGCTCAAAACATATTTAAAAAGTATGAATAAAGCATTATTCATTGACAGGGACGGAGTGATCAACAGGGAAAAGGATTACGTGCACAAGATTGAAGATTTTGAGTTCATAGAAGGAATATTCGATGCATTGAGAGAATTTACCTCAAGAGGTTTTCTGATTGTCGTAATCACAAATCAGGCAGGAATAGCCAGAGGTTTGTATTCAGAAAAAGATTTTGAAGATCTGACTTTGTGGATGAATAAGGAATTTGAGGCAAATGGGGTGAAAATTACAGATGTTTTTTTTGATCCGACACACCCTGTACACGGAATAGGTTTTTATAAAAGGGCAAGTAAGTACCGGAAACCAAATCCCGGAATGATTTTTAGTGCTGCTGAAAAATATGAAGTAGATTTGAAAAAGTCAATACTTGTTGGAGATAAACCCTCTGATGCTGAAGCAGGTATAAGGGCAGGAGTGGGTTCTGTTTTTTTGGTATCTACCGGCCATTCTTTCCGGAAGGAGGAGGTTCCACCGGGTTGCCTGGTTGTAGATGAACTGAAAGATGTATTAAAAAAAATATCTTTATGAGGGTAGTAATTGTAGGTCCCGGATATCCGATCAGGGGTGGATTATCGGTTATAAATGAGGCAATGTGTCGTGCCTTTAATAAAGAAGGACATGAGGCATCCATTGTAACCTATAAAATGCAGTATCCTTCTTTTCTTTTTCCTGGTAAAACTCAGATTGCCGACGGTCCTCCTCCTGAGGGACTTGATATTCATGTGTGGATGAACTCCGTAAATCCCATGAATTGGGTAAGTGTAGCAAAAAAGATCAATAAACTTGCACCGGATATTATTATATTCCGGCAATGGATCCCGTTTATGGCTCCTTCCTTTGGTACTATTTCCAGGTTCCTGCACAAAAGAATAAAAGTTTTTACCGTAGTGGACAATCTGTATCCTCATGAAAAAAGGCCGTTTGACAGGTTGCTTACCAACTATTTTCTTAAAACCTGTGATGGCTTTCTTACTTTTTCAAAGACTGTGAAAAAGCAATTAGAGGAAGTTTATACAAAGGAGGTGGTTTTCACCCCTCATCCGATGGATGATAATCTGGGTGAGGTTGTGCCCAGGGATGAAGCCTGTAATTACCTGAAACTGGATCCTGAAAAGAAATATTTACTCTTTTTCGGACTTGTACGGAAATATAAGGGACTGGACCTGTTGTTAAAATCTGTTGCTCATCCCGATATCCGCAAATTGGGGATTCATTTACTGGTGGTGGGGGAGTTTTATGATGATCCGGAGGAGTATCTTCAGATCATCCGGGAAAATGGCCTGGAAGATATGGTGACGGTCATTAATGAATTTGTACCCGTGGAGGATATTAAGTATTATTTTTCTCTTGCTGACCTGGTTACTCAAACCTACCATACAGCCACCCAAAGTGGTATCACCCAGATAGCGTATAATTTCAATTGTCCTATGCTGGTTACTAATGTTGGTGGTCTTTCTGAATACGTTCCTGCCGGGAAAGTGGGATATGTGGTTGAAAAAGATACCGGAGAAATATCCGGGGCCATTGTGGACTTTTTCAAAAATAACCGGAAAGAAACTTTTATGGCAAATGTAAAAGAGGAAAAAAAGAAATACAGCTGGGATATATTTGTGAAAAGGGTAATGGAAATGTATGAAAGGTAGAAGTAAAAAGGCAGAAGTAAGTCCTCCTACGCTATCACCTAAGCGGAAGCTACGGAGATAAAAGAATGCTGCGGAGGATAAAAAAGGCAGAAGGAAGAAAGGTTGAACGATAAGGGTTGAACGATGAATTAGGGTTTGCTGAAAAAGTCAGTATTTAATACTTCTAAAATTTTCATTCCTTAATAAATATTCATCATTCTAAATAAATCAAATTTCGAATTCTGAACATCGAATGTTGATTTTCGAATGAGCACTATGTCTCAGAAAATCTTGTTTCTTGGTTCTTGGTTCTTGGTTCTTGTATTTTCCTTCATAGATCACCCTTCATAGATCATCCTTCTTTTCAACATTCCTGCCACTATTTTATCAATAGGAAAAGTAAAATCCTCCTCACTAAGTTCGCTTATTTTTTTCCACCGGAAGGATTGGTTCCCGTTTTTCATTTCTTCAAAATCAAAGGCTTTTTTCGATAAATTAAACCGGATGGGTTCTGTAAAACGAACCAGATAGTAAATGCTGATCAGCTGGTGATCATCGTAAAAAAGTGCTTTCTGAAAAAAATCGGTGGTGTAAAAATGTTCTATAACCTCAATTTCCTGTCCAAACTCTTCTATTGCCTCTCGTTTGATGCAATCAGCAGGGCCTTCGCCAAATTCCATTCCCCCGCCCGGGAATTTTGTCATTTTTGTTTCCAATTGAAATTCATCACTAAGCAATACTTTATGGTCTTCAATTATGAGTCCGTAAACTCTTATGGTGAAATGCTTAAGGTTCATCATCCTTTAACTATTTTGAATTAGCTTCAGCATCCTGTTTTCTTCATCAGGCTCAAACCAGTGAATTTCCTTATCTTTTAGAAACCAGGTCATCTGCCTTTTGGCAAATCGCCGGGTATTCCGTTTTAACAGCTCAATGGCTTCATCTTTTGATATCTGATTGTCAAAGTAAGCAAATAATTCCTTGTACCCAACGGTGTTCAGTGCATTTAATTCCCGGAGAGGATACATCCTCCGGGCCTCTTCAATAAGGCCCTGTCTGATCATTTCATCAACCCGGAGGTTTATCTTTTTATAAAGTTTTTCCCTGTCAATTAATAATCCGATTTTTAGAATTCTGAAATTCCTTTTCTTTTTCCTGTGTGAAAGAAAAGAGGAATAAGGTTTCCCAGTCATAACAGATATTTCCAAACCCTTTAAGATTCTGTTCGGGTTTCGGAGATCTACCATGTTATAATAAACCGGATCAAGCATTTTTAATTGAATTCTTAAGCTTTCAATTCCTTCTTTCTCATATTGTTCTCTTAGTTTTAACCGGATTTCAGGATCTACTGTGGGGATATCATCAATTCCCGAGCATATTGCATTTATATACATACCGGACCCGCCGACCATAAATACATTTTCATGTTTGGAGAAAAGCTTAGACAGCAGGGACAATGCTTCGGTTTCAAACATACTGGCATTATAATAATCGTGGATGGATTTATTTCCGATAAAGTGATGAGGAATCCTTTTTAACTGCTCTTTTGTCGGAGGAGCGGTTCCGATCTGAAGTTCTTTATATATCTGGCGGGAATCTGCGGAAATTATTTCAGTTTGCAAAGATTCTGCAAGTCTTATACCCAGGTCAGTTTTTCCGGATGCGGTAGGCCCTAAGATGACAATTAAGCTTTTATCCATATAAAATCAGATATCAAGATCATCGATGGATTCAAATCTTATATCTTCATCCTCATCTTTATCTGTCTCCTCATTTAAAATGTCAGTGATATTCGTTGGGATTTCTTCCGTCATCAGTATCTGCGACGGGACTTTTCCTTCCAGACGAAGACATTCAGGAGAATAATTATTGACAAGCTCTTCACTGATCTTTATCAATTCAATAAATAAAGCTCTTTCATAAAAAAAGTCGTGAACATATAAGAGTTTTCTTTTGACCTTGCTGAGTACATCTTCCAAAAGGGTATCTTCCATCTTTAACAATTCATTCCCATTATGATTGTCTTCAAACATGTCGAATAAATTGATTTCCTTTTCTTTTTCCCATTCGTCATTGGTCAGGTAAAAAGAGGCCATCTGGCTACCATCATAATTTAATTCTTTCTGGATGCTTTTATGCAGATTAAAGAATGTTTGATCTGACCGGATTTGTATTTCCAGAACGAAATCATCTTCTTCCTGGCTTATGGCTCTGAAAGTAAATATTTTCATGATTAGTGAACGCGTAAAACAATATAAATTGTATAATAAATGTACGAAATTTTAGATAAACCTGTATGCGAAAAGTAAATTTATTTTCAGTTGTGCCGGAAATTCTGTGTTTTGAGGATTATTTTTAAAAATGGCACAGGCATTTTTAACAAACCCCAAATAAAATAGACAGAACATTGATCCGGAATTAGGGTAGAGAAGTGCCGGGTTGAAAAATTAGGCGTTATTTTGTCCTTTTGGGGATAAAATATTTATAGAAAGACGATTAGTAAAAAACTGAAGTCCCGTTAGGGATGAGATATTAATGTGTGTCTTCAGAATGCAGCGTCCGTTTTCATTAACATTTAACCTACCTGGAAAATGAATGTATTTTTCTCTGGATGTATTGTAAAATATTGCGTCCCTGACAGGACTCTGTAGCCAGGGGGTTATTGTTATCCACAAATATTCCGTCCCTAAAGGGACTATGGTTATTAAAAAGTAAAAACCTGTACGGCTTTGCTCCGCGATAGCGGCTACGTGCATTGCCGTCCGCTGGTGGCCGAAGCCTTTGGTGGAGGCCTCGGCAAGCCTTACGCTTGCGCCGTAGCTTTAGCGCAGGAGCCTGGCAATGCCGGGGACAAAAAAATAATTAGTTTACAAATCTGTCATGAGATATTTTCCGAAACTCTTATTTTCAACGGTTTTGTAGAAATGATTGGAAGGAATATCCGTATAAGTATCTATATGGCCGGATGGCCAGCGAATGATAATGCTGTCTGCCTGTACTGCTTGTCCCAGCCCAAAATGAAGCCTTGGGCCATTGCAACTGTGGACTCCGTTTTCCTGCGAGATCTCCCGCATCATCCATACAGGTTTGCCATCAACATCGGCTTTTACCCTGACCCTGGTACCAATGGCGGACCGGTTTGACAGGGTGCCCTCACAGGATAGGTTCAGCCAATGCTTGCCGTTCCCGTCATTCAGATATGTGTAAATAAGACAGGGAGGAGATCCGTTTCCATGCCCGATAAGGATATCCAGGTCCCCATCGTTATCAAAGTCATCCATCACATGGGGTTCTCCCCCATCAGAGATAACTGCTCCGGTTATAACACGTCGGAAAGTCCCGTCACCATTGTTCATGTACAACATGTTATCAAACCATGTATAGTTCTGAGAAATGACATTACCCTCCGGAACGACACTTACAAAAAGATCAATGTACCCATCGTTGTTTAAATCGCCCCACGATGAACTGTATGACATTTTGTTTCCGGCCTCCCCGGGATCGAGAACGATTTTCGTAAATTGCAGGTTCCCGTCGTTGCGGTAAAGGGCATCCGTCTTGTTTGCCATCGACAGCACATAAATATCCATGTCGCCATCGTTATCATAATCTCCCCAACTGCTGCCTGGGGTTACCATAACTTCGCTGACCAGCGCTGAAGATGAATCCAGACTGCTGAATGTACCGTCGTTATTATTTATATATAATGTATTTGGAACAAGTGGTTTGCAGGCCCCGAAAAGACACAGGTTTGCTTCGAAAACATCCATGTCTCCGTCATTATCGGCATCGGCCATAGAGAATGACTGGCTTCCCCCGACCCCTTTTTTATTAAAATCACCGGCATCTGTCTCCCTGAATGTCCCATCCCGTTGGTTTAAATAGGCATAATTTCCTCCAAAATATACATTGGTAAGGATGTCAAGAAAACCGTCATTATTCAGGTCTATCCATATTGCATTCACTTCATTCCGGTCCGTTACTTTCCGGCCGGGGTAAAAAGCTCCCGATCCGTCATTGATGAACAATTCTCCATCGTTGTACATGTCCGGGTCACCATCATTATCCAGATCCCCCCAGTTGCTCCCTGAATTGTGTTTATAGATCGTTGAGGCAATGAGTGAGTCTTTTATTCCGATAAAGCGGCCATTCCCCAGGTTCCTGAACAGGAGATTCGGTCTGTTGAATCCGGATCCGCAGCCATAATCACCTGTGCCGGTTGAATTTCCCACATAGAGGTCCGGTAAACCATCCATGTCATAATCAACAACATACAGTCCTCTTCCGCGAATGACTTCATCCACAAGCGCACCTGTATCTATCCGTGTAAAATGAGGGGTCTGACCGGAAACCAGACTACCTAAAAGTAAGAATGGTACTGCAATGTACCAGATCAAATACCTTTTTTTTTGTTTCGATATAATAGTTCTCATTTTGTTAGAGTTTTATTTTATCATGTAAAACTATAGTACCAGCGGAATCAATAATTGTAAAAACGCGACAAAATTTATTGTTCAGAAACCTTCATAAAAACCCGGTTATCACAGCGATCCAACGCTTGTTTTTCTTTTTTGAGAATTCCGGGAGGAGCATGTAACAGCTTTCTGATATCTCTGATAAAGTGTGATTGGTCATAATAACCCGACATGTAGCTTATTTCGGTGAGGGACAGGTTGTTATCAGATTGCAAGATGTTCAGTGCATAATTTAATCGAGTTATTTGCAGGAATTCTTTGGGCGACATCCCCGTTTCATCCTTAAACTTTCGCTGCAATGTTCTGGGAGTCAAATGCATCTCATCACATAATTGCCCTATGGTAAGGAGGCCCTTACTCCACTTGATCCTTTCCAGTATATGATTGAAAAAAAGGGTGGGTACATGGTTATTTTTCAAAAAACTTTGTAAAAAGTTTTCCAACCTCTTTTTCATCTCCCCCGGGTCGGAGGCATTCTGTAAACGATACCAGATATGCTGATAACTATTCCTGAAAAGCTCTTCTGCATCTATAACATAAGCAGAGATCTCAGCATGCGTTAACCTGAAAAGTTTCTGTATTCCGTAGGGCTTGAATACGACAGCCATACTTCTTATATAGCTTTTTGAAGGGATGTGTGAAATAACTTCCTGGCTGTAACCCTGTAATCCCTGGAAGTGGATCAAGGGATTTAAAACAGCATATTTCCCCGGGGAAGAAATAATATAATTGCCCGGATTAAAGTGGAAATACATCTCTTCATTGGTTGCCGGAATTACTTTGAAAGAGCCTGACAAATACCCTTCAATATATTTATAATATTCGATGTATGGTTTAAATACCGGTGAGGGTAATTGTATTTCAACTTTCAGATTCATTTACCTGTTTGGCCTTAAGCGGGTACATAAAATCCGCCGGGATGTTTTTGCACACCGTTATAATAATAGTTTAAAGCTTGTAATGAAACTTGTTAAATATACAAAATAAATGAATCACATGAAAAGAAAAAATACAAGACCTTACCTCCGTCAGACTCGAAAGTCCGGGCTCCCTGAGCTATTTTCACAGGATTCATCTACAATTTCCTGATTTATTGAAAAAAGCTAACCCACAACAGGCTATTGTATGATCCAATCGGTATAAATGCTGAAATCTTTTTTGGTTTCATCCTTCGCTCTCCAAAGCTTCAACGAAGGAGAGGCATTAACACAATCATTCAATCATTCAATAAACCAATCAATCAATCAATCATTCATTCATTCATTCATTCATTCATTCTTTGCTCTCCGGCTGGGGTAAAGGAACGCTCGTGTTATAAATGTCACGGAATATCTTCCATTGCCCGTCCACTTTCTTCCAGATGACAAGATATTTTCCCTGGTCGATTAACCGGTTTCCTTCCATATAAGCCTCATATCTCCCTTCTTCATAAGCCAGATTACCACAACTTTTAGCTTCTACGGTCTTCAGTATGTATTTTTTTATACCCATGCTCATCATCGGTGCCATTGCTTTCTCAATGGTTTCCCTGCCCTGGATTACGTCAGCGTTTACAGGGAATAGTTTGGCATCTTTTGTGTAAAGCATGGACAGGGCATGTGCATCACCACTTACAAATATTTGGCTGAATTTGTCATTTAACTTCTGTATCTCACCGGTTATGTCCTTTGGCTTTGATGCGTAGCCGGCAAATGTTATGCTACTTAAAAGTAAAGCAGCTAATCCATAGATAAAAGTTTTTCTTTTCATGATCTTAGGTTTTATAATGAAAATTTAATTTAATTGTGTATGTAAGTTATCACCTTTTGCAGCTTGGTTTTTTCATATATGGTTCATTTTTTGTAAATTGTGAATCAAAATTTGTAAAAATCGTTCAACTCAATAGTTTAAAGCTGATGAATCATTCCCATTCCGGACAATCGGAGTTTCTCACTAAGGCTACCGGAATCATTGGAAAAAACCTGAAAAATGAACATTTCGGGGTGTCTGAGCTGGCCGGTGAAATGAATACAAGTCGTGCCAGTTTGTACAGAAAAATCAAGGCATCCTCCGGAATGAGTGCAAACAGGTTTATCTGTAAGGTGAGACTGGAGTCAGCCATGGATCTGTTACAGAATTCTGAAATGAATATATCCGAGATCGCATTTGTATGCGGTTTCAACAGCCTCTCCTATTTCAGTAAGTGTTTCAGGGAACAATACGGCCATTCGCCCAGACAGGCCAGGAGTGATCTCATAACAGAAAGTGTAAACAGGAGCAACCTGCACAACCTGCCGGTGATGGTAACCTCTTTTATTAACCGTAAGGTGGAAATGGAGACCGTTACCGGATTACTGATTGGACACCGGATGGTTTCTCTTACAGGTACAGGGGGATGTGGAAAAACCCGCCTGGCATGTGAGGTGGCTGAAAGAATGGAAAAGAATTTCAGCGATGGGGTCTGGTTTGTGAACCTGGCTCCTGTCGAGACCGGTGATATGGTGGAAAAAGAGGTGGCAGAGACGCTGGAGGTTCAGGAAATACCAGGTCATGACCTGATGGATACCGTGGTAGATAAGACCAGTGGAAAGCAGATGCTGATCATACTTGACAACTGTGAACATGTAGTGAAAGAAGCGGCTGAAGTGGCAGGCAGACTGGTCAGGTCCGGTAACGGGATCAGGATACTGGCCACCAGCAGAACAGCATTGAATATCCGGGGGGAAAAGGCCTGCAGAGTCCCCTCCTTAAGCCTGCCTGATCCGGATAAGATCCTTCATGCCGGGCAGGCAACGGGTTCGGAGGCCGTACAGTTGTTTGCCGACCGTGCAAAACTCAGTGATACAAGGTTTGAGCTGACAGATTCAAATTTCTGTGATGTGGCTGCCATCTGCAAAAAAACAGACGGCATACCGCTTGCTATTGAACTGGTAGCCAGTCACACACGGTACATGGATCCGGTCACTTTGCTGGAACGGCTGTCATCGCGGTTCTCTGCACTGTCTTCACCTGATCCGGGTACGATCAAACGTCACAAAACCGTCAAAGCCTCGATAGACTGGAGCTATGACCTCCTGAAACGGGACGAAAAGGAACTGTTCAGGAGACTGAGCGCTTTTTCAGGTAATTTTGACCTAAGCGCTGCTGAAAAGATATGTTATTGTAAATCCCTTCTGCGGGAACAGATCCTTGACCTTCTGGCAGGACTATTGGATCGCTCCATGATCAATACGATACGTGACAAGGACCAAAAAATGCGGTATTATTTGCTTGAGACATTGCGCCAGTATGGAGCGGAATTATTAACAGAGAAAGAAGCAGGAAAATTAAGAAAAAGACATTATGACTACTATCGTGATCTCGCCGAGCAGGCCTGGAGAGAACGGCTGATCCGCCAGTCTGCCTGGATGAACAGGATCCGGCTTGAGCATGATAACCTGCTGGCTGCTTTAAACTGGTCGGAGCATAGTAACCCTGACCTGTTTGCCGGTATGGCTGCTGCCTTGTCGTGGTTCTGGGTGAAAAGTAATAACCTGAAACTGGCAAAAAAGACACTTGAAAAGGTCATTTCCGGTAAAAATGGCGGGAATGAAGTACAAGCCAGAGCTTTGCGTAGCTATGCATGGGTCACCGGAGCTACAAACGTTAAAAATATTGTAAAATCTATTCAATTGATGGAAAAAAGCCGGAACATCTGGCACCGGATAAATAACAAAAACGAAGAGGTTATTGCTTTATCCGACCTGGCGATATTCTATTACGGAAACGGAGATGACAAGACAGGACTGGCATATGCAGAGCAGGCATATAAACTGGCACAGATAGAAAATGATCCCGGCGTATTATTATACAGCATGTTCCCTTTATCACAGGGTCGTACCAACATGAAGCAATTCAGCGATGCCAGGGCGATGGCTGCAAAGATACTGAAGACCGGGAAAGAAATGGGAAACCTCTTTGCCCAGTTCATAGGTCATCATAACCGGGCCGATTGTGCCCTGATGCAGGGAAAGTTCCACGAGTCGGAAAAACAGTACGTAAAAGGTTTAGGGATCGTCACTAAGTTTGGTGACATGCATTACACTTTTATAGAACTAACCGGTGTGGCCATGTCGCTGGCCGGTCAGGGCCGGTACAAAAAAGCCCTGCAGCTTACAGGCGCTGTAAAAGAGTTAACAAAAACGCTGGGAATGGGCTCTCCGGAAGATATGAAACTCTCTTTCTGGCAGGAAATGGTAAAGAAACACCTCACCGGCACCCGGCAAAAGCTGGGTGACAGAAAAGCCGGCAAGTACAGGGATCAAGGAAGGAACATGAGCCTGGAGGAGACAATAAGGTACGCCATGGATATTGAGAAGGATTAAACCCATACGCTCTCCGCGCTATACCTTCTTCACTCACCCAGCACCCCTTTCATTCTTCGACTGAAAGTACATTTGCTTTCATACGAAATATTCCTATATTCCCTATATTTTTACAATAAAAAGGTTATTTTAATGTCCCCAGAAACTTCAGGGTGTCAATATGATCAGCATAATCCCAAATTTCAGGATATTGGGCCTTGCCATAGGGAACCATTTCAGGAGATTTCCCTACAATGCACTGGAATTTGTCAAAATCCGTCTCCAGGTACGATTGTAATTCAATTTCGGAATTGTAATACTGATAAAACAGAACCGAGATGGGTGAAGAAGTCCCGAAACTTTCCCGTAGGATCAGAAATCCTGTATCTATTACAGAATGGCCGGCTGTTTTTAAAATGGCCGACTGATACCTGTAATTATCAGAATAATTAGGATTATTCATAACCTGCTTAAATCCGGTAAGGACTTTGATAAGAGGATTAAAATCATACCCTTTCGGGACAAGGATTTTGGAAACACTTCTGCAACCCAGTCCGAAATATAAAAAAATATCTTCCGTTAAACCATGTAATTCCTTTTCCGATTCTGTTCCATCCAAAACGGCAACTCCGTTTTTATTTTTGCGGATCAGGGTGGGGGTATTCTGGTAATCATATTCAAAATACCGGGCACTGTTATCTGACCCCGTGGCTATTAATGCATCAATATTCGTGAGTTTTGAATGATTGAATGATATGTGTCTTTCAAACTCAGGTTCAATATCTGTAAGAATACCGGCAATCATTTCCATGAGTCCGCCATCTTTGGATGAGGATTTTCCGACAAAAGAATTCCCACTGATCAATACAGAAATAAAATCATGAAAACCCACAAATGGGATATTCCCTGCCATAATTACTCCAATGCGTTTTGCCTGTCTGTTTTTATTCAACTCAGGATATTTTGCAAGCCATTTTCTTATGTTTTCTTCTTTCAGGGATAAAGCAATGGAATAAAGGGCATTTTTAATAAAATCCGAGGTGAACCAGGGATTAACTTTTCCTGATTTTTCTATAATCTTTTCAAAATCATCCAACCATGCGAGCTGGACTTCATTGGTGGGTGTATTTTTGTCACTGCCTGTAAGCCAATACAAGGCCTTCCCAAGCTCAGAAAAACCAATAATTCTTTTTTCAAGTTTCAATGGCATACTGAATAATTTTGCCGTGAAGTTAGGAACTATTTTTCAAAGTTAAAGCCTTTGGAAGTGAGGATACAATTATTGCTTCAGGTCAACTTTAATAAATTTTGTTTCATAAGGTTTAAAGTGCACCCTGGATTCCGGGTCGGCTAAAGATGTGCCTGTTACATCTGCGGTTTGTAACATATATTTGCCTGATTTGTCCGGCCGGAATATCTCAAGCTCAGATTGTGTGCCATTTATCTCCCTCATTTGAATTAGCAGGGTGGATGGATCAACCGGTTTTATATTTACCAGAAGCAGATTGTCAGACGAAAAGTTAAACACTGATCCTGAAGTTAATGGGTTTTTTATATCTCCTGCAGGTATGACTCTTGAAAGAAAAGGAATCCGGTTTTCCCATCCGGTTTGGGTAGCATTCTTTAGCTGGTTGTTGTCTTGCGTAGTAATATAATAACTCCAGGAAAAACTTCCCTGCTGATCGGCATTAAAGTTAGTCACCCAATAGTTGTTCATGGGCCAGGAAAAGATATGCGTGCTTTCCGGGGTGGCACCAGCCTTATAACGACCGGTATTGATAGCACCGAACTGCATTAAGGGTGCTTCGTGACTGCCAAAAATGATCTGCATTTTTTCATTCCGGACAGATACAAAATTCTGAACAGTATTCCAATCATTGGAGGAGCCCGGAATCTGATCAACACCTGCTTCCATTACACCTCCGGGGACATCAAAAAATATTTTCCCCTCCTTTACCATAAAAGGAAAAGCAATATATACACCTTCCGGGTCGGTTACGGGCTTTTTCTGAAGGGTGAAATGCATTTCAATTAAGGGTTCGGTATGATACAATCGAAGTTCTGACTTAAATCCCTGAGGTTCATAACAACAATCCCTGCTCTCACCTGCAAAACGAACCACATCATATACAGGTCCTCTGGATATAGACTGAACATAAACCGTATCTAACAAATACCGCTTATAGTCTGTTAATGTATAACTTTCCATCTGGCTTCTGTTTCCAGGACGCTCATATATAAAAGTTCCCATTGGATATTTAGCATCAGTATCAACGATTTCTTCATTCAGCCTTTTGTCAAAGATACTGGAAACAGCCCCTTTTATCTGGTCAATGGTGATTTTATACCATTCGTTTTCAAGTACCGAAAGATCTTTATCTTCAGGCGGGGCCTCAAAGCCTTCCAGTAACTCAATCCGGAAATTCTTGTAACCAAATGCCGGAATATCATTTACCCAAATACCCCAGTAAGTACCATCACTCCGATGACTAAAAGCCTGGGTTTTAAGTTCAATATTGTTTTCATCAATTATTCTGAATTTCCGGTCTTTAGGAATGATCTGATGGTCAATGTAAACAGTGATCATTCCGCTTCGTTTCCAGTTCAATGTATTAAAAACTGCCAGTGTGGGAACATCTGTTTTTAAAATTTTACTTTGCAACTGCCCCATAACTTCTTCCCCGATTATCCGGGCTCTTTTATATGCTTCCCATGCATATGCCTCTTTTTGCCTTCGTTGGAGCATGGTACTTTCTCCATAGGGATCCCTGACACTTTCAGAAGAACCAAAAGTGTGTTCATCATAAAATAAAAGTGCATGGTTTACTTCTTCGGTTCTTTGTGTAAATCCTTCGGGCATAACAGCGCCCATGGCCATAGCCATTGACATTCCACCTGTATTTGCAATCAGGGTAACATGTGCATCCCTGGATGCCGCCAGTTCTCTTGCTCCCGATCCAAAGCCATCTGTCCACCAATCCGGCCAGGCAGCTTTATAAACCGGTAAGTTGGAGGAATGATTTTTCTCAATTTCTTCAAAGAATTCACTAACAAGAGAGGATCTGAGTTTTGGCCATTCATATATTTCATTCCACTTTTTTATCATTTCACTTGATAAGGTTGACGGTGGTGAGTTGTCAGTAGAGAAACCAGAATGTTGAATAGCGATAATATCAAACGGATATCCTTTATCTCCAAGCTCTTGAAGATAATTCAAAACATTGTTCTCAAACCGATTAAAATTACCTGTATGAATTCCAAAACTGTTGCCTGTCATATAGTGTTCCGCCCTGAAAGCCAGCATCCTGTTTCCTGAGGGAGATTCCCACCAGAATGCTGTTGGTTTGTCGAAGCAGATCAGTGCCCTGTGACCGTGGGTTCCCATATTAAGGTATTTAACACCCATTTGAGGAAAGTAATCACTAAAACACCAGGCAATTCCATTTACATCGTCCTGCATGGCTGTAGTAACAGGAATTTTATTTTCCTTAAATCTTTTCAGTGGCTGCAGGGAGGCTGCCAGCGTTTGTTCATCCGGCAGTTCATCAAAATTAAAATACATTCCTGTAACTTCTATCCTTCCTTCCTCTATTTTCTTCTTCAAACGTTCCACCTGTGCCTTTGGCCGTACTTTTATGTACTCATCCACCGGCCAGGAGGCTTCACATGTCCATCTGAATTTAGCATCATCAGGATAATCATCAGTCTGATCGCAATAATCAAGAGCATAGTCAATGTATCTTAAATGTTCCGCCAGAATTTCGTCCTGAGCCCGTGTATAACCTATATCCGTATGGGAATGTTGTACAAAATTAACATGCCATTTACGTACAGGTTGTATGGTAAGCATTTTTTCGTCCTTCATTGAAGGGCTCTCAAACCGGAACTTAACATCCCGGGGTATCTTTATTTCAGGAATGGTGATCCTGTGAAACTGATGTCCGAACCTGAGGTCAATCTTTTTTGTCAGTTTCCCGTCAATGAACAATTTTCCTTTTTCCGGTGTGCCAAAATAATATATATTTACACCAACAACCTGGTTGCTTCCTGAGGATGATTGGATAATTGCAGGACTTGAACTCACCGTAATCCCGGATTTAAGAGGCCTTTTAAAAGCCATATACCAGGCCTGACTGCCGGATGCACCCCCGGTAACCCTGATCGTAACCGGCTCACCCTTTTTGAGCAGTTTTACAGGTACCCGAAGAAACATAAAACCAAACAGGTCACCAGCTCCGTCCACGGCATTTGTGACAAACCTAAGGCTTACACCGCCTGTGCTGTTTACTTCCCATTTTTCTTTACGAGATGTGTAAAATTCCAGTTCCTCTATCCCATTTACGTTCATGATCATTTTTGCATTTCCAAGATTACTGCCCAGACCGGCCAGCCAAAGAAATACAACTTCTTTTTGTTTGTATTTTTTTGGTACCGGTTCTGTTTTCCATTCCATAAATTGATTTCCTGTAGTAGCCCTTACAATCATACAGCTTTTATATCCCGGAATAGTGGATGAATAACTAAAGTCCATGCCGGAAATTTTCTCAGAAAAACCCGGGAGCAGGCTTTCATTACTATTCATAAAATCCTGACCTGTCATTACTTTAATGAAAACAAAAAGGCTAATGGAAATCAGTGTTATTTTTCTCATAATAAAATTGTTTATACGTAAAAAAGATCAATTAATTCCGGAACTTTCAAATATAATGAAATTTTCCAGGTTTAAAATCATATGAATCGTAACCTTCCACCGGATGTTAAGTAGAACAAAGCATGTATTTGACTGTTTTTGGTTCCGGGATAGCCTGTGATTATTTTTTTGATATATTTGCCCATTATTTTTACAATTAGAAAATGAAGTTTTTAAAAGTTGTTCTATTATTATTTTTATCCATCACTTTTCATGTTGCCGGTCAGCATTTAGGAGTGAACGGAGGCCTGGATATATTGGGTGCGGGGTATAATTATGAAGGGGAACACGTGAATACGAAACGACAGATGGGTTTTCATGTGGGACTAACCGTAGAATTCAAACTTTCGGATGCTCTTGCCATTAACAGCGGCCTGATATTTACGGAGAAAGGTTTTCAGGAAGATATTCAAATCTCCGGGGATAATAAAACAACATTTTTCTATTTTGATGTTCCGGCCTTACTTGTCTATAAAATTCATACGGGTTTAAATTATATCTATTTTCAGGGAGGACCCTATCTGGGTTTTGGATTATTTACCAACCTTACTGGAGAAGATTTCGAAATAGATAAGGGATTTGGCCCTGACCCCGAACAATATCGCCGTACCGATCTTGGGATGAAATTTGGAGGAGGAATTGAGACTGGCCCGTGGCGATTCGGACTTCTTTACAATATGGGCCTTATGGATATCCGGAATGCTACGGATACAAATGTCAGAAATTTGGTACTTGGTCTGGATGTTAGCTTTATGTTTGGACAATTATAGTTCCTGTTTCTATGGTTTTTAAATAAAGCATTTTCGTGTCTTTAAGCAGAAATGTGATGCATTGCGGCATTACGCTAATATGGCCCGGTAATCTCTTAGTCACTCCGTCTCTCAGTCACTTCAACCTTCATCTATTATCCACCGAAGCTTATGCGAGAGATAGCGAAGGTGGAGTTCAACCTTCATCGTTCATCGTTTATTCCAGGTCTGAGACTTGATGCATCACGTCTTTACGATAATGTGGCACCGGTAATCTCTTAGTCACCTTGTCTCCCCGTCACTCAGTCACTTCAAATTTATTTACCTCTTGGATCTTGGTCTCTTGTCTCTTGGATCTTTCTTCACCGTTCCAACTCCCCTTCAAAATGCAATTCCTCCCGTAGTTTTATGATTCTATTATAGGCCACTTTGGTAACCGAGACATATCTTTTATCCGTCTTTTTTTCTTCATCGGGATTATAACCTGCTCTGTCAAGAAACTGCTGATAGTACTTTATTGCCTTTTTTTTATCCTTCAGACTATACTCATACAAGCTGCCAATACTATAAAGAACAACGTATTCAGAAGGGTCGAACTGATATGCCAGTTTGTAATTTTTCAGTGCCTCATTGTATTTCCTGAGATTTACCAGGCTTGCTGCCAGATATCTGTACACCGAGGCTTTTGTGTAATGATTTGGTTCCATTAATTCCAGTGTAAGGCTGAAATAGAAATAGGCAGAATCATCCTGGGGTTCCCCGAAATAAGCCATGTCCGAATAAGCCATCCCAAGATAATAACAGTTATTTGAGCTGCTGTCTGCCTGAAATACTTTTAGAAGCAGGGGGATGGCCGAAGGCGCCTTACGGGCATAAATATAGGATATTCCAAGATACCTGGCAGTGAAAGTGGATTTATCTCCCAGCTCTCTGGCCTGCTCAAACAGGGTAATTGCTTTACTGTAACTCTGAAGAAGATAGTAGCAATAACCTTCCAGACTGATCAGAGGAATACTCAGGCTATCGTACTTTCTGCCCAAACGAACCACATTTAATGCAAGCTTATAATCTCCTTCCTTGTTGTATATGGTGGCCAGACGGGTAATGAGACCCTGGTCGCGATTGTTGAGATTGATGGCATTGTGCATAAACCAGGTAGCTCTATCAAGCGAGTCAAGTTTCAGGTAGGTTAAACCAAGCTCTTTGTTATAGGCAAAGTTATTCGGGTACCGGTTTGTCAGGTTTATGTATATACCCAAAGCCTTTAGGTGTTGATCGCTTTTTGCGTATGATCTGGCAAGCTCAACCCGGGCGTAGGTTTGCGTGCTATCGGTTTGGAGGATCTTTTCATAGTTTGATGCTGCTTTTTTATAATCACCCAGCGAAGAATAAGTCTGGCCCAGGGCATAGAGCAGGGAAATATCTTCAGGATTATCTTTTTGTGCTTCCAGAAAATTACCGAGTGCTTTTTTATAGCGGAGTAAAGCCAGATTTGCCTGTCCCATGGATATCCATGCCCAGGTTTGAGAGTTATCCTGTTTTAGAACCTGTTCACTTAACAGGATGACTTTGTCATATTGCCGGTTTAAGAGATGAATGGAAACAGAATCTTTTATTCCGGAAGTCTGGCTGAAAAGACAAAGGGGCAAAATTAAGAGTAAAAATAATATGCTATGTTTCATCTGTTTATAATTTTGTTACATTCAGTTTGCCAATGTTTTATGTTTTGTCATTTCCGATAGCCATCGGAACCGCCAAAACTGATATTCATTTTCTCATTATCCCGACTTGAAAGACCGCGTTACCAATATTACTTTATCAGTCGGGCTTCTGTAATCATCCCCTTGTCTGTCCGAATAAATTCATTCAGGCGGGGGTGTTTTAAATTATTCATGGATGTTTCATGTGCAAAGGCAAAAAATTGTATCACAGATAGGAGACTACGGGTTAATAGAAAAAACCACACTTAAAATATATAAGTGTGGTTCAAGTTACAATTAATTAAGCATTATTGCAAGACAAAACTAATAGGGAAGGTAAAAGTAACCCTGACTTTCTTCCCTCTTTGTTTACCAGGCTTCCATTTGGGAGATTCCTTTATTACTCTCAATGCTTCTGCATCCAGTACCGGATCTACACCTCTTACAACTTCAGCGTGAGAAACAGAACCATCTTTTTCTACAATAAATCTTACATACACTTTACCGCTTATCCCGTTTTCAGCAGCAATTTCAGGATATTTTAAATTGTCCGCGATATATTGCCGGAAACCATCCTCTTTTTTACCCTGAAAATCAGGCATCTCCTCAACGATGAAAAATAATTCTCCATCATCATAGGCTTCCATAGTTTTTACTTGCTCAGATGAGTTATCCAATGTTTTCAGGTCTTTACTTTCTTCTTTTTTTGTACAGGAAAAGACCAGCATCAGTGCAACAACTACCGGTGGGATTGCCAGTAGTTTCAGATTACTTAAAATGGAACTTTTGTTTTTTGTCATCATGATCATACGGTTTTTGATTATTGAATTATTAAAATAGCTTCCCATTGTAAAATATTGAATACCAAATATTTCATTTAAAATGAGTTGCATATAGTTTTTTGAGTCATATCCCTTTTGTATAACTTTTGAGTCGGCAATGTATTCATGAATTTCCTTCAATGAAATGCGGTAAAGCCAAGCGAAGGGATTGAACCACTGAAATGCGATCAGCAGCTCGGTTAATATGATATCAAAACTGTGTAGCTGTTTCACATGTATCATTTCATGATAGATGATCTCGTCCTCACCGGAATCATTCCCTTTGCTCTCCGGCAGAAAGATCAGGTTGAAAAATGAGAAAGGGGAAATGTCCTTTCTTACCCTGATTATTTTAGCATTACCAAAACTGCCTTTTCCGTACTTATGAGCCCAAAAACCCAATTGAAGAATCCGGTACAGGAAAACCAGTAAATAAACGATAACCCCGGCAAAATAGATGGAAAGAAGCCGGTTTTCTGTAACAATATTACTGAAAGCTTCAGTCGGGGAACTGCTGTTTGCCCGGATCAGTACTTCATCCAACCGGATAAAAGGTTCCAGTCCAACCGGTGCGGAACTCAGGGGAATACGGATCAATGGAATAATAACGGATAACAGGATAGAAACTGTAAGAAATGTACGGTTACGGTTAAAAAATGTGTCTTTTCTTAAAAACACAAGGTAAATAAGATAAAATACAGCAAGGCTGATACCTGATTCGATTAATATAATTGTTAAATCATTCATTTTTTTTGTTTTTTGATTTCACCTTCCATTATTTTCAGTATTTCTTCCATTTCATGAACACTCATGGATTTTTCCTTTGCAAAAAAGGAGATCATCTGTTCAAAAGAGTTGCTGAAATAGTTTTTAACGAAACTTCCCATGTGTGTTTTTGTATAATCCTCTTTTGTGACAAGAGGGAAGTACTGATGTGTTTTACCAAAAGCACGATGGGAAACAAAGCCTTTTTTCTCAAGTATCCGCACAATCGTTGATACCGTATTGTATGCAGGTTTTGGTTCCGGGAGCTCCGGAATGATATCTTTCACAAATGCCTCTTTTAACCTCCAGAGGACCTGCATGATCTGTTCCTCTGCTTTAGTAAGTTCTTTCATGACGATAATGTTTTCGTTACAAATGTATAACTAAAAAATTAGTTATACAACTAATTCATTAGTTATTTTTTAATAAAAATTATTAATTTTGAATAAGATGCTGATACATAATATGATATGAGGTATCTTTTTTTGAAAATTTCAGGCTTTGAAATAGTTTTTTTAATTTACTCAGATAAATCGCAATATCTGTTGTGCTTTTCTGAAGATAGTATTTGTATGAAGTTTAAATTTGGTGTGGAAGACTAAATGTATTGATTACAGGCACTATTTGAAAAATCATATGAAAAGCAAATTTTTAAGCCAGATTTTTTGAATTTAATTTTAAATGTAGTATTTTAGATAAATAGTGCTTCTAAGAAAACTCTCAATTTTTCAAGTGGTTTCTAAGAGACACTAAATAGCTAATCTATTAATGAAAGACCATGTCAAAAGAACACAAAATAACCATGTTGGGAACGGGCCTGATTGGAATGTTTTACACGAAAACCCTTCATGAACAAAGAGGAAAGGACAGGGTTCATGCTGTTTACTCCAGAAGTGAAGAAAAAGTTAAGAAATTTGCCAAAGACTGGGATATCCCTGAATATTATACTTCTATGGAGGCGGCTATTAATGATCCTGAAACGGATGTAGTTGTTATCGGACTGCCTAACAACCTTCACAAAGAGGCAGTCGAACTCTCGGCTAAAGCAGGGAAAGCAATTTTATGTACCAAGCCATTAGCCAGAAATGCCGGTGAAGCAAAAAGATTATTGGAGTTCGTTGAAAAAGCCGGAGTGTTTCATGCATATCTGGAAGATCTTGCATATACACCAAAAACATTAAAATCTCTGGCATCTGTAAAAAAAGGCGATTTGGGGAGAATCTTATGGGTTAGATCAAGGGAGGCGCATAGCGGCCCGCATAGTGAATGGTTTTGGAATATTGAACAGGCTGGTGGCGGGGCAATAATTGATCTGGGCTGTCACTGCATTGAGATTGCACGGAATTTTATTGGTAAGAACATAAAACCGCTTGAGGTCATGTGCTGGGCAGATACACAGGTACATCCTATTGATACCGAAGATAATGGAATCGGACTGGTAAAATATGAAAACGGGGCAATCGGACAATTTGAGGTTAGCTGGACATTCAGGGGAGGAATGGATTTACGTGATGAAGTATCCGGTACGGAAGGATCAATCTGGCTGAATCATTTTCTGAGAACGGGCTTTGAAATGTTTACAGCGGAGAACAAAAGCGGATATGTTGCTGAAAAGTCTGAGTCCGATACCGGTTGGTTGTTCCCGGTAGGTGATGAAGTGCACGAACTTGGGTATGTAAGCATGTTTAATGATGTTTTTAATGCGCTGGATAACGGAACAGAACCCATGGAATCCTTTTATGACGGATATATTGTAAATGCTATTATGGATGCATGTTATCGTTCTTCAAAATCAAAAAAATGGGAGACCATTCATATTATTGACTGGAGAGGCATTGAACAGGGTAAAAAAAGTTCGGTGACCGAAAGTTTTGATAAAAATTATTTTCTTATAAAAAAGGAGCGTATGCCCGATGGACAACTGAAATTAATTCTAAAGGAAAAGAAAAGCGGGAGAATGATTGAAAGAGTTATTAAAGAAGGGGGCCATTTGGAAGATGATTAAGTGGGAGACATAGTTTAGTTAGCTAAATATCAAATAGATGAAAATAAATACATTTCATTCTAAATGGATTAGAATTGTTACTATTCCGGTAATTTTTTTAATTACCGTTTCCATTCTTTCTGCTCAAAAGAATATTGTGAGAAATGATTTTTATGAGTCTGTCAGCCAATTTAAAAACTATTGGGGGAATTTTCCGGATAACAGGGTGCCGGAAATGTTTGTTACTGATCTGAGCAACCTTCCCGGAATTGATATAAATGAAGAGAATCTTTTGAAAAGGGATTCTGTTTATACCTACCTCTTTGTATCCGGTAATGATTCGTCTCTCCGTCAGAAAAAGATCTTTTTCTACAATATGAATGGCCAAATCGTGAGCACTTTAACCAGCTCAAGGGATAACAAGGAACAACTATGGATATATGAAGATAAACAGGAGTATGTATATGATGATTTTGGTTATATAAACAGCATTTCTAATTATCAGTATTTGGGTGAATTATGGCAAATAGTCTCATTGAGGGAGCTTGCACATGATTCAATAGGAAATCTATTAATGGATGCATATTATTTTTATGATCCTTCTGAAGGAGAATTAGTTGGAACTCACAAACTAACTTCCTCATATTATTCCAATGCTTTGGTTAAAAGTAACTCTTTATACAACTGGGATATCGATAAGAAAACCTGGTTGAAAAAAGACCGGTCGGATTATATGTATAATGATCATGCATTATTGGATACCATGATTATTTTTAAAGGGGATGAGTCAGGAAGTAACTGGATCCATTTCACAAAAAAAGTATTTAAGTACAATGAAGCAGGACAATATACTTCAGGTCTTATCTATCAGTATAGTGAGGGAGGTGAGGTGTGGGCTCTGGATAGAATGGACAGTACTTTTTATGATACAATAAATTATACGGAAGAGTATGTAACCTACCGTATGAACTCAAGCCAGACGGAATGGATATATTTTTTTAAAAATGTAAAAACCTGCCTTACTGCTGATGAGAATCATTGTGAAGAAATCAACTATTTTTGGAACACGGAGGAGAATGCCTGGATGCTGACCGGTGACTCTCATAAAGATATTCGGGATAAAGTTTTGTTTTCATCCGGAGGCTTTTGGATGTCCCGGTTTATTTTTGACTGGGAAAGTATTTCTGCTCATTGGAAACCCTCCGGTTTTGGATACACACAATCCTACGATGCTGCGGGACACAGAACGTCTTTTACTCCCTATGCCCCTGCAATAATTAATGACAATGTTCTGGCTTCTCCCGGTTTCTTTGACACTGCTTCTTATAATCAGGAGGGATCACTTACCTGGAAGGCTTCATACAATAACTGGAACCAGGATTTGTCTAAATGGGAAACCGGAAATAAAACAGATTACTATTATGTACAGGATCAATTAAGTTATTCAGCAAGCTGGAAGATGGAAAATTCCAATAACTGGTTCAGGGATTCTTCCAGTGTATATTATACCAGTGAGTTTGTACTTCCGGAGAACCATATTTATTCTTCAAACGATACATTATATGCAGTTCCTGAAAGTGCAGGATCATATCAGTGGTTTGATTGTACATCCGGTGAAGAAATTACAGATGCAAACAAGAACTGGTATTATTCCGGAATTTCAGGAACTTATGGCGTACGGATTACAAAGGATAATTATATTTTTTCTACGAATTGTTATGATTTTGTTGTTGCGGTGAGCAATACGGAAAATAAATTGTTCAGGTGTTATCCGAATCCGGCAAACAAAATACTACACCTGGAGTTTTACCAGCCGGCACTTTCCAGACTGACCTGCACGCTAACATCCCTTGCAGGCAAACAGCAACGCAATTTCTCTGTTCCTGATCATTCTTTGTATTTCAACCTGGATTTGTCCGGTTTATCACCGGGTATTTACTTTCTGCAGGTATGGGACGGAAGCCGGGTATTGCAAAGGCAAAAGGTCTCCATTATATTTACCTGGTAAATCCGAAATACTCATCCATCATTTAATTATCCGTTCAAATTAACAGGGATTTAAATCCCTGCCTGTAATGTACCATCCCGATTGGATGGTGTTGATTGGTAAATATCCTGTTACTTTAGCCATCCCCGGTGTTATGTCAAATATATTATGGCGTTACCATTTGTCATCGAGGGAAGTATGACTGAGAAATCATAGAATTAAAGCAGATTTCTCACTATTCTACCTCAGGTTCGAAATGTCAGCAAACATATGACTCAATACTTGATATATAATTTTAACCCACATAAGCCATTTATCAGGGAGAAATAATAAATGCTTCTGTAGATACTTATCAGTTCCCTGGTAAACAGATAATTCATAGTTGATACTTTCCATCCGGACAGGAGAAATCATATGATAATGATGTATGCTTTTCGAAAAGGGACTGTATCCAAATAACATAACTGCCGTAGGCAGGTTATCTTATTGCCAGGGGCGTAAGCCTCCGGTTCAGTATAATATAGGACATGAAAGTTCCGTTAGGAACGGCATATAATAATTTCTGAATATGATAAAGGATAAAATTTGAAATATTTAGTTAGCTCATACTAAAATGAACGCTTATACGAAATGGCAGGCATTATTGGAAACAATACCAGTTGTTTTAGTTTCCCATCGTTATTGTCCCTATAAATCATATATGGGTTTTTGGTATTTGTCAGGTTTAATATGGAGAAGTTCCATGTCCGGGAACCGTTTCCTATTTTCTTTTTAGCAGAATAACTGATATCCAACCTGAAGTAGTTTTTTATTCGTGTATTGGCAGTGAGCGGAAAATATTCGAGATTTTGAGAATTGTTCAACAGTGGGGGAGCGTTGCCCGGAATAAACTGAGTTGACAGAAAATAGGGGATACCTGACCTGAAGTTAAGATTGCCTGAAAAATATCGGCTTATTTCTTTTGATTTCTTAAGATTGTAATTTAATACAAGATTCAGATAATGCGGACGATCATACCGGAACGGGAAACTTTCATGATTAGGATCGGACTCAAAACTCCGTAAAGATCTTGAGTAAGTATAAGAGAGCCACCCGTTAAGTTTGCTATAATCAAACTGATACAGCATTTCTATCCCGTACGAATGCCCGGAGGTAATTGTTAGCTGATAATTATTGTCGCCATTTACAAGGTTCTCAACCGGCTGATCCACATAAAGCAGATCATTCATTTTCTTGTAAAATCCTTCCAAAGTAATGGTGGAACCGGCAAACAGCTTTCTTTTCCATCCGGCTGAAACCTGCCAGGAACGGGAAGGTTTTAAATTAGCCCAATAAGGTAGCCAAAAGTCAATGGGCCAGCCATACACCGAATTATACAATTGAAAAACAGGCTGGTTCATTACGGTAAAGCCGGCCATAAATGTGTTGGCTGAATCGGGCTGCAATGTCATATTTAAGCGGGGTTCCAGTCTGAAATGAGCAGATTCATTGTTATTGAAATAGCTGGCACGTAAACCTGGTATTATTGTAAAAGAACCTAAAATAATTCTGTCTTCAAAATAGGGTGAGAAGGAAAACAAGCGGAATTTGTTTCCTGAGGTAGTCTGGTTTTGGGAGGGATCATCCCATTTCATTACAACCGGATTGAAATGCTGATAGGATGTGTTTAAACCAAATTGCAGCTTATGATTAGGGTTTATGTTGTAGTCAAAAGTTATTCTGGCCCCAAATTCATTTGTTTTGGAACTAAGTGTATTTACTGAGTTATAATCAAGTGTTTGAATGGTGTTTTTTTGATTGTTATCCAGAAAGGAATAGTACAGTGTGAGGTTCGAAAACAACTTCTCCGAAAGAATGCTGTTAAGTCTTAAAGAAGAAGTTACATTACCCCAGCCAAAAGACAAATTGTATTTTTCTCCGTTGGATTTATTTTTCATAAAAAACTTATCCCTGCCCGTATAAAGGCTCCAGAATAAATGGTTTTTTTCATTCAGGACAAAGTTTAACTTCGCATTCACATCATAAAATGAAAATCCGGGTATGGTTCCCTGAGTATTTGTTAACAGCATCATTCCTGAGTATAACAAATCAAGAAAAGACCTGCGGCCGGATATCATATATGAAGATTTGCCCTTTTTCAGGGGGCCCTCTAATAAAACACTGCCTGCTACTGTACTTAGGGTAAGCGATTGCCTGTGCTTTATCAGATTTCCTTCTTTCATCCATATGGAAGAAACACCCGACAGCCTCCCTCCGTATTTTGAAGAAATACCCCCTTTATAAATATTTGCCCCTTTTATGGCATCATTATTAAAAACAGAGACCAGCCCAAATGCATGGTTCTGATTATAAACAGGCACTTCGTCAAGTAACAAAAGATTCTGGTCACTGCTCCCCCCTCTTATAATTACATTTGATGAACCTTCATCCGCCACGCTTATTCCCGGTAATAGCTGAAGGCTTTTCATAATATCTGCTTCTCCAACAAAAAATGGCAGTCTTTCCAGCTTCTTCGCATGAATACGGTACTCTCCTAATTTATACTCTTCAAGTAAGTTTTGTTGTTTTTTTTCCCCTGAAATGCTGACTTCCTCAATTTCTACTCCGGAAGTCATTTTTACATCCAGCCTTGTATCGGCAGATACTGATATTTCTCTGATAATGGTTTGGTAACCCAAATAATGAAATTCCAGTTTAATGTTTCCTTTCTTCAATTGCAGGGAATAAAAACCATAATCGTTTGATAAGATCCCGGTATTTCCGGAAACAATTTGTGTTCCTGAAAGAACTTCGCCGGTTTCCGCATCAGAGACATATCCATACACGCTGACAATAGTATCCTGACTACTTGCCATAATTGAAAACAAAACAAAACAGAAGATTAAACCGGTTGTTTTCATTGGGGCCTGTTATTTTGCATTTTATTTTTCAAAACCAATCAGTTCATTATTGTTGTATCCGGCAAAAACCCCCTGTCCGTTTTTAATATTTGTAAAAATATGGACAGGTTGATACAGTAATGGTGTTTTTACTTCAACATCATATGATATCTGCGTATATGCAGATCTGCTATAGAGATCATATTCAGGGCTTGCCGAGATAATGCAGCTTGAAATATGATCAACAGCGGGTTTGTTCATCCCAATAAAAGGAATATAGTATATATGGCTCCCTGTATTAAGCACTCCTTTTGTAAACCGGATGAAACTCTCAAATTCATATTTGTATTTTATCATATAAGGATTATCTGGATCTGCATATTTATTGATATTATCTGCAAACAGAACATCGCTGTAAATAAATGGTGCCTGAATTACTTTATTATTTGTGTCATAAGCCAAAACAACAATCCAGATTGAAAAATCCCCTGTATTATCACCGGTAAATTCCAAGTTGTGATCAAGGTTTAAATGTGGTACCTGATCCGGTTTTACAGATAGCTCGGCCAATATTTTTTCAGGAATGCTTGTTTGGGCAGATAAAGGCTCTTTACCGGGTATTTCAGCCCTGATTTTATAGGTAAAACCCTCCGTGGGATAATGTTTCAGCACCAGGGAAGAATCCTTTTGCCAGAGGGTATCACAAATCTGCTTTTCGTTTTCAAACAAAGTAATACGGGCATTTGTAATTCTGTTATACTCAGTGGTGTCTTCAATGGGATTACTCCAGTACAGGTCAATTCTTATTAAGGAATCGGGGTTCAAGAAGGAATTCAGAACGGGTATTCTCTCCGAACCGGCATTAAAATCCTTATCCGGTTCAAAGTCCGAAATGCAGGAAGTGAATAACAGTATAAATGAAATAATGAAAAACAGCCTTATCATTTTTCTTTTTCAAACAAAGTAATACGTGCATTTGTAATTTTGTTATACTCAGTGGTGTCTTCAATGGGATTACTCCAGTACAGGTCAATTCTTATTAAGGAATCGGGGTTCAAGAAGGAATTCATAACGGGTATTCTCTCCGAAC